>JAFGNH010000197.1 GCA_016927115.1 Anaerolineales bacterium | reverse complement strand
CTCATGGAAACTCCTTTCCTGTTGACCAGATCTTAACACTTATGTCGACAATTTAAAAGTCCCCTCCGAGAATGCGATTCCCCTGTGCAGCGGGGGATATGAGTCGAGTAAAACAGCCAATCCTGATACAATGGAGAGCGCTTTTTCATACATGCAATAAAACCTGCACACGGTGAAGAGATCTGTGACCAAGCTGCCTCTTGTTTCCATAATTACACCTTCTTATAATCAGGCGCCTTTTCTGGAAGAAACCATCCGGACTGTTCTCGGACAGGGCTATCCCAACCTGGAGTATATCGTTGTGGATGGCGGATCAACAGATCACAGCGTGGAGATTATTCAGAAGTATGCCGACAGAATCGCCTGGTGGGTTTCGGAGCCGGACAAAGGACAGGCGCATGCTATCAATAAGGGATTGAAGCGGGCCAGGGGTGAATATGTAGCCTGGTTGAACTCGGATGACTTGTATCTGCCAAACGCAGTGCGTCATGCAGCTGCTGCATTACAACAGAACCCGGCCGCGAGTATGGTCCATGGTGACGGGATCCTGATTGATTCCGAGAAACGCATACTGGATTGGCACCGCTACCATTCACTGACCACACTGGATCTCATGTGCTGGCAGGTGCTGCTTCAGCCGACAGTCTTTATGCGTCGAAGTGTTCTTGAAAAAACCGGCTACCTGAACACAGATTATCATCTGATTCTCGACCATGAACTGTGGATCCGGTTTGCCCTGCAGGGTCCGATTATTCATGTACCGGAATTCTGGGCAGCAGAGCGTACTCATCCTGAGGCAAAAACCATTGCATCTGCCGCTGATTTTGTCGGTGAAGCTCAGCGGCTTGTATCTTCGTTTCCGGAAATTCCAGAATACCGGAACTGTTATGAGGGTAACAGGCACCGGATTGATGCCAGTCTGTGTATTTTTTCAGCCCGCAGACTGATTGACAACCGCCAGTACCGTATCGCGCTGGGTTTTTTCTGGCGGGCGCTCTTTATTAAACCCGCATTGGTTCTGAAAGCCTGGTATAAGGTTATCCAGGCTTTCCTCGGCGTGGTTGGTCTGGAGTCCGGTTTTCTGTGGTACCGGAATACTCGCCGGCGTCTGCAGCACCAGGGTAAAACACTCTTCTGGGACGGAGATTTGTTGAGGTATACAGACTGAAATTATGCAGCCACTCATATCGATTATTACACCTTCCTTCCAACAAGCGCACTATCTGGAGCAGACTATCAGGTCTGTGCTAAACCAGGATTACCCGAATCTGGAGTATATTGTGATCGATGGCGGCTCCACGGATGGCAGTGTGGATGTTATTCGCCGTTATGAGAATCACATTACACGCTGGGTATCTGAACCTGATAAGGGACAGACTGATGCGCTCAACAAGGGATTCGCAATGGCGAACGGGGAGATTCTGGCCTGGCTGAATTCAGATGACCTGTATTACCCGGGAGCTGTCTCGGCTGCAGCTGCTTATTTACAGCAGCATGCCGAAGTCGGCCTGGTTTATGGTGATGCGGATTATATTGATGAAGATGGAAAGGTGATTGGCCGTTTCCCGGCTGCTCATACGGATTACAACAGGCTGCGGCGCGGGTATGTCCATATTCCACAGCAGGCCGCTTTTTTTCGGGCTTTTTTGTGGAAGCAGGTCGGCCCATTGGATCCTTCGTTCTACTTTGCCATGGATTATGATTTATGGGTGCGTCTGGCATCTGTGGCTCCCATTCGCTATCAACCGGATTTATGGGCGGCATTCCGACTTCATAAAGGGGCAAAATCAGTTTCTGAAGCAGACCGCTGCTGGCCGGAGATGCTGAGAGTACACGAACGGAGAGGCGGCAGCCGTTTCTCGATTCTGTACATGAAGTACCTTTTACGCCGGCTATTGGAACCGTGGATGCCTTTCCGCCTCAAGTTGAGGCTCGGCATTCAAGGCCTGGCGATGAAACTTGATCGGAACCGGAAAGTGGAGAACCACTGAATGGTGCACAGAGCGGAAAAGGAAACACCGGAATCAAGCCATATTTACCTGTGTATTCCCAGCCTGCGCGGTGGGGGAGCAGAAGGAACCATGGTTCGGCTGGCGAATGAACTCGCACAGCGCGGCTATAGCGTAGAGCTTGTTGTCGTTCGTGTGGAGGGTCCATGGGCTGCATATGTTTCAGATGCTGTACATGTAGTTGATCTGGATAAGTCGCGGGTGCTTTCCGCGTTTTTCTCCCTGCGGAAATACATGCGAGGTAAATCGGGTGTTTTTGTCTCCAATCTGACTCACTTGAATATTGTCAGTATTGCAGCTTCGCGGCTGATGAAGCACAAGCCGCTTCTTTTTGTTGTCGAGCATAATGATCTCCAGATACGTCTCGACCGTTTGCAGGGATTCATTCGCGTTCTGGCCAAGCGGGCTCTTGCATTCCTGTACAGGCGGGCAGATCAGGTGCTGGCTGTGTCCCGCGATCTGGCTGCAGATATTTGCCGGATATTGAAGTATGAAGATGGGGCGATTCGGGTACTTCACAATGGTCTTGATCTTGGAGTCATATCAAACAAAGCGGCGGAGCCAATGCCGTTCCAGGAACTGGTGAAGTATCCCGGGCCGGTGATCATTGCCATCGGGCGCCTGGTATACCAGAAGGGTTTTGACGTGCTGCTGGAAGCAATGGCAATCGTTCGTCAAACGCGGGAAGCTCTGCTGGTCGTGCTTGGTGAGGGTGAGCTGAGGAAAGCGCTTGAGACACAGGCGCAGACTCTGGGGATTATGGACGCTGTCCGGTTTCCAGGTTATATATCTAATCCATACCCGGTGCTGAAGCGGGCTGATCTTTTTGTGTTATCCTCACATTATGAAGGTTTCGGGATCGTGATCCTTGAAGCTATGGCATGCGGCACGCCGGTTGTGGCTACCGATTGTCATTGGGGACCGGCTGAGCTGCTCCAGGATGGCGGAGCCGGTGTGCTTGTTCCACCCGGTGATGCCCCGGCTATGGCTGCCGCAATTTTGGAAATACTCGAGGACCCGGCACGAGCGAAAACCCTGACAGAAACGGCTTTAGAGGCGGTCAAGGGTTATCAAGTTGAACAGGTGGCTGACGGATTTCTCGGATTGGTTGATCGATTATCAGGAAAGATCGGATAATAAAATAGCGCAGGAAGCCTGTTTTTATCTGTGTGGGCAGACTAATCAGGGAGTGTTTGTGGATGGAATTTAAAAAATGGCTGGAAAAGCGGGTGCCGCCTTTGTCTGCTCTGGCCCGGAATATGGTCTGGACGTTTGATCCTCGCGGCCGGAGGAGCAGGGTAAAGCTGCGGGCCATGAAGGATATTCACAGTGGTGAACGCTGCGTGCTTATCGGGAATGGTCCCAGCCTGCAGAATACCGATCTCAGCCTGTTGTATGATGAAGTAACATTCAGTTTGAACCGCGGCTACCTGTTCTATGATCGTATCGGAAAACCGTGTACCTATCATGTCACAGTGAATGGCCTGGTCGTTGAACAATTCCATACGGAGTTGGATAAGCTGGATAACACCCGTTTTATTACATGGGGACAGCGGCATCCTCTCAGCCGGGATACAGATACCATTTTTATTGGCGGCCCGATGCTGGATCTTTCACCACGATTCTGCGTTGACCCCACGCGTGATCTGTGGACTGGTGCTACAGTCACGTATGTTGCCCTGCAAATAGCCTACTTTCTGGGCTTTTCTCAGGTAATCCTGATTGGTGTCGATCATAACTTTACCACCCCTGGAGAAGCGAACAGGGAAGTGGTTTCCGGGGGGGCTGATCCCAACCATTTTCATCCGGATTATTTCGGAAAGGGAGTACGCTGGCAGCTGCCTGATCTGGAGACTTCAGAGATTGCCTATCAACTGGCCAGACAGGCATACGAGGCAGATGGACGCGAAATCCTGGATGCCACTGTGGGGGGGAAGCTGACGGTATTTCCGAAAGTTGATTACGTACAGGTCCTGGAGCAGCCGTATTTATCCAACTCTTCAGGCAGGTGAGTGAAGCAGGCTCTCCGGCTGATGTTATACCAAAGGAAGAATTCTGTGGATCCACTGGTCTCCATTGTAATCCCCTCTTATAACCAGGGCGCGTTTCTGGAGCAGGCTGTGCTGTCTGTTCTTGAACAGACCTATGCCCATATTGAACTGCTGGTGATTGATGGAGCATCCAGTGATGAAAGTATCTCGATTCTGAAGCGGTATTCTGATCGTATTACGTATTGGGTGAGTGAACCGGACCGGGGCCAGACGGATGCGATTAACAAGGGCTTTCACCGTGCACAGGGAGAGTATCTGTGGTGGCTGAACTCGGATGATGAACTGCTGCTGGATTCAATTACTTCTACAGTCCAATACCTGAAAAGCAATCCGGATGTAGATCTTGTTTATGGTGATCTGATCTGGATGGATGAAGCCGGATCGTTTTTACAGAATTATCATTACGCTCCCTTTGATTTTCCCGCCAACATCAAAAACTGGGTGGATATATCCCAGGCCGGAGCGCTGGCACGGCACGAAGCGCTGCGCTCAATCGGATATCTGGATGAGAGTCTGCATTATTTAATGGATCGTGACCTGTGGATCAGGTTGGCGCTGAACGGAAGCCAAATCCGTTATCTTCCTCAGCCATTGGCGCGCTTTCGGGTCTACGCACAATCCAAAACACAGGCCGGATCACCGCAGGCGGCGGTGGAACGTTATGAGACCACGCGCACAGCACTGCAGCACCCATATTTTGAAGGCCATCCAGCCGCACAACGCAGTGCATGGGCAAGGACTCATGCTGCCAGTGCCCGTGTGTATATGAAGTGCGGAGAGTATGGGCTATCACTGCGAGAGGTTTTACGGACATTCCGTTCTTCTCCGGCTGCGTTCTTCTCTTCCGATGTTCTGACCGCATTGTTCTGGAGTTTGCCCGGTCTGCTGTTGGGGAGGAACCGTATCACCAGGCTGCGTCAGGTTATACGAGCGGCGCGGTTTCACCGCGGCAAGGATACTGACCTTGAAGATGCAGAGGGAGTACAGTGAAAACAGCTGTTCAGAAGCAGAAGACGATTCTGCTCTTTGCCAATACGACCTGGTATCTGTATAACTTCCGGCTCCAGTTGGCAATGGACCTGCGTGAGCGAGGGTATCATGTTGTTCTGGCATCTCCGCACGATGAATATGTACAGCGGATAATGCAGGATGGATTTCAATGGGTCGGGTTTGAGATCAGCCGCAGGGGAATGAATCCATGGAAAGAACTTTCCTCCATTTTTTTTAT
Source organism: Anaerolineales bacterium (assembly GCA_016927115.1). Taxonomy (GTDB): domain Bacteria; phylum Chloroflexota; class Anaerolineae; order Anaerolineales; family E44-bin32; genus JAFGNH01. Next base: position 25,591 of record JAFGNH010000197.1, on the reverse strand, counting down.
TACAAAAGCATACAGGCAGTTGAAGCCGGATCTTGTTTGCCATTTTACACTTAAGTCCGTCCTTTATGGTTCCATCGGGGCACGGTTATCCGGGATCCCTGCCGTGATGAATGCAATTACCGGACTGGGATATCTCTACAGCCATCAATCGTTTTCAACGCTTCTGCAGCGTTGGATCCTGCTGCAGGTATCTCGCTATGCACTGCGCCATCCCAATTCGGTAACGATATTTCAGAATGAATCGGACAGGCGGGAATTTACGGATACAGGGGTTTTAGCGGAAGATCTGACCGAGGTGATCCCGGGTTCCGGGGTGAACCTGGATCTCTTTCAAACGGAACATATCCCAGAGCATCTGGAAGGAGAAAAGAGAACCAGGGTTGTTATGGTTTCCAGAATGCTGTGGGATAAAGGGATAGGTGAAATTATCGAGGCAGTGCGACTGCTGCAGGCGGGGGGCTCACCGATCCGGATCACACTGGCGGGAGCAGTTGATGAGGGCAATCCGCGTTCTGTCCGAGCTGCCGAGTTGAGGGGGTGGCAGGAAGAGGGATTGATCGAATGGCTTGGTTTTGTTGAGGACGTACCCGGGCTGCTTCAACAAAGCGACCTGGTCATCCTGCCGTCGAAATATCGAGAGGGAGTACCCAGGTCTTTGATTGAAGCGGCTGCGGCCGGGAAACCTATCATTACAACCGATGTGCCGGGCTGTACGGATATTGTACAGGATGGATATAATGGTGTAATCGTACCAGCCGGGGATGCGAAAGCGCTTGCTGCAGCCATTAAATACCTGGTTGCTGATCCCTTGCTCAGGAAGCAGATGGGCGACGCAGGCCGGTTCATTGTCCGGCGAGATTTCTCTGTTGAGAGTGTCAACAGCCGTTTGATCAGAAGCATGGAGAAGCTGTTGAAGTAATTGGAGTGTTTCAATAAATCCCAAAAAAGGATCCCGATGGTTCGATTGTCATTACTATTTCCGGTAATTCTGCTGGCAGGCACTGTAGCTTTCCTGTGTTCATTCCCTGTGCAAAAACTGGCTTTACGTAAGGGGTTTCTGGATTGCCCCGATTCTGCTCCGCATAAGCTGCATCAGAGTGCAACACCGTTGGGGGGAGGGATTGTCCTGCTGGTATCGATCTGGGCAGGTTGGATGATCTTTGGGACGTGGCACGGTTCGGTCATCCCCGGCCTGCTGGGAGCCACGAGCCTGATCATGCTGTGGGGATTGGTGGATGACAGGTATGGATTGGAGCCCCTGCCCAAGCTGGCCGGACAGATTATCGCAACAGTATTCTTAATATTGGCGGGCATTCAAGCGCATATATTTTCATTCAACTGGGCAAATTATCTGATCACATTGTTTTGGATGGTTGGTTTGAGTAATGCATTCAACTTTGTGGATAGCATGGATGGACTCGCATTGGGCATAGCGATTATCGCATCAGGTTTTTTTATGCTTGTAACAATTGATTCCGGGCAGCCGGAACTTGCCCGTCTATCAGCAGTGTTGCTGGGCGCCGGTATTGGACTGATGTTTCTGAATACACAGCCAGCCAGATTATTCCTTGGAGATTCGGGGGCGCAGTTGCTGGGGTTTCTTCTGGCGGCGATAGGAATTGCCTATAATCCTGCCGGACTTCCCCAGGAGGTATCCTGGTTTACGCCGATACTTGTTCTTGGGGTGCCTGTTTTTGATATGGTACTGGTTGTTTTTTCGCGCTTACGGAGAAAGATGCCGGTATACCAGGCGGGTCATGATCACAGCTACCACCGTCTGGTGCGGATGGGACTGGATTCAAATCGTGCAGTTGTGGGTATGCATCTGATTGCAGGCGGATTGGGATTGACCGCGTTTATTCTACTGGGTGCTTCAGTATTGTGGGCAAATGTCATTTACTTTGCGATCCTGATGGCCAGCATTATTCTGATCCTGTGGTTGGAGTTTCATAATCCGGTGAAAGCCGGTCAGCCCGACAACAACCTCCGCGGGGTTGTGGATAAAGAGAAAGTGGAATGAATGATTTCCTCCCTTTTTTTGAAGATGCGGTTTCTGGCCCGTGCCCTGTATCCTGCATAATCACAGAACCACACAGATTTGGGATGGGTGATATCTTGATTGTTTCAGGAACAGATCATGCAGGATGCACAGTTGGAATTACAGGTACATTCCTGAAAACAGGTGGGCGGTGGTGATCACGCGATGGTAAAAGAACCAGTGTTTTCTACCAAACCGATTCTGGTTACAGGTTCACACCGTTCGGGAACGACCTGGGTTGGAAAAATTCTCTCTACTGCGCCCAGAACTGTGTACATAGGTGAGCCATTCAATCCACTGCACAGGCCTGGAATTTGTAAGGCTGAATTCCCGTTATGGTACACACTTGTTCAGCCGAAGATTGAAACCTCAATCTACGAAGCCTTCAGCGAGATGCTGGATTTTCGCTATGGGTTAGGACGTGAACTCAGCGCGTTGCGATCCATCAAGGATAGTGTTCGGATGCTTCGGGATGCGTTCTGGTTCTTCCGGGCCAGAGCCATTGGGAACTATCGAGCAATTCTAAAAGATCCTATCGCTCTCTTTTCCACAAAATGGCTTGTATCGCAGTTTGACGCGCAAGCCCTCATCCTGATTCGGCACCCGGCTGCGTTTGTATCCAGTCTGAAACGGGTGAGCTGGAAGATCAGCTTCCAGAATTTCTTAAAGCAGCCAGTACTCATGGATACTTATTTAAGACCATTTCGTGCTGAAATCGAGAGAGCTGCCGCAAACCCACCTGATTTGGTTACACGCGGTGCCCTGCTTTGGAAAATTCTGTACTCTGTAGTGGATACAGAGCTTTCCGGGCTTTCTCAAGTAAGGCTGGTTCGTCATGAGGATCTATCGCTGGATCCGGTATCCGGCTTTAAAGATATTTTCAGATGGGCGAATCTTCCATTCACCGATCGGGTGGCCAGAAAGATCCAGGCTTATTCGAATACCGGGAATCGTGGAGCTGCGCGAGGCGACAGGGTCTTTGAGTTAAAAAGAGACAGCGCCGCAACTATTAATATCTGGAAGCAAAAGTTGACTTCTGAAGAAATCAAAACAGTCTTCCGTATCACTTCTCCATTATTGGAACTTTACTATCCTGACATGTCACCAGAAAAATCAATCAAGCAGGGAGATGATTCATGAAGCCAGTACAAAAGCCAAAGCAGATATTTAGACTAGCTGAGATACTCGATTTGATACCGATAAACTGGCCCCGGCTTTTTCTCTTGATTTTCCTGGGTGCAGCTCTTGGATTTGGTTATACTATTCTTAAACCGCCTGTCTATGAATCCTTTGCAGTTGTTCAGGTGGATCATAATGCCGAAGAAGCGCTGGTTGACAATATCTGGAAATTGGGTGTCCGCCGGGAATATTTTCTGGAAGAACAAACACGGCTGCTTGAGGGAGTGGCGACTTCGGATGAGGTTTTAACAAGGTTGATAGAGATCCTGCAAGCGCAGGATTTACCTGTTCCGCAGAATCCAGAAGAATTATTCGGGAATGCTTTTCTCCCACATCCTGCTCAGGGAAACTGGCGGTTTGTTTTCAGAGAAGCGGATCCAGAGGTTGCAGCTGTTCAGGCGAACGCCTGGGCCGAAGCATTTGTTGCTGTTGTACAGGAGAAGTTGATTTATGCCCGGCAGCTTCGTTCCCAGAAGGTTCAGACGGCGTACTATGCCGGGCAATTGGCTTCTCAGGAACTGCTTTGTGCGCAATTACCTGACTTGTCAGGCCGGATAGAAGGACGAGCGCAGACACTGCAGGAGGAGGATCCAGCGGCTGAGACCGAAATCCTGGGGTACTGGTGGCTGGAGGAGATTACAGCCAGCGCCGGTTTCTTTCAGAATCCTGAAATGTACACCATGGAAACAAATGCTGAAACCCTTGAATTCCTTCGAGATTTAAAGGACATGGTTGAAGATAAACTTGTGTCCTGCCCGGGAACCATGGAAAGTATGCGCACAACTCTTGAAATATCGCTTGCGGCTGAAACTGATCTGATTCAAGCCGGCGCGGGCTTGAACCCGTATCTTGAAGTTGTTTTAAAAAAGGAGGCTACTCCGGCACTTCGACCGACAGTCAAACCCGGCAGGGTGATTCTGCTGGGCGGTACCCTGGGTTTGATCGCTGGTATTATCTGGCTGTTATTTATACTCGTTCAGGGCAGCGGGGATGAGAAAGCATCATGAACGGAGGCCTGATAAAAAAACTGTCCCGGCCGAACTGGTTTCTTTGGGGAATGCTCCTGCTTTTCCTGCCTATAACCAGCTTTCCTTTTTTTCCGATTCCGGGTTTCAGCAATGCTGTTGTTCGGCCACTGTCTCTTTACCCGCTTTTAATCCTGGTGATCACATTTGTTCTGGTGTATTTGTTGAAAGGTGGGGAACTCCCTTCAACGCTGGGACCTCTGCTGTTTTTTATAGTTGCTGCTGTTGTTTCTACTCTCCTGGTTTATGCTGGCCCGCAGTTCTCCCTGCGAGGGCAGACAACCACATCGAGGGCGATTCGCGCGTTTGCTACACTTGCCATTGGTATCAGTTATTTTTTCGTCACGTTATTAATGTTGAAATCGCCGGATCGAATCACCCGTTCTATTCGATTGTTATATATCAGTTTTTCAATCACTGCGGTGTGGGGGCTGCTGCAGGCGAGCAGTATCCTTATCAATTTTCCAGACCACGGTTTTTTGAACAGCATCCAGCGTTTGATTTCAGTGCGCGATTTTCATAAATACAGGGTGCATGGGTTTGCCTATGAGCCATCCTGGTTCGCATCGCAGATCAATATCCTGATTCTCCCGGTTCTCTGGGCTGGAAAATTGACAGGATTTCGCATTCTGGGGAAGGGCAAAGTCGCTGATATTCTTGAATGGCTTCTCCTGTTTGTGCTTGTATTCCTGCTGGGGCTGTCGTATTCGAGGGGCGGATTCGTGATAGGATTGGGCCTTCTGGCTGTTGGGGCAGGAATAGCGGGGATCCGGTGGATGGCACAAATACGGAGAAAGCGCCAGGCCGATGTTAATCCGGATTGGAAACGTTTGCTGGTGTTCGGGATCTTGATCGTACTCTTTGTGATTGTGGCTGTAAAAGTGTTCCTCCCACTGCTGGCCCGTTACGATTATTTTGTTCTCATGTGGGACAAGTTATTTGTCAGTCGCAATCCGCTTGATTACATCCTGTCCATCGGCGGAAAACCCAGATTAGCGTATGCTGAAGCAGGATTTGAAGTGTTTTTAAGGTATCCACTTTTTGGTGTTGGATTAGGACAGGCGGGTTTTCATATGATGGAATCGATGCCAAATTGGGTATATTTGGATACAACAGAAATTATTAAGTTAATGAGCCCATTTTCATCGCTATACCCCAATCCGAAGAATCTTGTTATAAGTTTATTGGCTGAGACAGGGATTGTGGGAACAGGGTTATTCATTCTGTTTATGTTGATGGCGCTTGTTCAAGGCTTGAGATATTTCAAAATTCAAAATCGCTTCGGACGTTTTATGGGTATCTATAGCATTCTTGCCTGGCTTGCTGTGGTTATTGGAAGCTACACACTGGATTCCTTCGCCACTCCGAATATGTGGATCGCATTTGGTTTTATGTATGCACCAGCCTGGCCGGGTCTGCTTGAAGCTCTGGAGAATGCCGAATGACGTTTTCCCGTGTTTCTGTGATCGTGCCGTGTTACAACGAAGAGCGTACCATCCAGGCGCTGCTGGAGGCGATCTATTCTCAGACGTATCCTCTTGAACTGCTGGAGGTTGTGATTGCCGATGGAGGTTCGACAGACCAGACCCGGGAAGTGATTCAGGCATTTGTGCAGGAACACCCTGATCTGGTTCTCAAGCTTGTAAATAATCCGGAGCGGATTATCCCGGCTGCACTCAACGCGGCTGTCCGGGCAGCCAGCCACAGCATTATACTGCGGTTGGATGCCCACTCCATTCCTGCAGAGGACTATATCGAGAAAGCAGTGCACGTATTGGTGAATACAGAAGCGGCAAATGTGGGCGGCTTGTGGAACATTGCTCCCGGGGACGACAGCTGGGTTGCACAAAGTATCGCTGTGGCCGCCGGCCATTTCTTCGGCGCCGGTGATGCTCGCTACCGCATTCACGGAGAGGCTGGCCCAGTCGATACAGTTCCTTTTGGTGTTTTTGACCGCAGATGGATGGAGAAGGCAGGTGCGTTTAATACCAACCTTCTTACGAATGAAGACTATGAGTATAATGTTCGCCTGCGGCGGGCTGGTGGTACAATCTGGTTCGACCCGGCCATCCAGTCGACCTATCTTGCCCGAAGCACATTGACTGCCCTTGCAAGGCAGTATGCCCGCTACGGTTTTTGGAAGGCCCAGATGTTGTGGATGTACCCGGATACGATCCGCTGGCGTCAGCTGCTCCCACCTGTGTTTGTGGGTACGACAGGGTTGTGGTTGATTCTCGCACCCTTCTGGTCGATAGCAGGACTGATACTGCTGCTGCAAGCCGGAACCTATCTTTTTATCACATTTACAGCAGGGCTGATTGAAGCAGTGCGCAGCCGAAAAACCTTTCTGGCAGCAGGATTTCCACTGTCAATCTGGACGATGCATTTGTGTTGGGGCGGCGCATTCCTTTGGGGTCTGTTGGTGCGAATCATTAGGAGAAATGGTGGCTGAAAAGCATAAGAACCGCACTTTTCTGAGATTAACAGACGGTGAGCAGCTTGTTTTGTTGGTCTTCCTGAACATCCTGGCAGGAGCAGCTGCTGGCCTGATCGCTCTGGCGTTGTGGGCACGGTGGGATAAATGGCTGGACTTCTCATACAAGTTCATCCGGGCCCGAGCTCCATGGTTCTGGATACTCCCATTGATCTGGGCGCTGTTGATGTTTAACCTGTATGATCTTCGCAGAGGCCGCAGCTGGCGGGATATTATCCTCGATATCCTGAAGGGAGCCGGGATCGGGGCTGTTCTTTATCTGCTTGTCTACTTTAACTCGGGTACTGGTTCCCTGCCGAGACGCAGCATATTGTACTTTCTGATAGTAGCCATCCCCATTACAATCTTCCTGCAGCTTATATACCAGCGGCTGGTGTCCGGCCATGTGCTGCTGCGCAGTGTGCTGGTTGTTGGTGCAGGGGAGGCGGGTGATGTGGTCATGAAAGTGATCCGCAGCTTCGATCCTCCACCTCTGGAAGTCGTCGGCCTTGTGGATGATGATCCAGACAAGCGAGGACAGCTGTTTCACGGCACTGAAGTCCTGGGTGATTCAAATGATTTGATTCGGCTGGCTGCCGAATATGGGATCACGGATGTTATCGTGGCTATTATGGGGCCAATGAAAGGAAGTATGTTCCAGGCACTGCTGGATGCACAGCAGCAGAATGTAGAAATCATCCGTATGCCAGTGCTTTATGAACAGCTGACGGGAAGGGTTCCGATACACCATCTCGAATCTGATTGGCTGCTGCGTTCTTTTGTGGATGAGATAGGCAGCAGTGGTTTCTATACTCTTTCAAAAAGGCTGGTGGATATTCTCAGCGGTTTAATCGGTATCCTGCTTATGCTTTTGATACTGCCGATTGTTGGAGCTGCGATTATTATCGACAGTGGATTACCCGTATTATTTTCCCAGACCCGTATGGGAAAAGGTGGCCAGCATTACGAACTCTGGAAGCTGCGTACCATGATGCAGGACGCGGAAGCAGATGGCAAAGCGCATTGGGCGCAGCAGGATGACCCACGGGTAACACGGGTCGGACGCTGGTTACGGAAGATGCATCTTGATGAGTTTCCCCAGTTCATCAATATCCTGCAAGGAGAGATGAGCCTGGTTGGCCCCCGTCCGGAACGGCCTGAATTGGTGGCTGAGTTGGAAAAACACATCCCCTTCTACAGGGCGCGATTACTGGTAAAGCCCGGGGCAACAGGATGGGCACAGGTCCGTTATACTAAAGGGGCTTCGATTGAGGGCTCCGATGAGAAACTGGAATTTGACCTGTATTACATCAAACATCGTTCCCTGCTGATGGATCTATGGATCATTCTGAAAACCTTTGGATCAATCCTTGGATTTAAAGGAGAGTAGCACTATGCAGAGAGCCCTTGTAACTGGCGGTGCTGGATTTATTGGCGCACATCTTGTGCGTGCGCTTCTTGAGCAGAATGTTGAAGTACGTGTACTTGATAATTTCTCTACTGGCTCAAGGGCGGCGCTGGAGGGGTTGGATGTAGACCTGCGGTTGGAAGATCTTCGGAATGAGAGTGCGCTTGAGTCCGCTGTGAGTGGTTGTGATGTAATTTTCCACCTTGCGGCTATGATCTCTGTACCGGTGTCGATGGAAGATCCCCTGACCTGTTACGATATCAACTGTTCTGGTTCTGTTTCTCTTTTTAAAGCAGCCTCCAGGGCAGGTGTACACCGTGTTGTGCTGGCATCGTCCTCCGCTGTATACGGTGAGGTGGAGGGGGAGGTGTATGAGGATACAGTACTGAATCCACAGTCCCCCTATGCATCTTCCAAGCTGGCGATGGAGCAGGCGGGTTTCATGTTCGTACGCGCGTTCGATATGGAGATTTCAGCATTGCGCTGTTTTAATGTCTATGGCCCCGGTCAGTCCCCGGATTCAGCCTATGCAGCTGCAATTCCCCTGTTTATCCGGGCGCTTCTCTCGGGAGAAACCCCTGTGATTTTTGGCAGTGGAGAGCAGACCCGGACCTTTGTCTATGTTGAGGACGTAATCCAGGCAAATATCCTGGCGGCGACACACCCCGAATTTTCCGGGCAGGTTTTTAACATCGCTGGCAATCAAACGGTTTCGATCTTGCAACTTCTTGAAAAACTGCAGTCGCTGCTGCCTGATTCAAAACTTCCGAAATTTGCTGCTCCCCGTCCGGGAGATATCGTGCATTCAGTGGCAAATATTGACAAAGCTTCTACAGCGTTAGGATATCGTCCGGCAATCGCCTTGCGGGAGGGGCTTAAAAGTACGATAGAATGGTTCCAAGACTATTCAGATAGAAAGGGATCATGAAAACACCCATTCAGATCAGGAATCGAATTATTCTCCTTGGTGACATAGTCCTGATCATCACATCTGTGCTTGCCAGTTTTGCACTACGACTGGATCTGGGTCGCACGTTCATGCTTTTCATGTCACAAGCGTGGACGATGGTGGTTGTCGCCCTGATCATAAAACCCCTTGTCTACTATCTTTTCGGACTTTACCGGCGCTATTGGGCCTATGCCAGTGTACGTGAACTGCGTTTGATTGCGGTTGCGACAATCGCAGCAGAGGTATTGGTAGCGTTGATGATCATGCTGGGAATACTGATCGGAGCGCTTCCGAATTTCCCGCGTTCCGTGCTGGGTATTGATTGGTTGTTATCTCTTTTCAGTGTGGGAGGGATCCGGATCGTTGTCCGTATACTTGCTGAAACAGGCCAGGTTACCCAGAAGACTCGTGGATTTGGCAAATTACAGCGGGTCATTGTCGTTGGGGCAGGTGATGCGGGGGCCCTGGTAGTACGGGAAATGCAGCGAAACCCGCAGCTGAACATGATTCCGGTTGCCTTTGTGGATGATGATACGGAGAAGCTGGATAAACAGATCCATGGGATACCTGTAGCGGGTAAGCTGATTGAACTGGCAGCTGTCTGGCGGCGGTATGCTGCTAAAAAAGTTGTTATCGCGATTCCTACAGCTCCTGGTCCTATTGTGCGTCTGGTATCGGACATATGTCGTCATAATGAAATCCCATTTCAGACGATGCCGGGGATTTATGAATTGATTGGTGGCCGGGTCAGTGTAAGCCGGCTTCGAGAAGTAAATATCGACGACCTGCTGCGGCGCGAAATTGCCCATCTTGAAGATGAGGCTGTTGGTGATTTGATCACTGGCCGGCGTGTGCTTATTACCGGTGGTGGTGGATCGATCGGGCTGGAATTGTGTCGTCAGGTTGCTCGCTGGCGGCCGACTGAAATCGCTGTGCTGGGACATGGGGAAAACAGCATCTTCGAAGGGATTATCGAGCTGCATGAAAGTTTTCCGGAGCAGCCCTTTATCCCTGTAATTGCTGATGTGCGTGATTCTGACCGTCTTTATTCAGTCTTTCAGACCTTCAAACCCCAGGTTGTTTTCCATGCCGCAGCCCATAAGCATGTTCCTTTGATGGAATTGAACGTGGAAGAAGCCATCACAAACAACGTTCAGGGAACCATGAATGTTGTTGAAGCCGCGCTTGCGCACGACACAGAGCGTTTTGTGTTTATTTCCACTGATAAGGCTGTTGAACCGACAAGCGTTTACGGTGCTACCAAGAGAATGGCTGAAATTATTGTCCGTGATGCAGCTGAGCGGTCTGGCAGGAAGTTTGTCATTGTTCGATTCGGTAATGTCCTTGGCAGCAGGGGCAGTATTGTACCGACATTCAAGCGGCAGATCGCCCGCGGAGGCCCGGTTACGATTACGCACCCAGAGATGAAACGCTTCTTCATGACCATTCCCGAAGCAGTTCACCTTGTGCTGCAGGCTGCCAGTATCGGCACAGGCGGGGATCTGTTTGTGCTGAAGATGGGTGAGCAAATCCGGATTCAGGATCTGGCGGAAGATCTGATCCGTTTATCCGGATTAAGGCCAGGTGATGATATCGATATTATCTACACCGGTATTCGACCTGGTGAGAAGTTGAGTGAACGACTTTGGGACGAGGGAATCAGGTACCAACCCACGACACACCCCGATATTGTTCGCGTTGAAGATGATATCAATCTTTCCGGTCCGCAGCTGGAAGCTACTGTAGGTGAACTGATCCGCCTGGCGCATGAAGCAGATCCGGATACAATCATTGGCCTGCTTGCACGAGTGGTTCCGGGCTGTTTGATACGGGAAAACCCGCCCCCCGACTTTACTTCCGTTATATAGCCTCTGCTTCTTTTAGGCAATCCCATTATTAATTATCTGGCTGACTGCATCCGCCTACGGAAAAACTCCGGGAAGAATGCCCCGGGAAAATTACCACGGGAGGGATGGCTGTGCTTGTGGATTGATTCTGTTGCCTGGAGTCTGTGCTGTTGACCGGGTTGAAATCGGACGTGTAAGGCTGACCTATTCTTCAGCAGTGGGAGCGACGGTTGTTTCAGGTGTTTCAGGCGTAGCTGTGGGGGGCGCAGGTGTAGGCTGCGCGGTATGGGTCAGGGTGGGTTCCGGAGTGAAAGTGAGTGTCGCTGTAGGTTCCAGGGAAGGTGTATAGGTAGCGGTAGCGGTTGGTGGAACGAATCGGGTTCCTGTGGGTGAGGGAGATGGCGTTGCAGTTTCCGGGATATCAGTCTCAGCTGGAACTGTAACTGCAGTAGTGGGAACAGGCTCCAATGTATTTGTGGGGGCAGTTGTCGCCGTCCCGGTTGCCGAGGAACCAGGTGCGTTTCTGATGGCAGCAATCCCGGCACAATAGCAAGGGATCGTTGCAACGACAATCCCTGCCAGAATGATATACAGCCACTTCTTTGAAAGAGGTTTCTGGTTTGCCTGTCGTGTAAACATCGATGGGATATTAACAGATTATACGGTTGTCGGCAAGGTGTGTGCCGGCTTTACATTTCAGTATCAGTAACGGGCGGATTGAGACTATTCCACAGATTGATTTCCCTGTAACAGGAAAACTTCAAACCAGGGCAGCAATTTCCGGTACCTTTTCGGACCATAATCCATTGGAGGCAAGCTGGCTTACTTCTGAATGAAGCAGCATCACATACTTGTTCTCTTCAGAACTGGTACTCATTGCGGGGGGACTGCCTGTTTCAAGAAGCTCTTTCAAACAGGAAAGGTATAGATCCAGTGGCGAAGTTTCAGCCAGTTTGCGGGAGAATCCCGCTGGTTCTGAGATCCAGCTGGCTTTGCGGCGGGCCAGCAAGACTTCCACACGCTCACATAATATTTTTGCAGCGGAATACTGCTCGGAATAACGCAGATCAAAAATAGGAGCCGGTGATTGAAGAGTGCAGCAGGTGTTGTCAGCACAGGGTGTTATTTTGAGCTGACCGCCAAATGTGTACGCATCTACTGTCCTGCCGAAACGATCCCTCAGCTGAACATGGCCTGGCCCCGCAGTGACAGTTTCCGATCCACGCCATGGATGCCTGAGCAGTCGTCGCTCAAGCCCATTATTCCCAAGGATCAACCAGAGTCGGGCAGAAAGTGGGTCGTAGTGCTGTCCGGTGGGTTCTTCTCGCAGAACAAACCATAGCTCCTGCATAGGGTGTTCAGTGGAGCCACCATTTGAACAGCCATTCCGGGAAAATGCATAGCCCCACTGTGCCGCCAGTTCTCTATGTTCAGAAACCATGTCGATACCCGCCTCACGTGATAGTATTAAAACTGTAGACAACCTGTGTGGATGGTTACGACAGTAGTGAACCAAACTGATGTCGAAAAAGGTAAAGATAGTGTAAATTTCTTCTATCAGGTTTTCAGGTCGTCTGCGTGATGAGGTGATGCATGATAACCGCAAGACGGTTCCAACCCATGGATTGGCTGTCTGCTTTTTTCTATATTTTCATGCTTGAGCTCCTTGCTCTGGCATTAAATACCGCTGACTGGACGGACAATCTGGAAGTTATTCCCACATCCATGCTGATTTCTCTGCTTCTGGGGACAGCGCTTGCACGCAGTCGATTTAAAGGCTGGCTTGCTGCTCTCTTTTCCACTCTCTATGGCCTGTTCTTTATCGTCCTGCAGTTGGGCAGAACTCTAAGCGACGGCCTTGCCTGGTCTGACCGGATTCGTTCTCTCTATGGCCGAACAGGCGTTTTTCTTTCAGTTGTGCTTGAGGGGGAAACCAATGAAGATCCGCTGATGTTTGTGCTGCTCATGGCTGTCGCCTTCTGGATTCTGGCAGCAGCCGGGACCTGGTCTTTTTTCAGGAAGCATAGGTTCTGGGCCGCAGTACTTCCGGCGGGGTTTGCTCTTCTTATCAACAGTTATTTCTATATCGGCAGAGCCTCTATGGCCACCTACCTGGCAACCTACATTCTCATTTTACTTTTCCTGGCGGTTCGCACAGATCTGGCAGATCGTATGGATGCCTGGAGTAAGATTCGGGCACAGGTTCCGGGAGAAGCCGATTTTTATATCACCCGTATCGGAGCTGCCGCCGCTGTGCTGTTGATTGCTGCAGCATGGGGTGGGCCTGCTTTTGTTCGCTCGGAACAGGCTGCTGATTTATGGCGCACTATCTCCCGCCCCGTCCGCACAGTGCGGGATCGCATCGGTGAGGCATTTGGCGATCTTCGCAGCCCGATGACGCTGGTTTACGATGCCTATGGTGAGCAGCTCACCCTTGATTCAGGGGTAGAACCGCTTGATGAGATTGTAATGGAAGTGGAAGCAGAGGTGGATCCAGGGAAGAATGGGCGGTTCTACTGGCGGAACCGGACCTATGCTGTGTATGAGAATGGAACCTGGTCCGGAACAGTAGGTGAGTTGATCGAGGTGCGTGCAAAAGAGCCTGAACTTGAGCCGTATACGTACGAAGCAAGGGAGGAGCTGCTGGTGAATGTATTCCCCAAGCAGAAAGCTCTGCGGGTGTTGAATCTCCCGGCCCAACCAACGTTTTTTAACCGTGATGCTGAAGTCCTGGTTATCATGGATGGAGATACTATTGTTGACATCAATCTGGTTGAAGCGGAAGATCTTGTATACAACGGCGACTTGATCCGGGCAAAGGCGTCTGTTGCTGTACCGACTGCGGAGGAACTGCGTCTATCAGGCACAGTCTACCCTGACTGGGTAACCCAGTCCTATCTCCAGCTCCCTGAAACAATTACCGAGCGAACACGGGAGCTGGCTGAATCCATAACTTCGGACTACGATAACTCCTATGATAAGGTGATGGCCATTACAACCTGGCTGCGTGCAAATATTGAATACCAGCGAGTGATTGCCGCACCGGAAGATCTTATCGATCCCCTGGACTGGTTCCTGTTTGACGCGCGGGTCGGATACTGCAATTGGTATGCTACCGCAGAGGTTATTATGCTGCGCTCAGTGGGGATTCCAGCCCGAATGGCGGTTGGCTATTCCAGCGGCAGCCACGACCCTGTTGAACAGCTTTATGTGGTAAGCAATGCTGATGCTCATGCATGGCCTGAAGTATATTTCCCTCGTTATGGCTGGGTGGAATTTGAGCCGACAGGAAACCAACCTTCTCTGGTTCGTCCAGAAGACCCTGCCAGCATGGCGGGAACCGATTACAGGGATACCCCCTGGGTACGGTTGGCTCAGGAAGAGATGTTTGACGAACGTCTTGAGGAAGGTAGTGAAGTGCCTGAGTTTACCGAGGAAGACCTGAATCTGCCGCTCTTTTCAACAGGTTTCAAATTGACATTGCAAACCTGGCTGACCGTTATCGTTGCTGTGATTGCGTGCGTTTTCCTCTGGCTGCGGATGGATCCGCTGGCAAGAATCTCTGCTGCCGGTTTGCTTGCTGGAGGAATGCGGAGAGTCGGGCTTCGCCCACCTGAGCGTTTGGATTCGATTGGTGGACTGTCACTAACGACAGCAGGCATCCTGTATGCCCGCTGGAGCCGGTGGATGGAGCGGCTTGGTGTTTCCATGACAATCTGGCAAACACCCTATGAGCGGGCAGCCCTGTTCAGCGAGATGTTCCCGGAGAGCAGCGGCCAGGGATGGCAGGTGGCAAGCGCATATTCACTTGAACGCTATGCAGGAATCTATTCTGATATCTGGAAGACTCGAACAGCGTGGCGCGATCTGAGGATTGTGTTATGGAAAGCATATCTGAGTGCGAAGGTTGAAAAGCTGCGGCAATATTTCCACAACCTTTTCCATCGTACGCACTAAGAATAAGAACCATGAAGAAAAACCGCCTGTCCGGCAGCTGTCGTTTCAGGAGTTACTGTTCCTCTCCACTCAAGTGAATATTCCCCGCTTTTCAGCTTCAGTAAAACTCGCCGGTATTAACTGCACGCTGCATATACTTTTCCAATCGTGCCACATATAATAAACATGGAACAGCAGGAAAGCCGTTTTTTACGGGCGCTATCTCAGTAGCTCTGGAGTTTATTTTGGATCGACAGGACGTTTTTTACAGGACTCGCAAGATAATGGATCGGGCGTTGGAGAGGATTGTGGAAGTCCGTACCCGACTAGGGTCCCAGCGTGCCGACCTGGCTAGAGCGGGCCATCCACTCTCAGAGCAGGCCTGGGAAGGCCTGCGGCAGCTTGATGATCTTCTTCTGAATCTGAACCAGCATTTTGTAGAAATCGAGCAAACAGTTCACAATCTTGGAGCGCTTGCTCAGGTCAGTCAGGTAGTGAATTCCACACTCAATCATCAGCAGGTGCTGCAAGAGGTGATGGATACCATTATCGATATCTCCGGCGCTGAACGGGCGTTTCTGATGCATGATGATGGTTCCGGAAAGATGGAGATTGTCGTCGCCAGGAACTGGGAAAAGAAATCACTGGAAGATAGTGAGATTGAAATCAGTTCAACCATTGTTCGGGAAGTCCTTTCCGAGGGGAAACCCGTTCTTACTACCAATGCGAGGGCTGATCCCCGATTCGATAGCCAGGACAGCATTATTGCATACAACCTGCGCTCAATTCTGTGCGTTCCACTGCAGGTCAAGGGGATTCTTACCGGTGTCATCTATGCTGACAACCGTATTCAGGAAGGCCTCTTTACAGATAATGAGCGGTCTCTGCTTACTTCCTTTGCCAATCAGGCTGCGGTTGCCCTGGAAAATGCCCGGCTGTTTCAATCCGTGCAGGATTCCCTGGCAGAGGTGACCGAGTTGAAGAACCTGATGGAGGATGTGTTTGACTCGATGGCAAGCGGCGTGATCACCACGGATATGTCGGACCAGATCACCCTGTGTAATCGGGCTGCCAAGTCGATTCTGGGTTCGGCGACAAGTGCTCTGTTGGGTACCTCACTGCTTGATCTCCTTTTCAGCTATTCACCAGCTCTCAAAGAAAAAGTCTCAGAGGTCAAATATCAGGAAAAGAGGTATGTAGGTTATGAGGTACACCCGGTCCTGCCTGAGCGCGGTGAAGTCAGCCTCAATTTAAATCTCACTCCGCTTAAATCAGTTGATAACCGGACACGCGGTGTCACCCTTGTGATTGACGACCTGACGGAAAAACGTAAATTACAGGCACAACATCGGATGTTCGAACGTATGGTATCACCCGCTGTGATTGAAGAGCTCAACCCTGACAGGCTCCAGTTGGGAGGCCATCGAGCTGACATTACTATTCTGTTTGCCGATATCCGAGGTTTTACTGCTTTTGGAGAAACAATTGACCCGGAAGTGTTGATGAATGTTCTGAACCAGTACCTGTCACAGGCAGCGGATGCGATACTGGCTGAAGAAGGCACCATTGACAAATTTATTGGAGACGCAATATTGGCCTGGTTCAATGCGCCTATCCTGCAGGAGGATCACATTCTGAGGGCGGTGAAGGCTGCTGTCGCGATTCGGGATGGGATTCAGGATATCCATCGCAGGATGCCGAAAACGTTCAGGCTTCCATTTGGGATAGGTATTCACAGTGGAGAAGCGATCCTGGGTCTTGTGGGGTCTCAGCGCAGATTGGAATATACGGCGATAGGGGACAGTGTGAATACTGCACGCAGAATTCAGGAGAATGCTGGTGAGAATCAAATTCTGATCAGCCGATTCGCCGCCAGTACTATTCTGGAAAAAATGATAACACGCCCTGCCCCTTCTATCCAGGCGGCCGGTAAAGAACACCCGATTGATGTTCTGGAGATCCTCGATATCAGGTAAAAGTTTTTTCACCAATGGCAGAGCCATTGGTACTTCTTCTATCCTGGAAAAAATAACACCAGCTCAGCCGATCAATCCCTCCGCATATGCAAACAGAGCAGGCGTTCCACCGGTATGCCAGAAGAGTACACGCTCGTCCGGTCCAATCGCTCCTGAGCGGATGAGATGGATCAGGCCGCCTGCAGCCCGGCCTGTGTAAACCGGGTCGAGCAGAATGCCCTCCTCGCGGGCAAAGAGCCGGACAGCCTCAGACTCAAGATCTCCCAGTACACCATATCCTCCACCGAGGAAGCTGTCGTCTACATCAATCATCCCGGGTGAGAACGAGAAAGGTTCACCGAGGAACGAAGCCAACCGGGTCGCGAGGGAGGCGACGCTGTCACTGAGTTCTTCCGCATGCAGGTCTACGCTTATACCGAGGATATGCAAGGGATAGTTGAATATGTGTGCACCGACCACCATGCCGGCCTGGGTGCCTCCCGAGGAGGACGCAAACACAATGCGGTCGAAAGCAGCATCCTGTTGTTTCAGTTCCTTGATGGCAAAAGCATACGCACTCGCACCTACTTCATTGGACCCGCCGTAAGGGATAAGGTATGGGCCGTCGCCGGCTTTCTGCTTTGCAGCAAACACATTCTGTAACACCTGGTCCGGATCCTGCTGCTGTGTCCAGATAATCTCTGCGGAGAGAAGGTTATCAAGCAGCAGGTTGCCATTGATTTGAGCTGGTGCGGTTCCAGTAAGAACGAGAGTGCAAGCCAGTCCGCAGCGGCGCGCGGCAGCAGCAGTCTGGCGGCAGTGGTTCGATTGGGCAGCGCCGCGGGTGATCAGTGTGCGGGCGTTGTTTGCAGCGGCATCCGCGGCAAGGAACTCCAGCTTTCGGGTCTTATTTCCTCCGAAGGCGAGGCCGGTCATATCATCTCGTTTGACCCAGATTTCAGGCCCACCAAGGGATCGGCTCAACTGCGGCAGGGGATCCAATGCTGTTGGGAGGTGTGCAAAATCAAAACGATCAGGGACTCTGGCCATGGTGTGCTCCTCTTCAGGTGCCTCAGAGGGAAAAGAAGTTGAGGTTCGAACTGCTGTGTTAAGAAAGCATAGAAAGCGGCACCCTACCAGAATATTGTAGCCCCGTTTTTCATGGTTTGAAAGAAAGGGTTCCAGAATGGCCGTTGTACCAGGGAGTGGGCGGGGAAGTATCAGTCTGCAAGCGCGTTGGATAGATCGCGGGAGGTTGCACGACGGCCGATCCTGCGCCAGATGTTAAGGATGGCGGGCAGGATTCGTGTATAAAGTCTATACAACACCGGCCTGACAGTATAATCGATCGCGCCGGGGGTATTCAGAGGTACAGGGTTGAATCCCACTTTAAACCGGTAAACACCCCACATGGGATTTTCCGGTTCGGCATTATCGGGTGCACCCCAGAAGTCATATGTGTGGCAGCCGTGTTGTTTTGCCCAACGGATCATCTCCCACTGAACAAGATACGTGGGCATGAGCTTGCGATGCCGTTCGCGAGACATGCCATACATGTATAATGCTGTCCCGGCGAAGTGGAAGAGTATTGCTGCTGCAACGGGCTCTCCCCCAACCTCCGCAATGAATGGTTGTGCAAGCCCTTCCTGAATGAACGAGCCCCAGGCATCCTGGTAGTATTCATGGTGGCGGATGGCAAAACCATCCCGCAGGGCTGTTTCAGCATACATTGTGTAAAGCAAATCGAGGTCAGAAAGGTCGCCGGATCGCACTGATACACCCTTGCGGTCTGCCAGTCGGATGTTGTACCGTGTTTTTTGCTTCATATTGGCCAGCAGTTCGTTTTCGGAGGGGCTGAGATCTACAAGCAGGGTGTTGCGGAACTGGATTTGCTCATCGGAAGGTCTCCAGCCGCGTGTTTTGAAAAACACCGGAAGAGCCCCGGGTATATCAGATTCGATGGAAATATTGGGATCTATTTTGATAAAGATAGATCCATTACGGCTGCAAAGGGTTTCCAGATCAGCGAGGATCTGTTCACGGACAGGCTCGTTATCCCAATCGAGAAGGGGCCCTTTTGGGCAGTAGCTGATGGAAAAACGCACCGGAAGGAAGGGCAGCCGGACGGTGCGGGTAAGCACCTGGGCGGCGCCAAGGGTGTTTTCGCTGACTTGCCAGACGATATGCTCTGCAGACCAGCCGTATTTTGCTTTGAACGTACCCCACTGCCAGCTTTGCAGAACGTGTTGAGTGGGCAGCTGTTGCAGCAGCATGTTCCATTCCCCTTTGTCGACGATCGTTCTGGATTGGATTTTCATGCCCGTTTTCTGACTTTCATCAGCAGGCGGTACAGTTTATAGGCGGGATGATAGGGACGGTCCCAGGCACCAATGGTACGATAAAACCTTCCACCGAAACCGCGCTTGAAGCGGTAGACCCCCCAGAGACCATCATTTCTCTGGTTGAACTGCTCTTCGAGTGTTTCGGGGTCTGCCTCCGGAATGCCCCACAGATCGTATGTTTCACAGCCCTGTTCCTTTGCCCAGCGTATTGCTTCCCACTGCAGCAGATAGGTGGGCATGAGGTTTCTGTGCAAGTTGGTGGAAGCGCCGTAAAAATACCATGCCCGTTTGCCGGTTTTGAAAACCATCAGGGCGGCGAGAGGCAGGTCTTCATAGCTGGCAGCGAACAGTTCGCAGTGCCCTGTGGGGTGGAACAGTTCATAGGCGCGGCGGTAATAGTCCGGCGTGTGCACGCCAAACTCATTGCGTTTCCCTGTTTCCCGCATCATCCTCGTGAACATGGGGAGATCCTGCGACAGGCCTGCGACAACACCCTTGCGTGAAGCGAGCCTGATGTTGTAGCGTGTTTTCTGGTGCATACGGGCGAGGATTTCCTCCTCGCTGCCGGAAAGATCGATAAGCAGAGTATGGCGCGGCTGGACAGTTTGAGGGCTGGAGAGAAACCCGTTCTCTTCTAACGTTTTGGCGAGCGCAGGTTGATCT
Source organism: Anaerolineales bacterium (assembly GCA_016927115.1). Taxonomy (GTDB): domain Bacteria; phylum Chloroflexota; class Anaerolineae; order Anaerolineales; family E44-bin32; genus JAFGNH01. The sequence goes on along the minus strand of JAFGNH010000197.1, from coordinate 5,776 downwards.
TCCAGATCCGGTTCCACTTTCAGAGCTATTGCATGTTCCTGCCTGCAGAGAGCATCCAGTTCTGGCAGGAAGTCCGGAAGCCAGTTTCCAACAGGGCCCATTGGTATGTAAGCGAGGGTTAAATTCAGGGGAAGCCTGCGAAATAGGACCATCGCAGAGGCGTCGTCTGATGAGACAGTTTTGTCATACCAGCCATATTCGCTCTTTAATTGCCCCCAGGCCTCCATCTGCAGCAGATGAGTGTTTGGAGTATAGTCAGGGGCAGGGTTCTTGAAAGTGTTTGCTGTATTTGTATCCACGGCGGCATTATACCATTATGGGAAAAAGGCTATCAGGATCAATTCAGGTATTTTATAAATCAGAAGAGTTCCCAACCTTTATAACTTAACACCAGAGCAGCCATGCTATGAGCGGTTATCGATCCGAAGTATTTCAAATTATCTGATTTTAAGTTACTTGAGTGTGTTATCGACAGGAGAGCGTAAGATGCCAGGTTTTATTCATTCAGTGATTCATCCTGCAGTGTATCACGGTCACCGCAAGCAGTCCCCATTTTTCGAAGGATGGTATTACAAACTTGTCTCAGCAGATGGGACAGATCGTGTTGCGATTATCCCGGCAGTAATTCTGGGGGAGGATGGGCATGCTTTTATACAGATACTGGATGGGAATCAGGCCAGGATGGGCTATCATCCCTTCTCGCTCACAGATTTTAAGGCAGCAAAGGAGCGTTTTGAAGTCCAGATAGCGGAAAATTTTTTTGATCTTTCCGGATTTTCTCTGAATCTGGATAGTAATGCGGGCCTTGCTTCAGGCACGATCCAGATCACAGATCTCACTCCCTGGCCGGTGACACTTGCCTCTCCAGGTGTTATGGGGTGGTATGCATGGGTGCCTGCGATGGAGTGCTATCATGGTGTATTAAGCTTCGATCATAAACTTTCCGGTACGCTTACTCTGAACGACCGGGTAGTGGATTTTAACGGAGGTCGTGGCTATCTCGAAAAGGATTGGGGGGCTTCCTTCCCCGAAGGATATGTCTGGATGCAGACAAATCATTTTTTACAACAGGGTGTCTCGCTGATGGCATCAGTTGCCGTAATCCCCTGGAGGAGAAGTGCTTTTCCGGGATTCATAATCGGATTGTGGCAGGGTGGCCGGTTGTGGCGTTTTGCCACGTACACGGGGGCGAAGCTGGAGACTCTGGAAATCACTGAGGATTATGTTCTGATTGGTGTGCAAAACCGGCGGAGAAGGCTCCAGCTGCAGGCGGACAGGGTCAAGGGGGTGGCCCTGAGAGGGCCAACGAAAGCAAACATGGGTTTGCGCGTCGATGAGAGCCTTGCCGGTACAGTGGCTATAAGGCTTTCCACGCTGGGTGGGGAGGTGCTTTTTGAGGGCACTGGCATGCATGCAGGTCTGGAGGTAGTTCAACCAGAACGCCTGCTGCATTGGATAAAAGGTGAGCGGAAGTAATTGTGGCGTGCAAAAACCGAACATAATTAGACAATAAATATCCCTGATTGACCCGTAAAAATGCGTATGATACAATCCTTTCATTATGGATCGCCGGACTCGGGGATTAGATTTGAAGCAGTTCAAAAGCGTTTTCAATCTGGCTGCATTTGGAATATTGGGGCAGGTCGGCTGCCTGACCATCACTATCATAGCCGTTGCGATTGGTGGCGGGCTCCTGCTCGACTCCTATTTCCAGACCCGCCCGTGGATTATGCTGGGACTTGTGCTGGTGAGTATTCCTGTTACACTATTTCTCATGGTCAAGATTGTTCTTGGTGCTGCGCCGAAGCTGCAGATGGACTCATTGCCGGTTGGTTCTGATAAGATTCAGGAAGCCCCTTTGAATGAGGAGGAGCCACTTGGAGAACACTCAGGAGAAGACTAAAAAGTCCGGCGGTTATCACCGCTGGCTGCTGTTGGCAGTGATTGCTGTCAATATCTGGGTCAGCTCAAAGATTCCCCCAATCCTTCCCCATATCCAGATTGCGCCTGAAGTTCTGGCAGGGCCAGTTCAACTTCCTGTGATCGGTAGTCTTGCGCTTACCAACACGATGGTAGCGATGCTGATTGCGGATGTAATTCTGATCCTGATTGCCTGGAATATTCGCCGCGCTACCAGAAAAGGTGAGGTGGTTCTATCCGGCTTAAACAGTGCTGTGGAAGCAATTCTGGAGGCCATTTATAACCTGGTGGAATCAACAGCAGGAAAATGGACCAGTTTTATTTTCCCGTGGGTTGCAACCATCATTCTTACTGTACTTGTAGCAAACTGGATGGAACTGATTCCCGGTGTGGACAGTATAGGCATGCTTCATGAGGTGCATGGTGAAGGTGTGGGTTATCCGGTTCAGGAGTTATTCCATATCGGTAACCTGTCTATTACGACCATTGTAAAGGAATCTGCAGAAGCGCATGCAGACGGCCATCTTTATGGAATTATTCCCTTTGTGCGAGTAAATTCCACTGATCTTAATTTCCCGCTTGCCCTTGCGCTGGTCTCTGTATTCATAACCCAGATCATCGGTGTTAAATCACTTGGATTATCCTATTTCAATAAATTCTTTGCTTTTGAAGGTTTTTTCAAAATCTGGCGAAAGCGGCCGCTTGGTCCATTTGATGTGATCATGCCGCTGGTTGATATCTTTCTGGGAGTGCTGGAGTTAATTGCTGAGGTGGCCCGTATCATCTCCTTTACCTTCCGGTTATTTGGGAATATTTTTGCCGGCTCCGTTCTTCTTTTTGTGATTGGCTCACTCGTGCCTGTTCTTGTTCAGACAGTCTTTGTCGGGCTGGAATTTTTTGTTGGATTTATCCAGGCACTGGTCTTTGGTATGCTGACCATGGTATTTATGTCCATGGCCGCTCAGGGTCATGGTGAGCATGAAGAAGGCGCACATTAGAAACCTGAAGTTTGACTAAACAAATTCTAATGATGAAATAATCAGGTTATGAGGAAGGAAAACCCATGGATGTTGAAGTTGCACAGACACTCGTAAACGGATTGAAATACCTCGCGGCTGCAATAGCAATGCTTTCAGCAGTAGGGCCTGGCCTGGGGATTGGTATACTGGCATTTGGTGCCATGCAGGGGATCGGTCGTAATCCGGATGCTGCCGGTGCAATCCAGATCAACATGATTCTGGCCATTGCATTTACCGAGGCTATTGCGATTTACGCACTTGTTATCGCCATCCTGATTCTCTTTGTATAGATAGAATGCGAAACGCTGGGAGGTTGCCTTGGAAGCCCTTGGCCTAACTTTAGGATATTTACTTGTACAGCTTTTCAGCTTCTTGATTCTTGTTCTCATTCTGCACGCGTGGGCGTATAAACCCATTGTTGGGATGCTGCAAAAGCGAAGGAAGACAATCGCACAAGCGGTTGAGGATGCCCGCATTGCAGCAGATGCCCGTGAAAACGCTGAAAAGGATGCGGAGGAATTGCTTGCGAAGGCACAGCAGGAAGCCGCCGAGCGCATACGTGATTCGAAGCAGCAAGCTGAAGAAGTTGCACTGCAGATCAAGGAGCATGCGGAGAAAGAAGCCACTGAGATCAGGGCGGCAGCACAGGAATCTGCCCACCAGATCAAGGTGGATGCGCTCAAGGATCTGCGCGGCGAAGTTGCATCGCTGGCTATTGCCGCCGCGCAGCAGTTGATCAGCAGTTCTATGGATGAGGAACGACAGCGCGCGCTGGTTGTTTCTTTCTTCAGCGGTCTGAAGGATCGCAAAATTGTGTTGCTCGAAGGGGATATTGCTGCCGCCGGGGACGTACATATCACCAGTGCACTCCCGCTTTCAGAGGAAGAGCAAAAGCTGATCCAAGCTGACCTGAAATCACGCTTGAATATTGAGCCTGTGATCTCGTTTGATGTAGACCCCTCTATTCTGGGTGGCCTTGTCATTCAGATTGGCGATAAAGTTATAGATGGGTCTGTGGTTGGGAAACTTCAGAACCTGCGGGCTTCTCTCTAAGGACGAATTTTTATGCCCGGACGGCCATTTTCAGCCATCCGGGCGAAGCTTTTAACAGATGAAACTGGAAACGCTTCTGAGCGCAGTAGGGGCTGTAGTCGACACTGCCCCAACAATCGAAATCACCTCCATTACACCGGATTCCCGCACCGTGGTCCCCGGTGCGCTTTTTGTCGCGGTATGTGGGGTATCTGTGGATGGGCATGCGTATATCCAGGATGCGTTTGAACGCGGTGCGGCGGTGGTGATCGGGGAAAAACCTCATCCCGATCTGGACAACTATTATCAGGTACCTGATGCCCGTAAGGCGCTGGGGCAGCTTGCTGCCGCCTGGTATGGTTTTCCTTCACAAAAACTTGTACTTCTCGGCGTTACCGGGACAGATGGAAAAACCACAACAACCAATCTCCTCTTCCATATTCTTAAAACCGCTGGATTTAAAACGGGGATGATCAGTACGGTCAATGCTGTTATTGGAGACCAGCTGCTCGACACCGGGTTTCACGTCACAACACCGGATGCAATGGAAGTACAGCGCTACCTGGCACAGATGGTGGAAGCAGGACTCTCCCACTGTGTGCTTGAAGCAACCTCCCATGGCCTTGGGCAGTGGCGTGTAGCGGGATGTGATTTTGATCTTGCTGTGGTAACCAATATCACCCATGAGCATCTTGATTTTCATGGCTCCTATGATGCCTATCGGGCTGCAAAGGCACGCCTCTTCGAACTGGTCCAACAGGCATCCAGCAAAGCGTTTGACCCGCCGCGAGTGGCTGTGCTTAACCGGGATGACTCTTCGTATGAATACCTGGCCGAAAAAACGGCAGATCTGAACACAATTTGCTACGGTGTTCATTCTGAAGCTGATGTGAGAGCCCAATCGGTGGTATCTACACTTAATGGGCTGGATTTTGAAATTTGCATCAGGGGATACAACCAGCAGATCCACAGCAACCTGTACGGCGATTACAATGTGTCCAATATTCTTGCTGCATATACCCTGACGGTTGAAGGGCTCGGGTTGGATCCGGTGCAGGTGGCCCAGGCTATTTCCAGCATGGGCGGGATTCCCGGCCGGATGGAACGAATCGACCTTGGGCAGGATTTCACCGCGATTGTCGATTTTGCGCATACACCCAATGCGCTTGATAACGCCCTTCACTCAGCCCGGGCGCTTACCGATGGGAAAGTGATAGCGGTGTTCGGGTCTGCCGGTCTGCGCGACCGGGCCAAGCGGGATATGATGGCCCGGGTCTCTGCCTGTATGGCGGATATCACGATACTGACTGCTGAAGACCCGCGCACGGAGTCACTGGATGATATCCTTGCCGGGATGGCTGCCGCGGCAGAAGCGGAAGGGGCACAGTTGGATCTGAATCTGTATTGTGTTTCGGATAGAGGCGATGCGATTCGGAAAGCTGTCTCCCTTGCGGATTCAGGTGATCTGGTTATCGCCTGTGGTAAGGGGCACGAACAGTCGATGTGCTTCGGTGAAACAGAATACCTCTGGGATGATCGGACAGCCATGCGGGCGGCACTGGCAGAGCATCTGCATGTAGATGGCCCGGAGATGCCTTACCTGCCTACCTCGTCCTCCTGACCTGGCCGGATCCGACCAGTGTTTGGTCAGGTTTCGGAAAATCCATCCAGTTTGCCATCCCCAACTTGTCGGTTTGATAATTCAAGAATCCTTTTGTCCCTGCCCCTATCGATCTCATTCGGGGTACGGGCAGGTTCCAGGGAATCTATCCGGGAAATAATCCTGTGCAGCTGATGGGAACGTT
>JAFGNH010000196.1 GCA_016927115.1 Anaerolineales bacterium | reverse complement strand
TGCCTCCTTTGTTTCTGACAAACTTATGGAAGCACGGGATGACTATTTCTGCAATTCTTTTTACACCACTTTATGAGACATTATCGTCCGTTATCAACCATGGTTGTATAATAAACTGATCTAAGAATGAAACGTCAGCCTGAATAGTCAGGCTGCTGATTTGACAAAGGTTATATTCATGACAGAAAAACGAAATTATTTGATCGATATGGATGGAGTGCTCATCAGTGGTAATACGCTCATTCCAGGTGCAGATATATTTCTCAAACGATTAAGAGACACAAACCAGGAGTATTTGGTCCTCACAAATAACTCCATTTTCACTCCGCGTGATCTGGCCCATCGTCTGGCCACACTGGGACTGGAGTTGGACGAAGACCGGATTTTTACTTCTGCTCTCGCAACAGCACGTTTTCTTTCCCATCAGAATCCCGGCGGCAAAGCTTTTGTGATCGGCGAATCCGGCCTTACAGACGCAATCCACGCCAGAGGTTTCATTATTACTGATACTGCACCTGATTATGTCGTCCTTGGCGAGACAAATGCATATAACTTCTCCATGATTACCAAAGCCGTAAGACTGATCATCAAAGGTGCAAAGTTTGTTGCCACCAACCCGGATGCCACTGGCCCTACAGATGAAGGTATTGTGCCGGCATGCGGAGCAATGGGTGCTCTTATCGAAAAAGCAAGTGGTAAAGCACCTTTTTTTGTTGGCAAACCAAATCCATATATGCTGCGAGCGGCACTGAATTATATGGGGTTCCATTCTGAAGAAACGGTGATTGTTGGCGACCGGATGGATACAGATATCGTGGCAGGTGTAGAAAGCGGCCTGGAAACGATCCTTGTCCTGAGTGGCGTTACAGATCGGGATGATGTTGATCGGTTCCCTTACAGACCTGGCAAAATTTTTAACTCAGTCGCGGATATTGAGATAGCCTGAGATTCAGAACAGGGCTTTTTCCAGCATTTGTGCTATTTCAACAGCGGTTCCCTGCAGAAAGATATCGGTCACCATTTCAGTATAAGCTGATGGGTGTGGATTTATCTCAACAATGGCAGCTTTATGACTCTTTGCTTCCCAGGGAAGCATCGACGCAGGAACAACCTCCCCTGTTGTCCCTATCACAATCCAGACATCAGCAATCCTTGTTTCCCGTGTAGATTCAATGTTAGCTTTTTCCGGTATCATCTCCCCAAAGAAGATAAAATCGGGTTTAAGAAGCCCGCCACATTTTCCACATTGTGGTGGAAGCGTCTGCAAAATTTCCTGATAAAACGCCATATAATCCCCGCATTGGGTGCAAACCAATCTCTGACTTGATCCGTGGTATTCAACCACTTCAGTGCTCCCGGCTTTTTGGTGAAGCCCATCAATGTTTTGGGTGATAATTCTGCTCAGCAGATTATTCTTCTCCATCCTGGCGAGCAGCAAGTGGGCTGCGTTTGGTCGGGCCTCCTGAAAGTGTTTATAAAAGATTTCGCTGATCCCGCGCCAGGCTTCCTCCGGGAACCTGAAAAAGTAGTCTATGGAAAGCACCTGCGGGTCATATTTTGCCCATAAACCATCCGGTCCTCGAAAAGGGGGAATACCGCTCTCTACCGAAATACCGGCTCCAGTAAAAGCTATTGTTCGCTTAGCGGATCGCAGCAAATCTGCTGTTTCCTGTATCTGATCATCATACACAAGGCCTGACATACCTGATTCTCCCGGGAAAACCCGCCTTCTCTCGTATAGGAACTCCCATCTCCCTGTTTTCCAGTCTACCAGATTATTCCGTGTACTTGCGCACCGGTAAACGCAGAAAATCCAGGAGCTTCCTTATAGGATTGGCAACTATATCAATCATGTGATTAAAATCCATCCTTTGTATTATCCTTTTACATAATCCCACTTATTATTTATGTTACAATCCATTTAATAAATCCCCCCAGAGGTTCTGCTATGAAAAAAGATAATAGTCTATTTGCAGCGATAAGACCTTTACTTCTTGGTATCATCATGCTCACTATCTCATCGCTCAGTTGCAACACGCTTATTCCTTCAGCGGAAGTAACATTAACCCCTGAAGCACCCCAGTCAAGCCCAATCGCGGTTGAAAAAGCCACAGCCACACAGAAAGCTGCAACTGTTGAACCTGCTACGCCAACGGAGGAGATAAGCCTGCCTACACCAACAGAAACTCAAGAGCAAACATCTCCCGATCCTCAAGGCAGCGTCCTTCTTGTTGACGATTTCGAAGATTCCAGCTCCGGCTGGGAAATCGGAGATTATGATACTGGTTCAGTAGGTTACGCCAATGGTGCCTATTTTGTGGATGCGACCGAGGATGACAGTCTGATGTGGGGTCTTGCATACAAGGTATTTGAGAATACCGCCATTACTGTTGAAACTCGACAGGTTTCAGCACCATCCAACGACAATAATGGTTATGGCGTCATGTGCCGGGTCCAATCAAATGACGATGGTTATATCCTCCGTATCAGTGGAGATGGATACGCAGCCATTCAGTACTTTATGGATGGAGAACTGCACCAGCTTGTAGAATGGTTTGAATCACCGTCGATCAATCAGGGAAATGCAGCAAATACAATCCTTGCAATTTGCGATGGCCCAACTCTTGTTCTGATTGTGAACGGAGATGAGGTAGCCCGAGCCACAGATACGACATTCACCCGCGGTGATATTGCACTGGCCACAACTTCCTTTGAAGCAGAACCAACACGCATTCTCTTTGACAATATCAGGGTAACTCTACCGGATCAACCATAATAATTTGTGCGCTCTTAAATAAGGATACCGAGGCAGGCTGTGTGATTTCCTTGCAGCCTGCCAGTTTTTTTATACAGTGATCGAGAAGAGATCACCCCGTGAGTGTATTTTAGTGTCGGCTTATTATTCCTTCCGGAGTTCTGGTTCTTCCCGTCCTTCAGGTAAAATCGCTTTCAAAATATCCATCATTGCTGCAGGCGCATCCGGATTCATGCCCAAAGCCATTGCCCAATGATACGCGAACAACTGAACCACCGGTAAATACAATAGTCCGGCAAGAAGATCTTCAGTCGAGAAAGGAAGCTGTATTGGAAACTCCGGCCGGACCGCCACTTCCATCTTTTCAGGTATTACTGAGATGGTTCGAGCATGCAGCTTGTTCGCAGTTCGCAGAATATCTTCATTTAATGCTGCATCATTCCGGGTTACAAGTAGCAGCACAGCCCAATCATCATTAACTGCGCCTAATGGACCGTGGAGCAATCCAGCCAGGCTGTCGCCGCGGGTAAATCGATTGCTGGACTCCTGGATTTTTACGGCCGACTCAAGTGCCACACCATAATTACTCATGGATCCAGCGACAGAAATTGCACTACAATCTTTGATCTGATTAATTATTACTGATACAGCACTATCCAGATAACCTATACTTCCAGCAAGTTTATCCGGAATTCGATTCAACTCGGTCCTTAGCTCAAGCACATCCTTGCCAGATCTTGTCGCAAACTCCAATCCAAGCTGCATTAATACACAAGCACAAGCCATAACGCTTTTTGTTTTCGGAAAAGTAATTTCAGGGCCTTCAGCAGTAAGCAGGCTCATCTTTGCTACCTTTGCCAGCATACTGTCAGCCACACCCGTAACCGCCGCAACTATGGCACCCTTCTGTTCCGACAGCTCAACAGCTTCAATTACTGATCCCCTTTCGCCGGAACGGGAAATGACCACTACAAGGGTTTTTTCATCTACGAGAACCTTCGCAATCTGCCTGATATCATCCGAATGAAAAACAAAGACAGGGAGCGGAAGCAGCATCTGAAACAGCGGTTCAGCCATCTTCGCTGCTGTATATGAGCTACCAAGACCTGTTAAAATGATTCTCTTAACATTCCTTTGTGAACAGGTATGAATGAGTCCCTCAATGGCTTTCTGGTTCTGAGCTAATGTGTCTTGCAGTGCCCTGGGGTTCTCATAGATATACTCCAGCATGTGAACTTTTTCAGCCACGCTACATATCCTTTCTCTATTGTGCTCGCCCTAAAATCGTTCTATCGTTTCTGGTCCTTATTCGTTGCGGTATTTAGCCTCTATTAAACTCGGGTTTTCGAATAAATCAAACTCTCAGGAATTTTTTAACTTATGTGGAGTATTAATTGAAAAAATTTCCACATGTTTTTTTGGTTATGTCTTTGTCAATGGTGTAAATCAAACCATCCTATACTTCCAACGCTATGATTGGCTCCACGAACCATGGAACCATTGGTGC
>JAFGNH010000031.1 GCA_016927115.1 Anaerolineales bacterium | reverse complement strand
GACCCCTGGAACCTGCCCGTACATATCCCGGGGAAGGTTGCCTGGTTTTACCGTATCTTCTTAAAGCTGCCTGGGTTACAATTCCTGAGGCATGTAGTAATTACTCAATCCGGATGGACTTACGCAGATATTCATGACTCTCAGAATCGGATAACATAACAACCACTATTTGCGTCTTTTTTCTGCCAGGGGATGTCCTGACACCTGGGTACAGCCGAAGCATCTCAAATTATATGGAATACAGAAAGCAGGGTCTGATTGTGAAGAATCCGTTCAAGTTAAATGAGGAAAAGCTGGATGGTGTGAGTCATGGTTATTCCCTGGCTGCCAGTGGCTCGATGCGTTTGTTGAATTCTGTGGCGCAATGGCCGGAAAAGCTGCTTCTATGGCCGCTGTATGGTCTGCGTAAGATTGATAGGCCGATCTTTGTTGTCGGCCCATTTCGCTCCGGGACAACGATCCTGGAGAAAATTATTGGTGACCATCCTGATGTGGGGCATTTTACCTATATGAGCAATGTCTATTTTCAAGCCCCAATTACCGGCTATATTCTGATGAACATCCTGTGGCGTATTGGTTTTCTTGATCAGCAAATCCTATCCGCAGTTCACAATCCGCGCGTGAAATATACCATGTTCTCACCCTATGAATGTGAATGGATCTGGTCCCAAACACGCCGTGGTTTATGGGCGCCGGATGTTAAGGATATATCTCTCGGAGTTGATTATTCAGATCCGGAGTTTGAAAGTTATCTGCGAAGCATGATCAAGCGCCATATGCTGTTTCAGCGCTCCCGGCGATTCCTGAGCAAAAACCCCGTCAGCTGTCTTCGTCTGGATTATCTCCACAAGCTTTTCCCCGATGCCCGTTTTGTTACCATTGTCCGTAATCCACTGGATACCGTACTTTCGCATTATCGGATGTCTTCCCATATGGAGAAGGTTTTTTACCAGAACCCGCAGACTAAATGGATTCTTCAGGAAGGTTTGCACATGGACCTGCTTTCAATGCGGATCAAGACTCCCTCCTATGACCGCACCATGGACCTGAACCAGGAACATGCCCTGCTTTCTCTGGCCAATCAATGGGCGGATCTGGAGACGGCGGTTCTGGATAGTGTGAAGAATAATGAGGAGCTGGCAGCCCATTCCCTGCAACTCACCTACGAGGACTTTGTCAACGACTCCCGCCGTGTCCTGAATACCTTATGGGATTTTACCGGCCTGGATGGAGAGGCTGCGGATCAGCTTACAGAGAAATACAAGGACATCCTGACACCACCTGAACCATTGGAATTGACACAAGAGGAAAAGGCGCTGCTGCCGCGTGTGCTCGAAATCATGAAACCTGCCGCGGAACGAGCAGGGTACCAGTTAGACTGAGATTATCGAAACCAATTACTGGGCAATAGATGGAGCTGGTTAAATAGAGTTCATTTGCAGAGTCAACGCGAAGCGAGGAAGTCTGATCTGAGTAGTGAACCTGTCACAATCTGAATGGTCTGCCATGTTCAGACCGGGTCTCATGAGAAGGTTTCATTCAGTCGAGGAAATGAGGATTGCTGGAAGGCAAGGGTAAGCAGTTTCCGAATATGTGAGATCATGGCATGGATTCGAAAACATGGACAGAACAGGCATGCGTAAACAGGTCAACAAGTTGAGAGATTTTTGTTCCGATTTCAATCGTTCCCTGGCTGATAGGTTTTTTTAATATTTCTGAAACCCTCTGATTAAAGGCCTATATCTTGACGAATTGAATAAGGAGTTTTATAGATAGAGGGGTGAGTTCCAGCAGGGCCTTGCTCTTGCTGGTTCTGTTTTTCTATAAAGACAGGATGGATTGTGAAGAAAGATATGAATCAATGTGCTGCGTGTAAAACCGGGGAGAACGAAACAGGAGAAGAGCCTGTTCAATCCCGGGCAAAGAAGTCCGCGTACGCGGTTTTGTTGAAGCGGCTGCGCTCCTCAGAGGAGATTTTCCTGATCCTGACGTCGATTCTTGTAGGGCTTGGGGCAGGTGTGGGGGCGATTCTCTTCCGTTATCTTATTAAAGGTGTTGAATGGGTTGGCTATACCTGGGTTCCGATGGTTACGGCTGGTTGGGGGAAGGCGTATGTGGTATTTGTTCCGGCGGTAGGCGGCCTGCTTGTGGGGCTGCTCGTTTATAATTTTGCCAGGGAGGCAAAAGGACATGGTGTACCGGAGGTGATGGAGGCGGTTGCGCTTCGCGGTGGAAGGATCCGCCCCGTGGTGGCAATCGTGAAGTCGCTGGCTTCTTCTCTCAGTATCGGCAGCGGAGGATCTGTAGGACGAGAAGGTCCCATTGTGCAGATTGGTTCAGCACTAGGTTCCACCATCGGCCAATGGTTTCATCTATCGGATGAACGTATCCGGAATCTCGTCGCCTGTGGAGCTGCCGGAGGTATTGCTGCTACTTTTAATGCACCGATTGCTGGTGTGATTTTCGCACTTGAAGTTATTCTTGCAGAGTTCCGTGTGAACTACTTCAGCACGGTTGTGATTTCCGCAGTATCGGCGAGTGTGATCGCTCAGGCAGTCTTTGGTGATCTTCCGGCATTCCCGATCCCGGTGGAGTATCAGATCAATCATGTGATAGAGTTTGCTTTTTATCCGCTTCTGGGTGTTCTCGCAGCTTTTGTTGGAGTGATTTTTGTCAAAGTTCTATATGCAGCCGAAGACCTGTTTGAGAGTTGGAAGGCGATACCAGAGTGGTTCCAACCGGCTGTTGGTGGAGCAATGCTTGGGGTTGTTGCGCTTGTGTATCCCCTGTTTACTCCACTGCAGTGGGAAAAACTTCCGCAGATTTTTAATGTCGGCTATGATGTGATCGAAGAGGCCCTCCTGAATCACACTGCACTGGCAGTGGTGCTGCTTCTGCTGATACTCAAGCTTCTCGCAACTGCGCTTACCCTGGGATCGGGCGGATCTGGCGGCATCTTTGCCCCCGGCCTGTTTATGGGGGCGATGCTCGGTGCAGCGTTTGGAATCCTGATGAATACCCTTTTCCCGGGAATTCCTGCCCCGGCTGGAGCTTATGCATTGGTTGGCATGGCTGCTGTTTTCAGCGCATCCGCGCATGCACCCATTACGGCTGTGATAATCCTGTTTGAACTTACAGGTGATTACAAAATCATCCTGCCGTTGATGTTGACAGTTGTTATTGCAACATTGATTTCCCGTCACTTCCTGAAAGGCGAATCGATCTATACCCTGAAACTATCTCGTCGGGGTGTGCGTTTGCGGGCTGGTCGTGATGTAGATATCCTGCAGGGTGTTTTGGTCAGTGATGTTATGACGACAGATGTAAGCAGCGCAGCTGGCTCATTGACGATCGATCAGCTTTCAGATCTGTTCAATCACAGCCGGTTCCATCAGTATCCAGTTCTGGATGAAAAGAATAACCTGGAAGGTATGGTATCGATCGGGGAGATGGAAAGTGCGATCTATTTCCGTAAGGATGAAGAATTGCATGTGGATTCGATCTGCACACCCTATCACCATTTGGTTCTGACTTTTCCGGATGAATCCATAGGTGATGTAATGACGAAAATGGGACCGCGTGGATTGGCGGGCCTCCCGGTCGTTTCCCGGGAGAATCCGCGGAAACTGGTTGGCCTGGTATCACGGACAGATATTATTCGGGCTTACGATCTTGCGCTTACACGCCGCAATGAATTGAGCCGTAAAGTGGAACAGGTTCGTGCTCGCCAGCCCGAGGGTACGGAATGGATCTGCATCAGCCTGGCTGAGGGAGATCGTGCTGTCGGGAAGAAGGTATCTGAAGTTGCGAAAATGCTGCCGGAGGATTGCATTCTGATATCGATCCATCGTGAAGGGCGGGTGATCATCCCGCATGGAACCACGGTTCTTCAGAATGAGGACCGCATTTCCGCGATTACATTAAAATCATCTTCGGATACAGTTCAGGGTTGCCTGGTGGGATAAAAAACACCTGGCGAGGTCGAAGCGCAGCTGAAAAGCGGGGTTGAGGGCACAAGAAGAGCATGGTTCTCGGACTTCCCTGATAGGTGCTCCAGCACCGGAGTGGGCAGGCTGTTGGAAAAATGCACTGCTATCGTGCTGAAAAGAAGCGTGTGCTTTTCACCTGTCGGAATCCATAGGCAGTGTACTTATACCCGGGACTGACGACCTGCAAAGTACTCACTCTCCTGACGTGGCCTGTGGGTGTCAGGCCCGGAAAAGAAGCACTTCTATCTGCAGGCAATTGATTTCTGATCTGCGCCCAACGGGCCCTCAGGTACTGTCCGGAACCAGATTCGATCAAACTGTCGAAGGCCAGCGCTATATCCCTGTTTGTTTAGAAAACGATAGCCGTTTCTTTGTGGAATTCTTGCTGCGATCCTGACCGAGGTGGCCTTGAGATGCCGGGGGAAATGTACCGGAATATATTCCTGCGAGTTGGGAAAGGATTTTCCTATCAGGAGACCGTGTTCTATACAGCAGCAAATGGCGCAACTTCCTTCCCTGAAGACCGTACAGTATATAAAGCAGGTTTTCAAACATTCCTGCGCGAATAATCCTGTTTTCACTGTGAACGGGAGCAGGATGAGAAAGGGTGGCATAATGCGAAATTGGATTTTGATACTTGGACTGATGTTGCTTGTTATCGGGGCTGCTGCCTGCACTGCCGGTTCGAATGAAATGGAGATGGCACCGGATGAGGATGGACGCGTTGCCGGGTTTGGGCTGGGAATATGGCAGGGATTGATCTCACCAATCACCTTTGTGATATCTCTCTTCTCGGACAATGTCCATGTTTACGAGGTACACAATACAGGTTCCTGGTATGACTTTGGTTTCCTGCTGGGAGCCATGATGACCTTTGGCGGCGGAGGTCGCGGATCAGCCCATCGCAGGGGGTAGGGACTGTGTAGTATCTGACCAGGGGTTTCGATTCGGATATTCAGGGCTTTGGAAAACCATACTATGTAATATCCAGATCGGACTCTGGTTGTCTTAGAATAAAGGTTGCACACTGGATTCGTATCCGGATCGTGTTAAATGGGGGAGTATAAAACCATGTAAAGAATTACCCATTATTGTGTGGATTTATTAATTATTTACATATTTAAATACATAATCCCCGTACTATAAGGATAGTAAAAATGTTATATGGGGTGGAAATGTGTTTTTTTCTACTGTCCTGATTGAATATGTCTATACCAGTAGCTATCGAAATAAGATGTCTATTCTTCGTATGAGATTCCCCCGCTGCATTCACCCCATAACTTACATCAAATTGCAGCTTTCCGGTTTTCGCCTATTGAGATGTAATCCTGAAATTCCCTAAAGGGTAATATTATGCAAAAAAAAAAATAAATTTAGGTTTAAGAAAGTTTCTGCCAGGTTACAGGCACTGGCTATTGTCTGTCTGTTCCTGATCACAGCATTACTGATCGTTATCAGTCTGGTTTTACTTAACAACCTCAGCAGTACCGTTAAATCAGAGATTTCTGTTCTTTCCAATGCAGATCTGGATCATATAACCGATAGTGTCTATGACATGATCTCGCTTGAGGACAGAAATATCAGAGATAAACTTGAGCAGAATATTCGGTTTGCAGAATATGTTCTTGATGAGAACGGCGGGCTTATTGAGGGTGAAACAAATGTCACCTGGGAGGCGATCAACCAGCTTACCGGTGAGGTGGTCAACACTGAAGTACCTGAAATCCTGATTGGGACCAATGGTATCCTGAAGAACACCAGCTTTTCAATTACCACACCAGTTCTGGATGAAACCGTTGAAATGGTTGGGGGTGTTGCCTCAATATTACAACCGATAAGCGCTGATGGAGACTTACTCCGAATTGCAACTACTGTTCCCGGTCAAGATGGGAATCGGGCAGTCGGAACATATATCCCGGCTCTTAATGTGGATGGCTCTCAGAACCAGATTATTAAAACGCTCCTGAATGGAGAGCAATATATTGGCCAAGCCTATGTAGTGGATACATGGTATATCACGGTATACAAGCCACTCATCTCAGCCCAAGGAGATTTGATAGCCGTTCTGTTTCTGGGGGTGAAGCAGGAGAATGACGAAAACCTCCGACAGGCGATCATGGATATCGATGTGGGTGAGACAGGATATGTATATATTCTTGGCGGCCAGGGTGGTATGAAGGGCCATTACATCATATCGAATAATGGTGAGCGAGATGGTGAGGATATCTGGAATTGCGAAGATGCGTATGGCAATTTATTTATTCAGGAGATTGTAAAGAAAGCACTGGAGCTTGGCCCGCGTGAATTGACAACACACACATATCCCTGGCAGAACCCTGAGGATCCGGAACCGCGTATGAAGATCGCTCGTATTGCCTACTACGAATCATGGGATTGGATTATTGGCGTGGGTGCTTATGAGGATGAATTCGAGGCCGCTGCTCGTAGTGTCGAAGCCAGCCGGATTCAGTTTCTCAGTTACTTTATCGGAGGCGGTGTAATTGCCATGCTGGCAGGAGTACTCGCTTTCGGTTGGATGGCCCGCAAGATTACTGATCCTCTGGTGGGTATCAGCGAAATTGCTGAAGAACTGGCAGTTGGCGACGCAATGCAGGAGGTTGAATACACCAGTATAGATGAAGTGGGTGTTCTTGCTGATTCATTCCGAAAACTGATCCGATACCTCCGAAGAACTGCTGAAGTAGCGGATAGCATTGCAAATGGTGATCTTACCAGAGATGTTGTTCCTGAAAGTGACCGCGACTTGCTCGGGATTGCATTCAAGAAGATGGTCATCAGCCTGCGGGACTCAATCGGGCAGGTTGCCAACAATGCGAACCAGCTTGGAGCTGCTTCGAACGAGTTGTCTTCAGCTTCCCGACAGGCTGGCGAGGCGACATCACAGATTGCCGCTACGATCCAGCAGGTGGCAAAAGGTACGCAAAGCCAGACCGAATCGATCACCATGACTGCAAAGACTATCGAGGATCTTTCCCGTGCAATTGAAAGTGTGGCCAAGGGAGCGCAGGAGCAGGCAGAGGCCATCGGTAGTGCGCAGCAAACAACAGAAGAGATTGTCAATGTAGCCGATACTGTTGCGTTTTACACCAGTACCGGCGCAGATGATGCCCGCAAAGCCAGTGAAACGGCGCAAAAAGGCGCAGAAATTATCTCGGCGACAATCACGGGAATGGGTAATATCCGCCAGGCAGTATTGACAACGTCGGAGCGCGTGAGTGAAATGAGTTCGCGTTCGGAGCAGATTGGCGTGATTGTGGAAACAATCGAGGATATCGCCAGCCAGACAAACCTGCTAGCTTTGAACGCTGCCATCGAGGCTGCAAGAGCAGGTGAACATGGTAAGGGATTTGCTGTAGTGGCAGATGAAGTGCGTAAGCTGGCGGAGCGATCGACTGCAGCGACAGGCGAAATCACGAAATTGATTGAAGAAGTTCAATCAGCCACTGAAGAATCTGTTAATGCAATGGAAGTGAGCGCAAAAGAGGTTGAAAGCGGCATGATGAATGCCAATGAAGCCGGTAAAGCGCTCGATGAGATCCTTGAAGCCGTCGTCAGCGTCAATGGTCAGGTTCAGAAGATCGCGCTGGCGGCTGAAGAGGTCAGCGAGTTCTCCGGACAATTGACTGAAGCGATGGGTATGGTTTCGGCTGTTGTCGAAGAGAATACAGCTGCGACAGAAGAGATGTCTGCCGGGTCAGGAGAAGTATCCAACGCGGTTGAAACAATCGCCAGTGTTAGCGAAGAGAACAGTGCTGCAGTCGAAGAAGTAAGCGCCGGCACAGAAGAAATGAGCGCCCAGGTGGAAGAGGTATCAGCCTCCGCCGCAACGCTGTCCGAAATGGCAGAGGGGTTGCGTAATGTCGTTGCCAGGTTCATCCTGGAAAAGGCATCTGATGATTATCAGGAGGAGGAAGGACATTAATCCAATTCCTGGTTTGCACAACCGGTATCAGGGTTGAGCATCTGACACCCGGGTGGAATGGCCTCCGCTTTTTTTGGCTCACGAGGGCTTCCATTCCGGGTGTTTCAACTGTATAACCGGATTAATATCGGGGAATGCTGTGGTTTCCAGGTTACAAGGGGGTATGATTAATAAAAAAGTGGTTCCTCGCTGTTTTATGTGGGTAAAGCAAAATCAAGCTTTCCAGCAACCAGGTAAGCCATAGTGATTAGATTGCGGATT
>JAFGNH010000195.1 GCA_016927115.1 Anaerolineales bacterium | reverse complement strand
GCCAGATTACCGGAAAGATACACCTCCCGGGCGACTTCGAATCGTTCTGTCCTTCGCTCGCGCTCCAATTCATCGGAGGCGAGGGCGGGATGAAGTTCCCGAAGCAGATCCTGGAAGCGTTGCTGGATGGTATCGGAATATTCCGTCTCTCTCGGAACCGGGCCTGCGCGCTCGGAAGCGATCTGTTCGGCGGTCTCCCGCGCCCTCTGTGAAGTCCGCTCCGCTTCTCGAAGGGCTGCGGTGTTACCGGGATTCTGAACTGCGAGCAGCGCGGTAATCTGGGCGTGCAGTTCGTCCAGAAGCAGATACCGACCACCCAGTCGATCGAGATAACGGTGGTTCATCAGGGCAAGGTCTCGCTGATTGTTGAGCAGGAACATCTCTTTTTCAAGGAGTGTCCGGATCAGATCTGATGGGGTCTCTCTCTGCTCTGCCATGGTTTCAGGATAACATGATCCGGACGGGAGCGGCAATGCGGAGCTGGAAAAAGCGATACCAGGATTCTCTGCATGTCGGATCTGAAAGATTGGCATGAGAAACGGGAAAGGACTGTATGGGCTTTGTGAGGTGCTGATAATGTATGATCCACGTGTAATGTTCACTGGGGGAGTTTTTACGGCTCGTATCGGTTGGATGCCTGGCGGATTAATGCTCCTCTTTGATCCAATTCTTCCAACGCAGGTTTTCGAGGATGTGCCCCGAGCATATGTATCTTTGGTGGTTTGTGCCCGGACATGTCCGAGAATCGGCGGCACTTGGACAATGGAAGCGCCCGGATCGGTTAGCTGCTAAGCCTAGCAGCGGAAAGCGGGGAGGACAGGAACCCCTTAGAGGGATCGTAGCTGGCATTCACCGCCAGATCCATGACACGTGTACGGATTGGACCGAGGCTGGGGAGTTCCCTTAAACCAAAAGTACGACAACGACAGGCTTCGCTGCTCAGGAGTTTGCTGTAGGATAGAGTGCTGGGGTGGCCATACTGGATGAAGACCCGCCGAGAAGCTTTGTTTCTTTATAGCAGGGATCAATCACAGCCAGAATGGCATCTCCCAGGACAACATGGGCGGTCAGCCCGGTTTTGGCCTCCAGCTGTGGACGGCTGCCAGATTACCGGACCTTGAAAATGGCCATGCTTTTCAAAACCAACAGAGGGTGGGTCTTGACAGGGTTGAAAAATTATTATATTTTAATATAAACGATTACGTAAACGATTACCTCACTGACTGGGAAATGGTGCGAGTATGAAGCGAGTGACCATAAAGGATGTAGCTGAAAGGGCGGGCGTTTCGACTGCCACAGTCTCTCATGTGATCAACAACACGCGCCATGTTGAGGAAAACACGCGGAATCTTGTTGAGCAGTCTATGAACGACTTACGGTATCATCCCAATTCTCTGGCACGAAGCCTTCGCAGCGGCGAAACGAAAACGATCGGGTTGATAGTTCCGGATGTTTCCAACCTGTTCTTTGCTGATATCGCCCGCCGGATTGAGAACCTCGGTTATGAGCATGGCTATTCAGTCATTTTATGCAACAGCGGCAATGATCTGAAAAAACAAAGAACCTATATTGATACGCTCACAGCAAAACAGGTTGATGGAGTTATCTTCATTTCAGCAGGAGAATCC
Source organism: Anaerolineales bacterium (assembly GCA_016927115.1). Classification (GTDB taxonomy): domain Bacteria; phylum Chloroflexota; class Anaerolineae; order Anaerolineales; family E44-bin32; genus JAFGNH01. The sequence continues at coordinate 2,519 of JAFGNH010000195.1, read as the reverse complement.
ACAGAGGATCTTGAACGGCTTTCGAAATCCAATACACCCATAGTGGTTGCAGATCGTGTTGTTCCATTGAGTCTTGCCGATGTTGTTTTGCTTAACAATGAGGAAGCAGGGTATACAGCGACGAAACACCTGATTGATTTGGGCCACACGAAGATCGGGTGCATCACTGGCCCTTCGGATGTCAGCCCAAGTATGCAGCGTGTATCAGGTTACAGGCGGGCACTTGAAGAGAACGACATACGATTTAAGGACAAATATGTAACCGCAGGTGATTTTACCTATCGTGGCGGAAACGAGGGTATGAAAAGATTATTATCTCAACCAGATCGACCAAGTGCTGTTTTTGTCCTTAACGATATGATGGCAATTGGGGCGATATCAACTGCACGCAGTCTGGGGTATCGTGTACCGGAAGATGTTTCCATTGTTGGATTTGATGATATTGAGCTGGCCAACGCTGTCAATCCTGCTTTGACGACCATGGCTCAGCCAATGCAGGAATTGGCGGACGTGGCCACAAAACGGCTGATTGAGAAATTACTATCAAGCGAAGGTAACTGGGAAAATCAAAAGTTCGTTTTACATGCAAAGCTGGTTGTTCGTGAATCAACAGCGCCCTGGGAGAAGTAGCCCATGACCTCCATTGTTGTTCTGGGCAGTATCAACATGGACCTGGTTGTGAAGACGGACCTTGTTCCACGAGCGGGCGAGACGATTAAGGGAGCTGTCTTTAAGGCGATCCCGGGCGGGAAAGGCGCGAACCAGGCGGTTGCAGCCAGGCGGATGGGTGCAGAAGTCCGGATGGTGGGAGCAGTGGGCAGGGATGCCTTTGGGAGCGAATTGAAACAATCCCTTGCCGAGGCCGGGGTTGATGTTTCCTGCGTAATGGAAAAAGGCGATGTGTCTACAGGAACGGCTACGATCATTGTGGACAGCGAAGGAAATAACCGGATCATTATTGTTCCAGGAGCCAATGATTGTCTCAGCTGCGAGGATGTGGATGGAGTGGAGGATCTGATTGCAAAAGCCAGCATGATCCTCATGCAATTTGAGATACCCTTTGAGACCATAGATCATGCTGTTAAGATGGCTGGCAGGTATTCCGTGCCGGTAGTTCTTAATCCTGCGCCTGCTTACGCGGTTTCTGATGAGTTTCTGAGTGGTGTTAACTATCTGATTGTGAACGAAACGGAAGCGGAAATTCTTTCCGGAATTGCTGTTCATGATGCTGATTCGGCGAAGAAGGCAGCTGAAGATCTGCAAACCAGGGGGGTGGAAACGGTTATTGTAACGCTGGGGGAACAAGGGGCGATACTGTTAACAGCTGCAGGGTTCCTCCACATTCCCGCAAGGAAAGTAAAAGTAGTTGATACCACTGCAGCGGGAGACACTTTCACAGGGGCATTTGTTGTTGCTGTCAGTGAAGGTATGTCGTTGGAGGATGCTGCACGTATTGCAGTCAGCGCCGGCACCCTGGCAGTCACGCGGTTTGGTGCACAGCCTTCTATCCCTGATCGGGAAGAACTAAACGCGGTTGCGCAGCGACTATCCAGATATCAATAAGGAGTATGTTTTGAAAAAGACGGGAATCCTGAATCAAGATATTTCGAGAGTTGTCGCCGGGATGGGGCATACGGACATGCTGGTTATTGCTGATGCCGGGTTGCCTATTCCTGCGGCATGTGAGCGTATTGATGTAGCAATTGGGCGGGGAATCCCGGATTTCTTTTCCACCGTTGAAGTGATCGTCAGTGAGCTGCAGGTTGAGAGCATCATCCTGGCTGAAGAAATGAGATCAGCCAGTCCGGAGCTCTATAGAAAATTGACCGAACTGTTTGAGGGGGTCACCATAGAATATGTTTCTCATGAGCAGTTTAAAACTCGTTCAGGTCAAGCGAAAGCGATTGTGCGGACCGGTGAGTTTTCTCCCTTTGCCAATGTGATTCTCATATCTGGAGTTGTTTTCTGACCCCTATGAAAGGAGGTGGTTATCAGAACCGTCACTGGCATTACCTAACCTTGAACATAAATTGAGATAAGTTGAGAAGGAGATGAGTCCGAATGAAAGCGAAACTACTGACTGTATTAATTGTGCTGGGGCTCCTGCTGTCTGCCTGTGGTCCGGCAGCGGTAACCGAACCGGCGGCACCTGCTGAGGAAGCCGCTGTGGAAGAATCTGAGCCAGCTGAAGAAGCCGAACCGGCTGCAGAAGAATCGCCGGCTGAAGAGGAAGTGGCAGAAGCTGTGGTTGATGATCCTATCGCTCTGGCTTTGGAACTTGCCGATCAGGCAGCAGCTGGTGAGCAGGTTGGCTTTTCCGGTGAAAGTGATGTCACGATTGCTGTTGTGATGCCAGCTCTTGATAATGATGGCTGGCGGGCGATCTACATCGGTGTGCTCAGCAAAGTCATCGAAATGGGCGTTAACCTGGTCACATTGGATGCGCGTGATTCGGTTGAGAATCAGATTGCTATCATCGAGGATCTGATAGTCCAGGAAGTTGATGCGATCGTCTTTGT
>JAFGNH010000006.1 GCA_016927115.1 Anaerolineales bacterium | reverse complement strand
GCGCAGGGGTCGACACATAGGTCGACCCCTACGAGAAATATTTACACAGCCAGGAATAGACGACCAGGTTTATCCCACACAGCCCGCGCGGTTTATACCCCACTCCTGCAAGGTTCGGCTGCTGCCGGCCTTTCCTTTCCCATATATAGAGCAATGCCATGTCGTTGTCCAATGGCAGGGATCTTTCACTCTCATCTGCTGAAGATGGTGTCGTCAGGTCCGAATATTCCCGAAATGATGTGGAAAAATCGGGCTGTTTCAAGCCCGAACTAGATCCCTCGACTTCGCTCGGGACAAGCAGAATGCCATTTGTGGGGAAAGATAAAAAGGGGATTCCCTGCTGGGAGCTCTACTATCCCACCATATATTGACATGAATGATATAATTTTCACGCTGAAAAAAAGACAGGAAACCTGCATGGATTTTATAAAAACACGAAGAAAAAACGCCGAGCGGCAGCTTCTATACTTTATTCTCGCGTTTCTGATCGGGATTCCCACAGCGGTCTTTTTGCTGGTCCTTTACGTACGCATCTTCTTCGCTGGCCGTATCTATCCCGGCGTAACATCCGGGGAAACCGGTTTACAGAGCCTGACTCTGCCCGAGGCTGAGATTGCTCTGGGGAAAGTCTATTCCTATCCATTGTATGGAAACATCCTTCTGGTCGATGAAGAAAACAGCTGGAGAACCACACCCTCCGAGCTGGGTCTGGTCATTGACCTGCCAACCATGGCACAGCAGGCTATGGCCGTCGGCCGCACCGGTTCCCTTTCCCAGAAAGTTGCCGGCCAGATCAGAGCCTGGATCAATCCGGTTACCATCGACCCCGTATTGATTGTGGATCAGCGTGTCGGCGGTCAGCTGCTTGGCACGCTGGAGCAAACCATCTATCAACCGGCCAGGAACGCTTCTGTTACGATAGACGGCGTGCAGGCATCCGCTGTGCCGGGTCAAACAGGACGTCAGCTTGATTTTATTTCCACACAGGAGCTGGTACTTGAAGCAGTCGAAACTCTGGAAAACAGCACCATTCAACTCCCGGTTGAATCACTTCAGCCGGAAGTAATGGACGCCTCCGGGACAGCCGCTCTTACAAACAGCCTGCTCGCAGAACCATTCGCTGTCAACATCGCTGAAGATACCCTGCAGCTGCAGCCCAATACACTGGCTCAGATGATAACCTTCGAGATCGAGGGGGACGAAGATCCATCCCTCGTTATCGGGCTCGATCCAACCCTGTTTTTTGCGTTCCTTCTGGAAATCGGGACACCATACGAACATTCAGCAGAGAATGCCCGTTTTATATTTAACGACGATACTCACGAGCTTGATATTTTGTCTCCTTCTTCCACCGGGAGGCTGCTGGATCAGGAAGCAACCCGTCTGGCATTTGAAGAAGCGCTCAACGCTGGCGTCCACACAGCCGATGTAGCCTTCAGCATCGAGCAGCCTCAGGTCGGAGATGACGCAACCGCAGAGGAACTGGGAATCACCGAACTTGTGAGTATGCGGTCCACCTACTTCGGCGGGTCAAGCAGCGCTCGTTCGCAGAATATCCTTACTGCCAGCCAGGCATTCCATGGTTACCTGATTCCACCGGGTGGAATTCTGTCCATGGCTGATTTGCTGGGCGATATCAGCCTCGACACCGGCTATGCCGAAGCATGGATCATTTTCGGCGACCGGACGATCAAGGGTGTTGGAGGAGGTGTATGCCAGGTATCCACAACACTGTTCCGTACCGCCTTTTTTGGCGGATACCCTGTTGTGGAACGTTATCCCCACGCCTACCGGGTGGGATATTATGAACAGGGGCCAAACTCGCCAGGCCCCGGGTTGGATGCAACAGTATTTGTTCCTGAGGTGGATTTCCGCTTTGTGAACGACCGCCCCTACTGGCTGCTGATGGAAACCTATGTCTACGGCACACAGCTGGTGTGGAAATTCTACTCCACGGCTGACGGAAGGACAGTGGAAGTCAGCGCACCGGAAATTTCCAATGAAGTGGAAGCCGAAGAGCCACTCTATGTTGAAAACCCTGATCTGAAAAAGGGCGAGATCAAGCAGGTCGACTGGGAAGCAGATGGCATGGATGTGGTTGTTCACCGCACTGTGTACCGGGATGGTGAAGTCCTGTTCAGCGATACCATGAAGACTGAATATGAGCCCTGGCGCGCAATTTATGAATACGGCCCGGGCACAAAGCTGCCCAAGGATGCGATCACCGAAGAGGATGAAAACTAACCCTTTCGGTTGCTGCACAAAACTGGCAGAGAAGATTGTGCACGTGGTAGAATTCCCCAGAAGGAAGGAGCAACACCATGATCAGTGACGATCTTTTGAACATTTTGCGCTGCCCTGTCGCCGTGCATTATACCGATAAAGGCGACGATCCTGGACAGCTCCGGCTTGTCCACAACTGCTGGCTGATCTGTGATGATTCCGGGTATAAGTACCCTATCATCGACGACATCCCGGTCATGCTGATTGAAGTAGGTGAGAAGTACAGCAAGGTGGCAGAAGCAGACCTTCCAGTCCCCCCGCCGGATGATATCTGAGAACCGGTAATACACTTCCAATATTAATCATAAAGGGGCGGTCCTGAAACCAGAGGGACAGCCCTTTTATTGTTTTTCTGGTATGTATAGCGTTTCAGAGAGAATCGCTCCTGAACCTCGAAACACTGATTACACTGATCGATCCGTTTTGCGACTTCCCCCCACACTTTTATCATCCGGGCAAACGAAGGGTCTTTATTGGGAGTGTAAAGCCATATGACGCTCCAGTAATTACAAATCACCACCGGATTCCTGCCCCCCATACCACACTCATGTGTTCTTGACGAAGGCGATGAAACCTCATGGTATGAAATCCTCTTCCCAGCCCTCGCCGCCGCCCCCATGCTTTTCCGAAGCGGATTGCGGTGGGAGCAGGGAACAGTCGCGACCGTTCCCTGCGTCAAACCCCGGTTTCTTCCGTCAAGGAAGGTGTCTAAATCAATCACTCAATCCCACCCTGCCTGGCAATCTAGCTGGCCGTCCGGCCAGGTCACCACCCAGTATCCCCATTCGTCGGTTGTGATCTCGTAATCTGCCAACCGATCTTCCACAGCCGCGTTTGCTGAATTTGCGACTGCCCGGGAAAAATGGAACGCCTGCCATTCCTGAAAATCTTCCCGATTCCTCTGCTCCTGCCGGCATACCAGATCCGCCAGCATTTCGTCCCCAAATTCCTCCGTGTGGTTTACCGCAAAATCCACAATCACCGGGACGGCATCATCTGTAAGCGTCATCATGTGCCAGATATCCAGCTTCTCCCCAACAAGGTAGCGTTCCAGATTTCGTCGGGCGATGAACGCATCTACGTTGATTAACCCGAGTGTAGCGGTGAAACCCATTGCCACGGCAGCCAGCACCTGCGCAAAACGGACCTGGAGATTCCGCCACAGCAGCAGGGAAAATGCTGCGAACAGAACAGTTATCCATCCCAACCCGGCTAAAGTGTACGTCCGCAGGCGGGTGAGGCCATAAGCATCTTCATACAGCAGCATCCGTTTGAGCGCAGAGCCCAAAATAATCAGCACCAGCACAACCAGCAGGCTGCACAGCGCTTTGAATACAAATTCTGCTCTTTCTGCAGCTCCCTTTTTATAAGAACGCATCCCCTGCATCAACAGCAGTGTCAGAACGGCTACCGCAACAAGTTCGAAAAAGCCGCGGCGGGCATACTCGGCGTAAGTGAATCCGGCTGACGTAATGTTGGCTTCCCCACCGAAGAGGTAGGCAAACTGGATACCGACAAACACCGCAAACAGCAGGGTCACACTTATCAGTACAACCATGGTTTCAATCGAGCCCAGGAAAGGCGGCAAAAGCTGTTTACCATCATTTACCAGCGTGCGAGTTTTCCCTTTGTGCAGCGCCATCACCATCGCTCCGAGGAAGAAGATAAAGGCGATAATGATCCACATGGAATGGGAAAATACATCCTTCAATGCTTCCAGCTGCAGCCAGTCGGCTAATTCCTCGATATGTGCCTGAAAGACCAGATCCGCCGCACTGAAAAGCAGGCTGAACAACACAATAATGGGCAGCGCCAACAGCAAACCAGCCAGGACAGATCGAAGAACACTGCGCGACTGACGGTCTTTTCTGAACCTCTTCATGCTCTGGCCAAGTACACCCCATGGAAATACCCAGTACATAACCGGCACCATCCATGAGAGAAAGAAATCCAATATTCCGCTTCTGAAAAGCTGCTTACTGCTGTAAGTCCACAACCAGATCGCCAGCAGGGCCAGCATGGACAGGATGCTGAGAGCTCGGGTCATCGGTTCCAATCGTATAGTGCTGAGCCCCGCGAAAAAGAGGATCAATACGGCCAGAATGATATCCTGCCGCTGGACCAGCCGATTTTCAAGCTTTCCTGCAGCCAGAAGCAGTACAACACAAAACAGGGCAAAGATTGGTATGGATATCCCGATGGCATGCCAGTGGAACAGAATATCTGATACAGCAGCCAGCCCGAGGGCCAGTGAAACCAGCGCCAGCGGCGAGGTTGCCTTCCAGGTCTTTATTTGGGATGAGATATCTTCTTCTTTATCAGAGACTTCATCAGGTTTATGCGTTGATTGGTTCTCGATCATACATCTCTCCTTAATTCCAATGGATTTCAAATCCAGAGAACTGATACTCCCCCAGAATACCGTGAGAAGGCCTTTCAACAGCTATCGAGACACTGCCAAAAACTATCAGAATCCGGCGCCCGGACATACAGAAAGTGGCTGTATAAGTCTATAAACCGCCTGAACTGTTATTATCCACGAGGGAATTATACATAACTTCAGCTTTGCCCATTTCCGGCTGCTTCCCGCCTGGCAGTTTCTTTTTTTTCAGCATAACATGTTTTCCGGTTTCCTATAATGATAAAATCATGCTCATCTTTATCACGCGGTAACAATCATGGTGCTGCATATGGATACCATCCAATCCATTAAAGACCCGAGAATAGTCCTCGCTCGTGCTTTGAGCTCCCGAAAAGGGAGAAATGAGCACGGCAAATTTTTGCTCGACGGTGAACAAAGTATCGATTGGGCACTCGAAGCCGGCGCTTTAATTGAGTTTATTCTGGCCGCCGGCGCTGATACTCCTGTTATAGCGAAAAAATACCAGCCAGCGGGTATCCCTGTCCTGGCAGTGACAGAAGGCGTTTTCCGAAAAATCTGCTCCACCCGTCAGGAATATCCAGCTGTCGGAGTGGGATCCAGACAGGAAGACACAAAAACAGTCTCCTCCGATTTTGTCCTTGTCCTGGACCGTTTACAGGATTTTGGTAATATCGGCACCATCGTCCGTTCGTGTGCGGCATTCAATATCCACCATATCCTGGCGACAGATCCGGAGTTTGATCCCTTCCAGCGACAAACGATCACAGCTTCCCGCGGCACGGTATTTGGGATGCGCTGCAGCCGCTTTGACTCAGCTGCCAGTACCATCAACTATTTGCGGAAGAATGGTTTCCAGATCGTTGCCACCAGCCCCCGCGGGACTGAAATCCAATCCATTCTGAATCTGCCCCCCCTGCCCATTGCGCTTGTGGTGGGGAATGAAACCAGCGGTATATCGACTGAGATAGAACATGCGGCGGACCTGCTGGTTCAAATCCCACTGGCGCAGGCCGTGGAGAGCCTGAACGTCGGAGTGGCGGCTGGAATCAGCATGTACGAACTTAAATTCAAACAGGTGTTAACTATGATAGAGAAACGGATAAAAGCAACGCTGGGCAGAGAGTTGAATGTTGCCGGCATGCTTGTCCAGCAGGCACTGGATACGGCACTGGCGAAAGTATCATCTTACTCGAGCAAACAGACGATCTTCATGATGGTACTGCGCTGCGACGGCGAAATGATCGTTGAACACATGTGCCGTCAATTCGGTCTGCTTGAGAAAGAGGTCGAGTCTTTTCTCAATCCGCTGATAAAGGCTGGATTGATTATCAGAGGTACGCATCTCTCACTTACCGCCCGGGGAGAAGAAACTCTGGCCGGTCTTTGGCCGGTGATCGAGAAAACTGAACGGGACATCCTGTCTTCATTTACACAAGAAGAAAAATTTGACCTGATAGACAAACTCCGCAGAATCCAGGAAACAGCAGCAAGCCTTTGTGAAAATACCGCATGAGTATCGTTTGACGCGTAGGAGAAGGTTTCACGATCGATGGGAGAATCCGTTCGATCGAAATTGTATGATGCGAGGTGAATATAGCTTCTCGCCGGCAAACCTTCCCGCTGCATAACGCGGTGAAAAACGCACACACCGGACAAAACAGGATATCGGGCCGTACCGCGCCGGGCGGGTTTACCAGAGATGGTACGAGATAGTGATGGGGTATATATGGCAGTTGTGATTTTTTTTCGAAACGCCTTTGAAACCCGCACCCTACGAGCTGTTTGTTGAATAACGCGCACATCGAACGTGACGGGCCATCGGGCCGTACCGCGCCGGGCGGGTTTACCATAGGTGGTACGAGATAGTGATAGGGGATATATGGCGGTTGTGATTTTTTTCGAAACGCCTTTGAAACCCGGACCCTACGAGCTGTTTGTTGAATAACGCGCACATCGAACGTGACGGGCTATCGGGCCGTACCGCGCCGGGCGGGTTTACCGGAGGTG
>JAFGNH010000030.1 GCA_016927115.1 Anaerolineales bacterium | reverse complement strand
GAAGAGTGGGAAACCGGCAGAATCTATTTGAATGTCGGTTCGGACTAGAAGGACCTGATGAAATTACAGAAAATTCGTTGCAGAATCATCGCTACCTCACCTTGTGGATCTTTCTGGCAATGGCCGTCGGTGTCGGTATCGGTTACCTGTTTCCAGATGCTGTACAGGATTTTAATGAGACTGTTTCCATTGGAACAACCAACATCCCGATCGCAATCGGCTTGATCCTGATGATGTATCCACCGCTCGCCAAAGTTCATTACGATGAGCTCAGGGATATCTTCCGGAACTGGAAAATTCTGGGACTCTCCCTCCTGCAAAACTGGGTAATAGGCCCTATCCTGATGTTTTTACTGGCTGTAGTCTTCCTGCGCGGCTACCCGGAATATATGACCGGCTTGATTCTTATCGGACTGGCACGATGTATTGCGATGGTCATAGTCTGGAATGAGCTGGCTGAAGGTGATAATGAATATGCCGCCGGGCTCGTCGCCTTCAACAGCATATTCCAGGTACTTTTTTACAGTGTCTATGCATATTTTTTCATTACACTCCTGCCTGCCTGGTTCGGCCTGACAGGCAGCCGGGTCGCCATCACCATAGGTGAAATCGCCAGAAGTGTATTAATCTACCTTGGTATTCCCTTCCTTTCCGGTTTCCTTACAAGGCTTATCCTGATACGAACGAAAGGCAAGGATTGGTACTACCAGCAGTTCATCCCCAGGATCAGCCCGCTTACCCTGATTGCTTTATTGTTTACCATTGTGGTGATGTTCTCCCTCAAGGGTGAGCTGATCCTGACAATTCCGCTGGATGTCGCCCGCGTCGCCCTGCCGCTGCTGCTTTACTTCGTGATCATGTTCCTTGTTTCATTCTTCATGGGAAAAGCTGTTGGAGCAGATTACCGCAAAACCACCACACTGGCCTTCACTGCAGCCAGTAACAACTTTGAGCTGGCTATAGCAGTCGCAGTAGCCGTTTTCGGAATACACTCGGGAGCTGCCTTTGCCGCCGTAATCGGGCCACTCATCGAGGTCCCTGTCATGATCGGGCTGGTAAATGTTGCTTTCCGGTTGAGAGGAAAATTCTTCGCCTGATTTGCAGTATTAAACCTTCCCGAACTGAATTATCGGGGCAGGGCAATTCAAGCCATGACACATGGCAAGGCCGCCTCCTGAAAACACAATCACCCGTCGAAATATAAACCGGGACGGATCTATGTCCGTCCCGGTTTGTATCAAATACCGGATTCAACCCGTCCCGTAGATGAACAGACCGGATCAAAACAAACAGGCTGTACTGGCTATGGCAGTTCCCACACACGCATACGATCAACATAGACACTGAAATTGTTTGTGTGTGCACCACCGATAAATAAGCCGAACAATCCTTCATCTGCTGTCGGGTCCGTGATCGAACCGATCAGATCACCGTTTATATAGAAGCTGAATGCACTACCATCGGCCTTAATTCCAATTCGGTTCGTCTGGTTGGCTCCGGTCTTGATCACCGTGCTGGGAGACCAGCCCAGTACCGGGTCAAAACTGTGCCCATCCCAGTAGCGCAGTGAATACTTGCCATCACAGGTAATACCAAACATGTACGAAGCCCAGTTATCCTCATCCTCGCCTGTTCGGAAAAGAATGCCGTAGCGGTCCGGGCCGTTACAGGCCCCACCGGTGGTGGTGGTTATCTCCAGGTAGGCATCGTCTATAGTCATCCATGAAATCAGGAAACCCTCATAGTAGTCCGCATTGGCTGCGGTCATCTTCAGTTTCCCGCCAGCCACTTCAAAAGCGACATGGCTGTCAGTATAGATGCTCCAGTTTGTCGCATTATTGAACTCATCATCGAAATCAGCCTCGCCCAGCGTGGGCAGGAGATCGTCATCCGTCGTGTCCAGGTCAAGCGTAGGCTCGACAGTCGGCGAAGCTTCAGGGGTCTGTGTGGGGATCGGAGATGAGGCAGCAAAGGTAATCCAGTCAAAGGTAATACCATTACCCTCATCCACGTTTGAAATATATACATAACCATAGCGGCCATCATTGGTCTGATAGCAGTAATGGTATCCGGCTGGCTGGATTTCCGCTTCCTCATTCGAAAAATACGTCGAGCCCGCGCACTGTTCAAGAGCCGGGGCATCCTGGAACGCACCCCCGGCAGCAAACCGGGAGATTCCCTGCGGGATCATCCGCACTTCTCCGGTATCCTCGCCGGATTCAACAGTAAGTTCACAAGCCGAATCATCAATAAACAGAGCACCTTCATCAAAATCATAGCAGTTACCAAAGGACAGGAATGATTCGGTACCTTCTTTAAAAATCCCTGTCTCCAATTCCGGCGTGATTGTGCTTGTCGGAGTCGGCTGCAGAGTCGGAACAGTACCGGTTTTATCATATGTTTTCCAGTCAAAGCTGATCCCATTCACAGCATCCAGGTCCGAGAAATACAGAACGCCATAACGGCCTTCATTGGTCTGATAGCAGACATAGCGCTCCAGGGGATTAACGATTTCGGTATCTGTACTCAAATACTCAGATTCGCTGCACTGGAGCACATCCGGCTCCTGTGTATAGACACCTGCAAAAGCAAATTGTGCCTGCGCGGTGGGGCTGAACTCGATGGTTAACCCATCCGCCTCCGGGCCTGGAGCCACGCTGAAATCACAGGCCTGGTCCGGGCCGGCTGAGGTTTCGCCCGCATCCAGGTCGAAACAATTGGAGTAAGCCAGGAAAACATCACTACCTTCAGCCACGAGTTGAGCCCCCTCTGTTGCAATCGGCACGGGCTGAATAGTGCTCGTGGACATACTCATTGCTGTTGGGGGCATAAGTGAAGGTGTCGGTGTAACAAGCCCGATTCCAGCCGGGAGGTTACAACCGGCCAGCACCCCGATAAGCAGCACGAAAAGGGGAACCCGCCATTGAGCGGTACATTTCTTGAGGATTTGTTTGAAGACAGCCATCTTTCTTCTCCTTCATCCTGTTTGCCATGTCAGACAATAATGGATCAGCTACTATTGTGCGTCAGATCGCCAGGAGTGGCAAGAACCTGCAAATGGATGGTTGCACGTTTCCTGCCACATAACAGACACTTTTCTGTCGCTCCACAAACACTATAATACAAACAGGAGAACCCATGACAACCCATTCCATTCTTATTGTGGATGATGAGCCATCCATCCTTGATTTGCTCACCTATAATCTCGAGAAAGAGCACTTCCATGTGCTTGCGGCAAGTAATGGCGCGCAGGCGCTGCAGCTTGCTGCAGAACACAGGCCCAACCTGATTATCCTCGACCTGATGCTTCCTGAAATAGACGGCCTGGAGGTCTGCCGCCGGCTGCGCAAAGAAGGCAACATTCCCATTATCATGCTCACCGCCCGTGATGAAGAGATCGACCGCGTTGTCGGCCTTGAACTCGGTGCCGATGACTATGTGGTGAAACCTTTCAGCGTTCGGGAACTTCTCGCCCGGGTGCGCACGGTGCTGCGCCGTTCTTCAATTCCAAAACCAGACCACACAGATATCCTCACTGCCGGCCCCATTTTGTTAAACAACACCCGCCATGAAGTCTCCTGTGCCGGGTTTCCCCTTGAACTCAGCGCCCTGGAATTCAATCTGCTCGAAACCTTCCTGCGCCACCCCGGGCAGGCTCTCACAAGGGAACAGCTGCTCAGCCAGGTATGGGGCTACGATTATCCAGGTAATACACGGACAGTTGATTCCTCGGTCAAACGGCTTCGGGCAAAACTCCAGCAGGCACTGCCCGACGCTCATAATCCCATCCAGACCCTGCGCGGAGTCGGATACAGGCTGGTGGCATCAGATCCGGACGCGGGAAGATGAACCTTCTGCGCAATCTCCGCAGCAAACTGCTCGCCAGCCATCTGTTTGTAATCCTCGTGACCATGGTTGTACTCGGCTTTCTCTTTCTCTCTCTCGGCCAGGAATATTTTTACGATTCCCTGGAAAACAGCCTTACCGCCCAGGCACAGCTGATAATAAATTCTCTCATTCCAGATGCCGTTTTCCTGGATCCCAGCGAACTGCCGGCATCCGCCTACAACACCGTGCAGCAGGTCCAGAACATGCCCCTGCAGATCACGAATGCAGCACCGCTTGACTCTGCCAGCCTGGCCGCTTCGAACCTTTCCCTGCCGGAAAATCTCACACTTGAAATCAACCCTGCGGTACCAACATGGATCCGCATCGCCGACAACAGTGGTCAAATCTTGCTCAATACGGATCCCTCGCTGAGTACACCGGACGCTGTTTTAAGACCGGAACAGGTTCTGTCAGGTGAACAGAGTACACGCGTAGAGGTCGTAGACGGGATTGATTGGTTCTTTGTAATCCAGCCGTTCCTGATACTGAATCAACCTGCCGGCTGGATAGAAATCGGGCAGCCGCTGGGGGATGTACAGGCGGTTCTGGCCGATTTGCGCTTGAGGCTTCTGCTCTCGGCGTTGATCGGTATGCTGCTGGCAGCAGGCGCTGCCCTTCTGCTCGCAGGCAGAATCGCAAAACCGGTGCGCCAGCTGACGACAGCCGCCAGGGAATTGAGCAGCAGCCGGTTCGATGTTCCGCTGCAGTCTGCGAGTCAGGATGAGATCGGCGAGCTGGTGCGTTCATTCGATGCCATGCGTACCCGATTACAAACCGAGCAGCAGATACGCGAACAATTTGTCAGCAACGTCAGCCATGAGCTGCGTACGCCGCTCACGGCTATCAAAGGGTTGGCGGAAACCCTGCAGGATGGCGCTGTGGACGATCCCCTTGTCCGTGATCGCTTTCTAGCCTCCATCGAAAACGAAACCGATCGTTTAATACGGCTGACACAGGGCTTGCTCACACTATCCCGGGCTGATGCTGGTGCGCTCCAACTGAAGACACAGCCGCTGGATCTTGCCGTGCTGCTTCACACTGTCTGCGCTACCTTTGCAGTGCAGGCTGACCAGGCTGGTATCAAACTTACCTGCCGCCAAACAAGTACCCCGGTCCGAGCTCTGGCTGACCCTGACAGAATCGAGCAGGTATTGGTTATCCTGCTTGATAATGCTATCAAACACACACCCGGTGGAGGAGAAATCCTGCTTAATACTGCCCTTTGCGAGCAGAGAAATTTGCCCGATCACCTGAAATTTTCAGCTGCGGAAACCTGGGCAGTTGTAAACATCACAGACAGCGGCACAGGCATTCCGCCTGCTGCGCTTCCGTTTGTATTCAACCGTTTCTACCGCGCGGAAACAGCCCGCGACCGGCAGTCCGGCGGCAGCGGCCTCGGCCTCTCGATTGCACACACACTGATCACCGCCCACGGAGGTCAGATCTGGCTGGACAGCCCCTCGGAATCACCTGCAGCCCGGCCAGGCCTTCCCGGCACATCCGCCTGGTTTGCGCTTCCTGCCCTCTAACCCTGGCTGCCCGTTTTCCCGAGCCATCCGGGGTACGGGCAGGTTCCAGGGATTCTATCCGGGCCATAATCCTGTGAAACCGATGGTAATGCTATTTCGAGAGCCCTTTTGAACCT
>JAFGNH010000194.1 GCA_016927115.1 Anaerolineales bacterium | reverse complement strand
TCGGGCTCATCTGTTCCGCGCGAGTGTGCATACAGCACAGCACACATCACTTCGGCGGCGCCTGATGAACTGGCCCTCGCGCGCGCAAGGGCCAGTGTTTCGCCAGTGCTGGCGATCTCGTCTACGATGAGTACCCGCCGGCGGAGGATGTGTTCTGGCGGTTCGAGTATCCAGCGGGGTGAGTCGAAAACTGGCCGGTCGTTCTCCCTTCTGGAAAGCCGGATCGGGTACACGTCGGCCTGGAGCAGAAAGGCAATCTGTGTGCCGGGGAAGATGCCGCCGCGCAGGATCGGCAGGATGATTTCGGGATCAAATCCTGCTGCCGCCTGTGCCAGTCCTTTGCATAGACGGTGGAATTTGCCCCAGGAGATCGAATGCACGCCGGTTCGATTTTCGTAGTCATAGGGGTTCATTGTGGGTTGTGTTCCTCCAGGTTTTGTATGGATCACAGGCTGCTGTCGATTTAACTGTTGCTGTGTAACTGCGCCTGGATTAGGCTGATAACTTTATCAGGGTTTTGAGTGGTAAAGGCCACTTCCGACACTAAGCCCTTTTTCTTTTTCAGGCTCAGGACCACCCGATCGTGCTCGAGAAAGTTAAACATAGCCCGGTAGCGTTTGTTGAACCAGCTGAAGTGAATTCCAGCTCCGCCGATCCTCCACAGAGAGAATGTATCACGGGAACAATATGCAATCGTATTCAATGGCATATGCCAGCGGAACAAACCAAATTGAAGCGTTACTTCCTTGTTTGTGATGGTAATCAGCAGCGTACGATAATTCAGTGTGTAAAAAAGAAACATCGTTGTAATCAATAGAAAGATAACAACGAGGGTGTCAGGCGAAGTCCGCTGCAGCCGCCAGAGTGCCAAAGCAGAAGAAAAAATACTGAGGTTAAGAAATAACATACCTGTTTTGAAAGAGGTGACCTTTTCCATGTATAGTTTTTCAGTGTTCATTTTTACCTCTGTCCCGAACCGGTTCCGGTGAATATAGAAAGCCGGGAGGTAAACAAGGCTGCATGCAAATCCGGTTGCATTTTATCTCTATCCTACAGCAGAAAAGGGAATTCTGTTCGACAGCAGATTGTACGCCGCCTTCAGTATATCAATCCAGTCTGAATTCGAATAAAACATCCCCGGTTGGTCTGGGTGTCAGTTTCGTGCAGAACAAACTAAAGTCGCAAAAAGGAAAACCTGGCACCGGGTTGTCCACCACGCATACCCGAAGGTGCGGTCACAATATTTACGCTCTGAAAACTCCAGCAGCAGGCCGCATAAAAGAATGCCTGGGTGTCGAAAAACACCCGTGCCTTTCCAACGGTTCCAGCCGGCAGTGAACACCACTGTCAGTCTGGTTAAAAAGCAGCAGAGTTCCCATCTCTGGATGGGTTTGTAAGTCCTTCACAGCGTTTTCGCCGGGGGTTCCAGGACCAGCCCCGGGTGTTGGAGAAGGTTACTAAAGGATATGGTGGGCGATGATGCGGTCCAGCTTGCGTATATCCACACCTTTTTTCAGTTTCAGCCTGAAATGCCCGGCCAGAGTCCACAGCTCAAGCTCGGCATTAAAATCCAGCATCGCACCGGCGTTCTCCGAGGAATACATCACGATCGACTTGAACGGGATGGTGTATACCTCCATCTTGTTGCCGGTGATACCCTGCCTGTCCGCTATCATGATGCGTTTATTGGTTATCGTGGCTACATCGCGCACGGTTTTGTACGCTGCAATGAGATGTTCCCCTTCAACCAGCATTTGCTGCACATCGTCGGGCGGCTGGGCCTCCCGGAAGAACGTCCATTCCATTACGGCTCGGATTTCAGACATACCAGTACCTCCAGAGGTTTTATGATTGCGCGGTTGGGTGCATGGACTGGTTCCGATCGAAGGGATGCCGAAACAAACAGCCAGGCATGCGCAAAAAGATGCCCCATCATAGGTGAAGGTGATTAAATTGGCAACCGGGAAGCAAGTGAATGGCTGAGCAAAACAGGCATCAGGCTTGTGCGGTAGATTCACTCCCGGTGTCTTCTGCGGCGGCACCCCTGGTCATGGCGACCAGCACCGCTGCCAGGATCCAAAGCAGTATGTTGAATAATTCCGCTTGTGAGCTGAGCGCCAGCAGCTCGCCGGTAAAATTTACACTCCAGTGCAGCAGAACAGCGGAAAGTGTACTGCGTCGGGTGTTGTTGAAGATCCATATCATGATGATGGTTTGAGGGATGAACCCCAGGAAGAAATACCACAGCGAGGGTGTACCTCGCAGCCCGTGCTGGTAGGTCCCCTCGATGAAGAACAGCGGCACATGCCACAGCCCCCAGATCGTCCCCAGGACCAGGCCTGCCATCAGGGGGCTCCGCTTCTTCTGCAGCCAGTCGAGTGCATAGCCGCGCCAACCCATCTCCTCAGGAAGCGGGCCAAACAGCAGCATAAAGACCGCAAAGGGAAGCAGGGACAGAGGGGCAGCCCGGAAGGACGGTTCAACCATGAACCCGGATCCTCCCATCCCAAAAACCAATCCGCCGGCAATCAGGGCGAAAAGGGGCGGTATGAGTATCATTAATACGAGCCAGTTCCATGGAATACGGTTGAGATGAAAGAGGCGCTGCCAGTATTCCTTGCGATATGAGGGGCCTTCCTGACGGAAGAGAATCACCATTGTCACCATGAATGGCATACTGCCGCCCAGGTAATGCAGCGCGGTCGGAAGAGGTGCTGGTTCCGCAATACCGGAAAGTGCTGCTGTAATCCAGAACAGCCAGGTGAATCCGAGGGTTGGCAGGAAATAGTTCCATGGCTTTGGGAGTGTGGGTTTTGATACTGTCATAGAACCTCTCCGTAGTTGATGTCGGTTGAGTCTCGGTGATGTAATGGATTTACTGGGATTGTATACCTGTAGTGGCGCGCGTTTCTTCTCTTTCCGACAGGAGGGAAATCACTATATTGACAGGCGATATATCGTGAGGTAATATAACGTTGAACGATATAATAAGATCTGGCATAGGTCTCAGTGAAGGCATGTTTATATGGCAAAAGAAAAAGACCCTTTGTTATACCTGCCGTTATCGGAAAGCACGTTCTATATCCTGCTGGCGCTGTATGAACCCATGCACGGATATGGCGTGATGCAGAAAACTGAGGAGATCAGCGCCGGCGCCGTGAAGATAGGGCCGGGAACATTGTACGGTGCCTTTTCCACACTCCTCAAAGAAGGACTGATCTGGAAGGTGCGCGAGGAAGACCGCCGGAAGGTATACGAGCTTACGGATAAGGGTCGCGCAGTGTGTCGGGCACAATTGGAGCGCTATGAGCTGATGCTACGGTATGGACAGGAGGTTATCGATAACAATAGCCTGGGTGGTGAGGAGTAGAAGCGATGGCCGGGAATATTATTCGGAAATTCAAGTTTTTCGGCGCCTGGCAGGATGACAGGGAAGAGGCGTGGCTGGAAGAGATGGCTCAGCAAGGCTATCATCTTAAAGAGGTCGGTTTCCCGCTGGTGTATGGATTCGAGGAAGGGGTTCCGCAGCGAGTTGTGTACCGCCTCGATTACACCTCATTGAGAAAGCTGGACCGGGAGGACTATTTCCAGCTGTTCCATGACGCAGGATGGGAATGGGTCGGAGAGATGGCTGGCTGGCAATACTTCCGCAGATCGGTGGCGGAAGGGGAGACAGCAGAGATCTACACGGATAACCAGTCCAAAATTGAAAAGTACCGGCGTGTGCTGGGTCTGCTGGTAATTCTTTTACCCACGTTCGTTTTTGTATTCCGGGACAGGGAAGGGGTGTATCTCTTCACGCAGATTCTCAAGGGCTTCCTGTTCATGATCATGCTTCTGTACACATATGGGATTCTGATGTTGATCAAGCGGATTAAGGAGTTGAAGGGGGATTCGTAAGGGCGGCAGTCCCTGGTAACACGCGGCATCACCCGGCAGCTCCCGGTACGACTGAGGCAAGATGTATTGCGTCGGGTCGGGCTAACGCAATACAAATAGTACGCGACACTCAACAGGCCATAATCCACGCTGCTTCGCCGTATTCGATTTTTATCCTCAGGTGGGAGACATCCATCGGAGTATGAGCATTTTCTCGCCTGCATAAATAGTAACGACAGACTTGAATATGGAGAGTCCGCCAGCCCAGCAGAACCAGACCACTCTGCATGATACCCACTGTCCCCGCTGACAACTATCCTGATACTGCTTTATATCTGGTCGGCTTGAATTCCTTGATCACAGCCCAAATCCTTTCCGGGAAATGGTGCGAACAGCTTTATGGAAGACAATCCCTGACCGTGACTATCGGATAAGGAATCACAGTCTTTCATTGCTGCTGCTGCCCGGATTTTTTTACAGGCAACAACCACAGGGGAAATTGGAGGCAGCCCCGGCGATGGAGGGCTGCCTTCTTGAGGTTCGTATTCCGGATAAAATGAATACACCAGGTTCCGGAAGAACAGGTTCGTTAGTGTCTGAATTTGACCCCTTTCCTTAATGACTGCAGCGAATACTGCCGGTTCTTGGATCAAGATAGTTCGTCGCTGCGATAGTCAGCCCAAAAAAATATGTACCGTGATTGCCGAATCCCCCGCAGGTGTTTTCATTATCGCTGAAATCCATCCATTCAATCCCGAAAGCCGGGGAATGTGGTGAGGGCGTACAGGTGCTGGTTACGATAAGGTTTTTACACCAATAGTCACCCAGACGCTGGACAAAGGGCATCCACTGGAGATCGTTCCAGGCCGGTTCATGTTCATAGTGCTCGAACCATTCAAGGCCGTGGGCATTATAGCGGCCGTCATTGTCTGTATCCGGTGATAACTCGACTTCACCCATGTTTATCAGATAGTCATAATGATAGAAGGAATCTTCCAGGGAACCATTATTAATATTGAACCGGTAATAAACTTCATCGGTGAAGGAATCGCCATCAGCTGTTTGAAGCTGGTAGATGGCCTGTTCATAATTGTAGGAAGCGTGCGAATTTCGGGCGATCCATACATGCAGATGGGTGCGGCTTTCGTCATAGCCATACTGGGGAATAGCATCAAAATTAGCAGATCCCCAGAAGCATTGTTCTGCCGGGAACTGCTCACCGCCCTCATGGAAATAGAAGTTGACCCTTCTGGGCACATATTTATTGCCCACTTTTTCGACTTCGATACTGACATGCTCAAAATCCCCCTCATGCCATGGATCGCTGTTGGACATCTGCGGGCTGATATTGTTCATGGCGAAGAAGTACCAATACTGGATGTAGTAATAACCTCCCTCTTTATAGACATGGTAGTACAGCGGGCTTTCACCTTCTTCCTCAACCTTGTATCTATTGGAATTGTCCATGTCCCACTTGAATGTAACCGTGGTTTGCCCTCTTCCCCAGGTATCCCAATGCCAGTTGTATTGCCAGTGATAATCTGAATGTTTTGTTATCCCACTCTGGTTTGAGCCTGAGGGGATTTCGTCCCCCAGTGAGGTGTAGGCCCTTCTTGATGCCCATGTCAGGTTATCTACATTGATCAGGTATGGTGGTTGATAATCATCCGGATGGCGGTGAAGCACAGGCGCAAATTTCTCGGCGAGTTCTTGTTCCAGGCACAGATCTCCATAGTCCGGCACTGTGGCCTGGACCACGTTAGAAACGACCTGTTTGACATCTTCGACCACCCTGTAATTCAGGATTACTCGCACATAGTATATCCGACCGCTCTCCAGGTTCATTGTCGTCGGGCCGCAAACCACATCGCCGTGGATGTTATCCCACAGATACTCAAGCGAACGAGCAGCTTCGTCAGTTTGCCAGTTTTCACCATCCAACGAATATTGGGTTGTGAAGGATACGGCTTCCCTGTTGGGTGCGCGATGACTGTATAGTTTATAGGAATAGGTAATACTAAGACCATAACCATATGGGTTCGGAAAAAGGCGGGGTGCTATGCTGGTGATTGCGATATCCGGTTTGGGTGGAGGTTGATCTGTAATCGGAGTGAAGGCCGACAATAAAAGGGTGATGATAAAAACGTACGATAAAAATAACTTTGATTTATGCTTGCTCATATGTCCTCCCATTTTTTACTTCTTTTCGATAATCATCCTGCGAACAACTACAGTGCACATCTAATTAACGGATAAGCAATGTTGTTGTTACTTGAAAATGGAAACAGGGGGAAACCAGTTCAACAGGTTGCTAAGAAAAAAAAATGGAGGGGATATGGCAGAGTAATATTTTTCAGAAAGAGAAGGGTTTCGGGTCTGGGAGAATTCAATCTTGATTCAGCTTCAAAACCTGTATGTGAATCTGAGCCTGATCCGGCGGATCAGGAAGTTGAAGGAGAATTCCTGAGTGCCCCGGCATGGCCCGGCCTGGCCGGGGCAATACGTATTGCGCCAGGACGGTTTTTTGTAAGCCGAATTGAGTCGGGTACTCAGCTTGCCATCGTACAGTCTGCTTCGCCGTATTCGATCTCGATAGTCAGATGAGAGATGTCCAGCGGCGCAAGTGCTCGCTTGATGTCGTTCTTGACGCAGCGAGCCTTCTCGATGGTTGTGTCTTCCGGTACGACAACGTGCATGGTGAGCACATGATGCTCCCCGTCCAGGCTCCATATATGGGGGTGATGGATGGATTGCACGTTCTCAACCGGCAGCACGCGCTCCTGAATATCCTCGATAGACAGCCCGGCGGGGACCGCCTGCAGGAATATCTTAACCGTCTGGCGCAGATTCTTCTGAACGTTGTAGAGAATGTACAGTGCAATAAGGATCGACAGGACTGGATCCAGGTACGGATTATCGCTGAACAGCAGAATAACGCCTACTACCAATACAGCGGCCCAACCCAGCACATCTTCAAGCAGATGCAGCGCTACTACCCGGGCATTGAGAGAAATTTCGTGTTTCAGACGGAACGCCGCTGCACCATTCACAAGAATGCCCACCAGTGCAAAAAGAATCATACCTTCGGCCTGGCTGGCTTCCGGGTGTAGGATCCGTTTTGCAGCCTGCGAGAGCATATATACCGATCCGCCAAACAGGATCAGCGCATTCAGCAGCGCACTCAGCAGCGAAAAGCGGCGGTACCCGTATGAGAATTTATGATCAGGGTCAGTTTGTGACAGGTGCTCGAAAAACCACGCAATCCCCAATGAGAGACTGTCGCCGAAGTCGTGAACGGCATCTGAGAGAATGGCCAGCGAATTCGTATACAAGCCGCCAAAGATTTCCAGGATTGTAAACCCGAGGTTGAGAAGAAACGCAGTCCTGATGCTTGAACTCGAGTGGGAGCGAGCGTGAGAATGTGTATGACTCATACCTGATATACCAATCTAAACAATTTCATATAAGTTGAATTTGCCTGGGCAAAATAATTATGCAGGCGTACAGGCAGATAAACCCTGTGTAAGATATATTCTAACCGCTTCAGATAATGGTTGTAACGAGAATTATGGCTCAATTATCCAGCCAGGGTTTTTCTTGGATGTTTATCTCATCCAACCCGGTGTCCTGCCACGACGCCTCGTCTTCAAGCGGCTCGATATGGGTGAACACTATGATCCCCGGTATGGCACTCCGGATTTTACTCTCTATGTCTTCCAGCAGGTGGTGGCCCTGCTGGATGGTCCACTCACCGGGCGCCAGTATGTGCATGCTGACAAAACGGCGCCGGCCAGCCTGGCGGGTGCGAAGGGCATGGTACAGAACCCCCTGTGCCTTATATGTATTCAGGATCACTTCGATGGTTTCAATTTCTTCCTGCGGAAGGGTGGTGTCCATCAGGCCGGAGATGGTGCGGCGGAGAAGATCCCAACCAGTGCGTAGAATGTTGAGAGCAACCAGGATGGCGATGATCGGGTCGAGGATCTGCCAACCGGTCAGTGCTACCGCGGCGACACCGCCGATGACCCCAACCGACGTCCACACATCAGTCATGAGGTGTTTGCTGTCGGCTTCGAGTGCGATGGATTGGAACCGTTGGCTCGCTTGCAGCAGGATGCGGGCGACAACCAGGTTCACCGCCGAGGCTGCTGTGGATATCAGCAGACCCACACCGACTCTGTCGATCGGTGATGGGGCAGCGAGTCGTTCGGCAGCGCTGAAAATAATTCCGACAGCGGCTGCCAGCACGAGAATCCCCTCGACCCCGCTGGCAAAATACTCCGCTTTATCATGCCCGTAGCTGTGCTGCTCATCCGGCGGCTGGGCGGCAATGGTCAGCATGATCATCATCATCAGCGCGCCGATAAGATTGACAAAAGACTCCAGCGCATCGGAAAGCAGCCCGACAGAGTTAGTGAGCAGGTAGGCGGCACCTTTGAGTAGAATAGTGGCAGCCGCTGCGCCAATCGAAAGCCAGGCGAAGCGAAGGAGCGGGTTGAATGTTTTCTCTCTGTTGTGTGACATATATTAATAATACCTTATCCGGCAAGTTTACAGAATCATTATGAGGAGGTCAGCTCTGGATCTGCTGGCTGAAATGGGAGGCGATCTCAGGCCGGATCTCATTCCAGAAATCCAGCACGTTTACGCTGCTGTTTTTTCCACAGCCTTCGACAATGTTCCGATGGAACTCATTTGCTGTGTGGCTTGAATTAAGCTGCGAGCGGATCAAACCAGGCCGCGTTTCTTCCAGCCAGCGGGTGAGCCAGTACCCTTGAACGTAGCGGGCAATTGTGCGATCGGGATCTTTGACTCTGAAGGGTTTCGAATTAAGCAGGTCGCCGCCATCGGTCAATCGAAGTACCAGGTCCAGTGTCTCCGGACGGATGGTTGGGCGGTCGAAATAACGATCGACCGTGTATGTCGGCAGCCCCTCTTTCAACCAGCCAGGCAGCGGAAGATGCAAGGAGAAGGCGTGGGTTAGTTCATGGCATGTGAGGTTCTCGATTTTTGCATTGATGTGATTAAAAGTAAAGATACGTTTCCCCAAACTGAGGTCACTCTGCTCGATCAGCTCGGGAGGTTTGATCCCAACCGTGCTTCGGGCGCCAAAGTTCTGTGCCCAACCCCCTGCGTATTGCCAGAGCCTGCTTGCTTTCGGTGCCCAGAGCGGGAAGGAGGCTGTTTGCAAGATTCGGTGAATCCAGGGAGCTGCCTGGTAGAAAAACTGCAGCCATGATGTCATCACGTATACACGCAGGTCAGGCGGCACCGGAAGTTCCCAGAGCTGCCGGATTAACCGGACGCTTTTCAAACAGGCAGGGAATACCAGGTCCGCAGCTTTTTGCTGCGCCGGGTGAAAATACAGGGTACCTGCCTGGAAGGATTTGGTTAACATGAGACGTCCTTTACTGGAGATTGGAAAGAT
>JAFGNH010000193.1 GCA_016927115.1 Anaerolineales bacterium | reverse complement strand
GGTTCCTCTTTGTTATGCAGATTTCCTGACTTCCATTCTACTTGCTTTGGAGTATTTACCCACACTAATTAGCGAGGAACCTTTTTTATTAATTTCCACCTGAGTTCGAATTAATTGACACCTCTTTTCGGCTGTGGTAGTATCCCAGTTAATACTAATAAAATACTGTACCTCTTATCCGGAGAGGCAGAGGGACCGGCCCTGTGAAGCCTCGGCAACCTATCTTACGATGTGGTGCCAATTCCGTCAGATGAGAATCTCTGGAAATCTGGGAGATGAGAGGGTGTCGTGTAAGTTCTGGCGTGCCCTTTCAATTCGTGAAGGGGCATTGTTTTTTAAGGAGAGTAATATGGCAACTAGTTTTATGGCGTCTCCAAAAATTCTATTTACGTCGGAGTCAGTTACTGAAGGACACCCCGATAAAATGTGTGACCAGATATCGGATGCTGTTCTGGATGCCTGTTTGAAAGAAGATCCTATGTCTCGTGTTGCCTGTGAGACAGCTACCAAAACAGGGTTTGTCATGCTGTTGGGTGAGATCACCACCAATGCCCAGCTGAACTATGATGATCTGATACGCGGTGTTGTGAACGGTATAGGTTATGATCATAGTGACAAAGGGTTTGATGGCAATACCTGCGGCGTTCAGGTGGCAATCTGTAAACAGAGTGCAGATATCGATATGGGAGTCAGCCAGGCGGTTGAATCCCGCAGTGATGACTCCAACGAGGACGAACTGGATCTGATCGGCGCTGGCGATCAGGGTATGATGTTTGGTTATGCATGCAATGAGACCGATGCATACATGCCCATACCGATATACCTTGCCCACAAGCTGACCCTGCGTCTGGCAAAGGTCCGTAAGAGCGGTGAACTTCCCTGGGTGCGTCCGGATGGAAAGTCTCAGGTGACGATTGAGTACAGCCACGGCAAGCCGGTGCGCATCGATACTGTCCTGGTTAGCACTCAGCATGCTCCGGATCTGATCCATGCTGAGATTGAAAAGGCGATCACGGAGCATGTGATCCTGCCAGTGCTGCCGAAGGAACTGGTGGATGGCCGTTTGAAGATCTTCGTCAATCCCACCGGGAGGTTTGTGATTGGCGGGCCACTGGGTGATTCCGGTCTGACAGGGCGGAAAATCATTGTGGATACCTACGGTGGCATGGGCCGCCATGGTGGCGGCTGTTTCAGCGGTAAAGATCCGACGAAGGTGGATCGTTCGGCTGCGTACGCCACGCGTCATGCAGCGAAAAACATTGTTGCCGCCGGATTGGCAGATCGCTGCGAGCTTCAGGTGGCCTATGCCATTGGTGTTGCACGTCCGCTGTCGGTGGCTGTGGAAACCTTTGGCACTGGAATGCTTGAAGATACCCGTATTGCAAAGCTGGTTGAAGATGTCTTTGATCTCCGACCTGGTGCGATTATCAGAGATTTTGACCTGCGCCGCCCGATTTATCAGCAGACAGCATCCTACGGCCATTTCGGGCGTGATGATCTGGATCTGCCATGGGAAAAGCTGGACAGGGTAGATGACCTGAAGGCAGCTGCAGGGATATAAACTTCAGCCATACGAATGTCAGGTATGAAGGGGCTGTCAAATTTTGGCAGCCTCTTTTTGTTTGTGCACTTCTAAGTATTGCGGGGGTGAATGAAACGGAAGGTGAGGTTTTCTCTTCCGGTAACCTCACTTCCAGGAGGGTGTGCATGATCTTCCCCCTGCGTTAATTTGCCGGTTTTTTCCGATTTTCCTGAGGGATATATAGATACAGGTATGGCAGCGGTGTTATCTCTCAAAGTTAAATTACTATATAATTGGCACAAATCGACCTGTGCCCGCATTCTGCGGTTCACCACGGATACAATCTGCAAACAATGTTTTTTCAGCCCCATTTGAAGTATGCCTACAAATTCGTTGTTTCCCACCAGGAAGGTTAACAATGGCTGATACCTTTATTTCCTACTCGCGGAAGGATATTGCTTTCGCGAAGATTGTTCATGAGTCACTCGAAAGCAGCGACCTTGAAACATGGATCGACTGGCAGGATATACCGCCCAGCGCAGACTGGTTTGCAGAAATTGAGGAAGCCATCGAAAAGGCTGACACGTTTATCTTTATCATCAGCCTCACATCGGTGGAATCCGAGGTCTGCAACCGGGAAATCGCCCACGCCGAGAAAAACAATAAGCGGCTGATCCCGGTTGTGATCGACGATATCGACCCGCAGCGGGTTCCCAATACTCTGCTGCCGTTGAACTGGATATTCTTCAAGGAGGAAGATCAGGAATATGCTCAGGCACTGGAAAATTTGATCACAGCCATCACCCTGGACCAGCCGTGGGTTAAAAAGCATACCCGCTTCCAGAACAGGGCGTTGGAATGGGAGCGCAGTGAGTACAAAAGCGGCTACCTGCTTCATGGAGCGGACCTGGAGGATGCGGAGGCCTGGCTTTCCCAGGCTGCAGGGAAGGACCCGGCACCCACAGCGCTTCAAACCCGGTACATTGTCGCCAGCCGTACGGCAGCAACCCGGCAGCAGCGTCGGACGCTGATTGGTGTTGCAGCAGCCCTCGTGGTGGCGCTTGCCCTCGGCGTGCTGGCATGGACACAGCGCAACGCCGCTGTTCGGGCAGAGGCTACTGCGGTGGCGGAAGCGAATTCGCGTGCGACTCAACAGGCGATCGCGGAAGAACAGACCATCGCTGCACAGTCCCGTGAGCTCGCAGCCCTGTCCGGCAATCTCCTGGAGGAAGAGCTAGATCTGGGGATTTTGCTCGCTATTGAGAGCTTCAATAAGTCGGAGAGCTACATCACCAGAGGCAGCGTAATGCAGTCGCTGCAAACAAGCCCCCAGGTTTCCCGTATGTTTCACGTGAATTCAGGTGGAGATGATGATGAAATCACCACTTTGGAGTTCTCTCCGAATGGCCGGATGCTGGCATACGGCCATAATAACGGCACGATACACTTTCTCGACCCTGGCAATGGTGAGGAACTTCTTCCGGCTATTACAACCGTTGATGGGGGGCAGGTTTATGACTTCGCATTCAACCCGGATGGATCGCTGCTGGTCAGTGCTGCTGGAAATGGACTGCAGATCTGGCGAGTTTCAGATCGGGAGGAGATTTTCCGGCTATCAGAAAATGAAAAGTATTATTTGGCAGCGTTCAGTCCGGATGGAAATCTTGCAGCAGGACTGAGAAGAACCGGTCCTCAGAAATTGTTTGTCTGGAACAGCCAGACCGGGGAAATGGCATGGAGCAGCAGGCAGCTTTCAGTTCGGGCAAGCAGCGAGTTGGTGTTTACCCCAAATGGCGATTACATCATCGTGTATAGTAAACCACGCGGGATTGATATTTTTGAATCCCGAACGGGTGAGCATGTAGTGCAGAGCCTGAATATGGATCCTTCTGAATACGGAACGGGAACTTTCGGAATGCATCCGGAAGGCCACATCCTTGTGCAGGTAGATGGAGACAATACCATCTATTTGTATGACTTGGATAAGGGCAGGCTTGTCTCGCAGGTTGTGTCCACTCAGGGCAGCGAAATTTTTGAGGTTATTTTCTCCAACACGGGTCAGTATTTCTTTACAATCAGCCGCACTGACGTTTTTGCCTGGGATGGTAATACAGGGGAAGCAGTGGGGTCAGTGTTTGCTATGGATAATAGTTTCAATGATGTTGCTATGGAACCCGCCGGCTCGTTTCTGGCGGCCGGTGATGACTATGGACGGATCTATCTGCTTAATCTGTATTCATCTGGTGAGCCTTTTCCCTCTATGGAGGATACATCAGTCGCCATAGATTTTGTAAACAACAGTACTATCTATGTCCTTCAATTAAATCCACGATTGATCCAATATTTTGATCTTGAAACGGGAGAGGAGATTAGCCAGCCTGTGGAAATCGAAGAAGACCTGATTGGAGGGCAGGTGCTGAGTCCGGATGGAAAGCTGTTAGCTACTTCCGATAACGACGGAAGAATTTATTTGCTCGATGCCGCGACCGGTGAGGAGATAGTCGGCCCTTTATTGGGACACGATATCGAGCAGGTTGATGTGCCTCGCTGGGATATTGTTGTTGAGGATATTGAAACGGATACAGTTGCGGGTTTGTATGGTACGTTCGACCTTAACCTGGTCCGAGGGTTGGCTTTCAGCCCTGACAGTACGATGCTGGCTTCAGCAGGAAATGATATGACCGTAAGGCTGTGGGATGTAGCGTCTGGCACACAGATCGGTGAGCCGCTGCGCGGGCATACGAATATTCTTGAGACAGTTGCTTTCAGCGAAGATGGCCGCCTGCTGGCGAGCGGCGGTGAGAATGGGCGAATAATTATCTGGGATACTGAAAGCCGGGAGATGGTTGGTGAGCCAATTGAGCGGCCTGGCCGACCTGTTCACGACATTGTTTTCAGCAGAGATGGAGAGACACTGATTACAGCATGGAGTGACGGTGCCATTATTTTATGGGATACAGACACACACCTGCAAATCGGGCTGCCTAACTTATACAAGAGCGGCAGATATCTACATATTGACATCCCGCAGGTGGACCCTCTGCAGGGCTGTGATGCACACAGAACGCATGTTGTGGATTTGTCATTGTCGCCGGATGGAACCAGGCTGGCATCACTGGATAATGATGGATCGTTCCGTCTGTGGGAGCTGGATGTGGATATTTGGCTGGAACGTGCCTGCACCCGGGCAGGGCGCAATATGACTCAAGAGGAGTGGGAGCTGTATCTGCCGTACGAACCGTATCGGAAGACGTGCCTGGGTTATCCGTAAGCTAACGACTGTTTCCAGCAAGAGATGTCCTTGTTCCCGACATAGGTATCGGGTCGATTTTTTTCCTGTAACGTTGTGCCCTGTTCTTTTTTCTCACCAAGATCCAGATCTTTTGGGTTCATTACACATGTTTAACTGAATTGGCATAAAACCACCCAGGAACCCTGTGAAAACATATCTACTCCTCCGTACAGGGGACAGACCTGCTTCTTTTTGACAGCCTGCACAAGGCATTCTATAATCCCCCTGCCATGGGAGAAGCGGAATTTGCCGCTGTTGCAGGTTAATTAAACAGGTACTCTGGATGATATATTGATTAAAACCTGTCAGACGTAAAGCACCAGAAAGCACATACGGGGTATTAAAATGGAATTGGACGAGTTAACTGCAAGAATGCATGCCTTTGTTGAAGCGAAGGGCTGGTATGACCCGGCGAGCCCTCGGCCGCAGACAGCCAGAAACCTTGCTGCATCGCTGGCGATTGAGTCTGCAGAGGTTCTTGCTCTGTTCCAGTGGACAGATGAGGAACCTCTTGCTGAAAATCTGGCGATGGAACTGGCAGATGTTACTCTTTACCTGCTTCAACTGGCCAGTATCAGTGGTGTAAACTTGGAGAAAGCGGTTCTGGATAAGCTGGACAGAAATTATCAACGGCATTGGGAATAGAATGAAAATTCTTGCACTGAGCGATCAGGTCAGCACCATCATTCACGGCTCGTCGTTGAAGAAACATTTTCGCGATATAGATTTGATCGTGGGCTGCGGGGATCTCCCTGCATCGTATCTGGAATATGTTGTCAGCGTATTAAATGTTCCTCTGGTTTATGTTCCCGGGAACCATGATCCTGATCGTTACATTATTCCGGGCGGAGAGAATGTGGATGGCAGGATCGTTGAGGTAAACGGAAAACTCATTGCAGGGCTGGGTGGAAGTATTCGTTATAAACCGAAGGGCAAGCACCAGTACACGGAAGGGGAAATGCGATTGAAAGTCAGTTTGTTGATTGCGAGGTTTATGATCCGGACAGGCGGCCGCAGGCCGCTTGACCTGTTGATCACCCATTCGCCCCCTTCAGGTATTCATGATGGCGGTGATCCAGCACATACTGGTTTTTCAGCTTTTCATCCACTGTTGAAAATTATTAAACCAGACTTTATGCTTCACGGCCATATGCATATTCTGCCCAACATCCATCGCACCGAAACCATTTGCTACTCTTCGATCATTATGAATGTTTTTCCTTACAGAAGAGTTGAAATTCCACTGCAGGCCTGAATTCGGACAGTTTTACAAACCTCTCTTCAAGGAACCAGGAACGGGGTTTTTTATGCAGGACATAAAGCTGATCGATCAGGATCTCTCTCTGCCTTTTGGGTGGAATGAATTGTTGGCCGGCTTACGAAGGTACCACAGCGATGTAACCCTGCAGATAGCCGGAGCGGAGTCCTTTTCTGTCCAGCGAAAACATTCTTCACTTAGCAGGGTATTTGGTCTGGAAATCTTAATGAGAGGTTCCTCCGGTGAACACTCGTGCAGGGTTGTAGTAAAAGAGCCACGCGGGGTTACACGTATCGGACTGGCTGGTGTGGGGAAACGAGAGGTGGGCGTCTATCGGTTCCTTGCGACCCAGCTGCCTGTGGCAGTCCCGGATCTGGTTGCCTGTTCGGAGTATGGGGAGTGGCTTGTTCTGGATTACTTTCAGGATCACACCGATCCAGGAGGATGGACAGGCCTGGACTATGCGCAGGCTCTGCAGGATCTGGCCTCCCTTCATGATCGCTTCTGGGATCTTGGTCGTGATCTGTTGACATATAACTGGCTCGCAAGACCGCTTGAGACAGATTTTGAAATCCATGTCAGCGCGGCAGCCAAAGCAATTGAGGAGCTTGTTTACAGGGAGGAACCATCTGTACTGGCAGGCAGCCAGAAAC
Organism: Anaerolineales bacterium; assembly: GCA_016927115.1. GTDB lineage: Bacteria > Chloroflexota > Anaerolineae > Anaerolineales > E44-bin32 > JAFGNH01. The sequence goes on along the minus strand of JAFGNH010000193.1, from coordinate 20,451 downwards.
TGGTTGCTGCTTTTGCTGCTCTGACGATTAATGCAGGGATTATCCTTGAAGCTCTACAGGATCAACCGCGCGTGCTTCTTCATGGCGATTATTGGCCCGGTAATATTGCTGAAGATGGTTTTGGAAGGCACATTGTGTATGATTGGCAGCATGCGGCGATTGGACCGGCTGTGCTGGACCTGGTCGGCTTCTGCAAAAAGAGCTGCTGGTGGTTTGATCCGCTGCCGATCCCTGAAGAACAGATAGTCCGGATGTATCGAACCCTGATTCAGCAGAGTGTAGGATACACCTGGACGGAGGATTGCTGGAATCGAGTGTGGGATTCTGCGTTGATGTGGTGTTTTTTACAGGATTGGGTGGATGTATTGGCTGCTTCACCGAATTCAATACTGGAAGCACGCTGGGACCTTCTGGAAAGGGTCTGGTTTCTTCCGATTCTTAATGCTGTAGACCGGTGGCTGAAAGGAATTGAATCTTGACGAAAGTTATCAGCGTATTTGGTGGTTCATCCCCGAGGGCGGAAGACCCTGCTTATAAACAGGCTGAAAAACTTGGCGGACTGCTGGCTGAGCAGGGCTTTGCTGTTGCCAACGGCGGATACTGTGGCGTGATGGAGGCTGTGAGCAAAGGGGCAGCACAGGCGGGCGGGACTGTGATCGGTGTGACCTGTACGCATCTGGAGGCGTACCGTCCAATCGGTCCGAACCCGTGGATCACCAGGGAAATCAGAGTTGAACGGGTATCCTCCCGTCTGCAGAAACTGATCGAAGTGGGAGATGGGCTGGTCGCCTTGCCTGGAGGGATCGGGACATTGGCGGAAATTGTTCAAAGCTGGTCATGGCTTCAAACCGGAGAGATCGAACCAAAACCCCTGATTCTGGTTGGATCACTGTGGCTGGAGGTGTTCAGCCTGTTCCAGGAGCAGGCGAAAGAGTACCTGTCTTTTCGGGACCAGGATTTGCTGGAGTTTGTGCCGGATGAATCAGCGGCGGCAGCCAGTCTTGCGTTGCGCTTTCTGGGAGAGTGAAGATCTGCTATGGGGGCTTCTGGTTTTCAAGGAACCCTGTATAATAGTGCGAAACCTGTCTGATTAAAGGAAGTTGTATGAGTGAAGCATCTATACCCAAACAGAGTGAAGATTTTGCGGAGTGGTACAACCAGCTTGTGATCAAGGCGGAGCTGGCAGATTATGCCCCGGTGCGTGGATGTATGGTCGTACGGCCATACGGCTGGTCCCTGTGGGAAAATATCCAGGCTTCATTGGATGAACGGTTCAAGGAAACCGGTCACCAGAACGCAGCGTTCCCGCTCTTCATTCCACAGAGTTTCATGGAGAAGGAACAGAGCCATGTGGAAGGTTTTTCACCTGAGCTAGCTGTGGTTACCATCGGCGGCGGGCAGAAGTTGGAAGAGCCGCTGGTGGTTCGCCCGACTTCAGAGACAATCATCGGCCATATGTATGCGAAATGGATTAAATCCTACCGGGACCTGCCGGTTCTGATTAATCAGTGGAATAATGTGGTGCGTTGGGAAATGCGGACCAAGCTGTTCATACGCACAATGGAGTTCTACTGGCAGGAGGGGCATACTGCTCATGCTACGAGTGAAGAGGCACAGGCGGAAACCCTCCAGATGCTGGATATCTATGCGGATTTCGCAAAGGACAAAGCAGCTATTCCGGTAGTTCGCGGCAGAAAAAGCGAAAAGGAAAAATTTGCTGGTGCGGTTAGGACATATTCTATCGAAGCAATGATGCGCGATACCCGTGCACTGCAGTCTGCTACATCGCATAATCTGGGGCAGAATTTTGCCAGAGCTTTTGACATCCAGTATCTGGATGATCAGAATGAACTGCAATATGTCTGGACAACATCCTGGGGATTGTCGACCCGGTTTATCGGGGCGATTATCATGGCCCACGGTGATGATAAGGGACTGATTCTGCCACCGAAGCTGGCGCCGTATCAGGTTGTTCTGGTGCCGATTTATAAAAATGACCAGGAAAAGTCGCAGGTGATGGAAGTCGTGCAGCAGATAAAGCGCAAGCTTGCTGATTTCCGGTTAACGGTGGATGAGCGAGAGGGTGTACGCCCCGGTTTTAAGTTTAATGACTGGGAAATGCGTGGTGTGCCGATCCGGGTGGAGATTGGACCGAAGGATGTGGAAAACCGCACAGTAGCTGTAGCCCGACGTGACATCCCTGGCAGGGAAGGGAAATCCTTCGTAAGCCAGGATGGATTGGAAAGCACGATTGCGGATCTTTTGGAAGAGATCCATACCTCTATGTACCAGCGGGCGCTGACCTTCCGTGAGGAGCATACCTATCAGCCCGATGATTATGGAAGTTTCAAGGAAGTGGTCAAGTCGGGATGGGCGGATGTATGGTGGTGCGGGGAAACTGATTGTGAACTGGAGATCAAAGCGGATACCCGGGCTACATCCAGAAATATTCCGATCGACCAGCCTGGCGGCAGCGGCGTATGTGTGCACTGCGGAAAACCAGCGCATGAGCGTGCAATTTTCTCACGTGCTTATTAATCCTTTTCAATGCCCGCAGTAAATCCCGCCCGACTGAAACAGGAAATTGAGAGCCTCGCTGAGGCTCTTCCTGATCCTGCTGCCTTTTCCCGCCGTGTGCTTTCACTGGCGAAATTCTATGCTGATTACACCCGGCGTCCGGGTATGGCGACAGGTGTCGATGATGCTCCCTGGGTGTTGAATCTGCCGGATCCAGTGCGCAGAGAGCTGCAGCGGGCGATTATCCACCTGGTGGGGGATCAACGAGAACAGGTGGGGGCGATCTGTACAGAGCTGTGGGCCACCGGGTACCGGGAAATACAGATGCTGGCAGCTTCCCTGCTGGGGCGGCAGAGTCAGGATTGGGTTCCGGCATGGGCAGAGGAGCGCGGCCCGGAGTGTATGGATCGTCCGGCTCTCACTGCGCTTGCAACAGAAGGATTGGCTGGCTGGCGTTCAGCCAATATGCCGGTATACCTGGCACAGGTGGAAACATGGTTGCAGGATAAGCGATCCCGGATGCAGGTGTTCGCTCTGATAGCGCTGCAGGAATTGCTGGATGAGGAGGGCGACTGGCTTCCTGCTTTTTTTGATATCCTTGAACGATATCACTGGGAACCGGGTGGTGAAGCGCGTAAAGTGTTCCTTTCTCTGCTTCAGCGAGCTGCCCGGCACTCACGTGGGGAAATGGCCGGTTTCCTCCTTTCCTTGCTCAACGAAAACCCGGACAAACCTGCTCCCTATCTCTCCTCGCTTGAGAATTACTTCCCCGATCGTCAGGTCCGCTTATTCAGGCAAGCCTTGTCGGGATAGTTGCTGGCTGGTATAATTTTCACGAAGAACCAGACTAGACCGGTATACGGCGTAACTGCTTTGTACTGGGTGACCTGCGTAGGAGCAGATGTCTATGAAAATAACAAAAGAAGCAAAAGATAAAATCATTCAGGAATATCATCGTCACGATCAGGATACGGGATCCCCGGAAGTCCAGGTAGCAATACTGACCAGCCGGATCCAGCAGCTAACTGATCACCTTCGTGTGCACAAACACGACGAATCCTCTCGAAGAGGGTTGTTGAAGTTAGTGGGGCAACGCAGAAGGCACCTTGCATACCTGAAACGCGAGGATACGAAAGCGTATCTTGAAATTACCGAGCGTTTGGGAATTCGCAGAAAGTAAGGGAATATGCGATGAGAGCGGATGATACGAAAATCATCTGCTTGTTGGTTTAGCGGGCAGTGTCGAGAAAATGACGCTGCCTATTGTTGTCGTTTTAGTAATCACTGCCAGCATCTGAAGGGTGTGTTGGGAATTGGAGCTCGCCGGTCAACCCGTGTGTTGACAGTCGCTCTCCAGTCCCTGACAGCTCCAGGTGCATGGCCTGGAGGTATTAATGAATCAAATAAAGACTTACACAACAGAAATCGGGGGCAAGACGATCACGTTAGAAACCGGAAAATATGCCGAGCAGGCAGGTGGTGCGGTTACAATCCGCGTTGCCGATACCTTAATGCTTGCCACAGCTACCATGTCGAAAACACCGCGTGAGGGGATTGACTTCTTCCCGCTGACGGTTGACTATGAAGAACGATTGTACGCCGGCGGCCGTATTCCGGGTTCCTTTTTCCGCAGAGAAGGGCGTCCTTCTGAAGCAGCCATCCTTATTGCACGTCTGACCGATCGCCCGATACGCCCGTTATTCCCAAAGGATATGCGCAACGATGTTCAGGTCATCATGTACGCGTTTTCTTCTGATGGGGAAATTCAGATGGATATGCTTGCGATCAATGCCGCTTCAGCCGCATTAACCATTTCAGATATTCCCTTTGATGGCCCCATCGCAGCTGTTCGTATAGGGAAGATCGACGGTGAATTCATTGTCGATCCAACATACCTGGAAATGGAACAGTCCTCTCTCGATTTACGAATCGCCGGAACGCGCGATGCGATCCTTATGGTCGAGGCAGGCGCAGATGAAGTAGATGAAGATACCATGGTTGAAGCGATCCGCTTCGCGCATGAGGCTATGCAGCCATTGATTGATCTCCAGCTGCAAATGAAAGCTGAAGTCGGCAAAGAAAAGCGTTCCTACATTTCCTTCAGTGCGCCAGATGGTATCGAAGAAGCAGTTAAAACCTGGCTGGGAGACCGGATTGAAAAGTTCCTGTCTGTATCTCACCAGAAAGTTGAGTTGTATGCCGGGTTTGATGCGCTTGAAGAGGAACTTGTCAATGCCTTTGAAGAATCAGGGGAGTATGAAAGCAGAGATGTCTCTCATATGTTTCATGATTTGCTGCGCACAGCTGTGCGCCGGATGGTGTTGAGTGAGGGGCGTCGGCTGGATGGCCGCGGATTGAGCGATATTCGGCCGCTGTCCGCTGAAGTGGAATTGAGCCCGCGCGCACATGGCTCCGGCCTTTTCTCGCGCGGTGCGACTCAGGTCTTGACGATTGCTACCCTGGGTACTCCCAGAGAGCGCCAGGAGCTTGATGGCCTGTCACCGGTCGATGAAAAACGTTACATGCACCAGTACAACTTCCCGCCGTTTTCAGTCGGCGAGACACGACCACTGCGCGGCACTTCCCGCCGTGAGGTAGGGCATGGCAACCTGGCAGAACGTGCACTTTTACCCGTACTGCCGGCTCAAGAAGAGTTTGCCTATACCCTCCGCCTGGTTTCTGAGTGCCTGTCCTCCAACGGCTCCACGTCGATGGCTTCTGTATGTGCTTCGACCCTTGCGCTGATGGATACCGGTGTGCCGATCAAGGCGCCGGTTGCAGGAATCGCAATGGGGCTGATCAAGGAAGGCGAGGAGTATTCAGTGCTGACCGATATCCTTGGTACAGAGGATCACCTGGGCGACATGGATTTCAAAGTCGCTGGAACCCGGAAAGGTATCACAGCGCTGCAGATGGATATCAAAATCAGGGGAATCACGCCAGAAATTATGCGTGAAGCCCTGACCCAGGCATTGGATGCCCGACTTCGCATCATGGCAGTTATTGAAGAATGTATGCCGGCTCCGCGGCCCGAACTGAAATCTCATGCGCCTCGAATGGTCATGATCTCGATTGATCCCGAAAAAATCGGCGCAATCATTGGCCCGGGTGGAAAAACAATCCGCTCAATTCAGGATGACACAGGTGCATCGATTGATATCCAGGATGATGGGAGTGTTTTCATCTCAGCAGTCGACGGTATTGCTGCCAGCGAAGCTCAGCACCGTATTGAAGGGCTGATCGAAGAACCGGTTGTTGGCCGTATCTACACCGGTAGAGTTGTACGCACCACGGATTTCGGCGCATTTGTCGAGATCCTGCCCAATACCGATGGTTTGGTACACATCTCCCAGCTGGCGTCGGAAATGATCGACAAGGTTGAGGATGTCGCCCGGGTGGGTGATGAGCTTACTGTCATGATTACAGCTATCGATCATGCAGGGAAAGTCCGACTTTCACGACAGGCTGTGCTGGAAGGGTGGACACTCGAAGAAGCAATCGCCAAAGACAGGAAGCCATCCGGTAAGCGTTCGAGTTCCTCGCGCGGCCCCAGCCGCCGCAGTGGCGGGAGCTCCAATTCTCGCCGGAATAACTGAGGCTCTTTCCTCACACACATTACCAGAGAACCCTCACAGAGGGCTGCCCTGAAGGGCAGCCCTCTTTTGTCTGTACAGGTTTGCTTCAAAGAGGCCCCCTTTCCCAACGTATGGTTCATAACTGAGATGGGAGCCTGGCGGGTTGGCCCAGGCGCTGCTTGCAGCGTTCCCGGTCGTTCCGGAGTCCGCCACGCTAAACCGGTATGCCGGAATCAGGAAACTCCGGACATCGGTTTGGGTCAATTTCAATGGAGGTTTTGCTTTTATGCCGTGTACACACTGAGGTACAATCAGACTACTGAAGTGAGGAAACCTTCTGCCAGATATTTGTTCAGACAGTCGGGATATAGGTGATCTGGGAGCAGCCTATGCAAAACAGGAACGTACAACAGCCGTCTCCACCATGGGAACCGGGAACACGGTTAATTGCCGCCTTTCTCTTGCTGGTATTAACCGGGGTTTTGCTATACCGCCTGCGTGAGTTGTTCAGTCTGGTCATCATTGCGTTTTTATTGGCGTTCCTGCTGTTTCCACTGGTGCTGCGGTTGCAGCATGCGATGAAAGCCCCCCGCTGGGTCGCAGTCCTGATTGTTTACCTGATCATGCTGGCATTGATTGGCGGAGCGGGCACAGGAGTGGGTGTGGCACTTGCCCAATCCGTGATTAGTTTGATCTCAGAACTTGAAAATGTGGCTGCTGGAATACCAGATCAGGTACAGGAACTACTGATGCAGAAGTTTGTTATTGGCCCCTGGATGATTGATTTGGCGCAGTTTAACTTCGAAACAGTTGTTTCTGACTTCGTCGGTGTGGTTCAATCGGTGCTGTTTGAATCGGGCACTTTCCTGGCTTCTCTGGCAGGCAGGGCTGCAACAACCGTTGGGCTGGTGCTGAGTATTTTTGTGTTTGGCTTCTACCTGCTGCTCGATTTTGATAAGACAAGTGATGCTTTTCTGGCGTTGGTCCCGGGCCCATACAGACGTGATATTCAAAAGTTGTTGAAGGATACCAGCTTGCTGTGGTCCAGTTTTTTCAGGGGGCAGCTGATTCTTGGCCTGGCTGTCGGGCTGCTGACCACACTGTTCCTGACAATCCTGGGCACAAATTTTACCCTGGGATTGGGTGTGATTGCAGGTTTCCTGGAGCTGATCCCCGGGTTTGGACCATTTATTTCGGCTTGTGTAGGCGTTCTTGTTGCAATTTTCCAATCCGGGAATTGGATGGGCCTGACATCATTCTGGTATGCCGTTGTGGTGCTTGGTGCTTTTCTGCTGGTCCAACAGATTGAAAACAATCTGCTGGTGCCGAAGATAATTGGCCACAGTCTTAATCTCCCTCCATTGGTGGTTCTGCTCGCTGTGCTTGCAGGGGGATATCTGTTCGGCCTGTTCGGGATCCTGCTGGCAGCACCTCTGACGGCAACATTGAGGCTCTGGGTGGGCTATATTTATCGAAAGACAGTCGGTTTGGAAACCTGGCCGGCACCGTTGTTTAAGACAAGGGAAGAGGTTCAGATTCCCGAGATGCCGCAGTTTGTAAGGAATTTTATCGGCCGAATCACGAATTGGATCCGGAGTACAGGGCCATTCAGCATGTTTTCTGATGGAGAGGAAGAAGAACTCAACAGCGAGGAAACCCCGCCGGATGAACCAGGTACGAATCCGGAGTGAGCATTCACACTTGAGAAAACACATTCGGAGCATTTCTGGAAATAACACAAAGGAAAATACAGGAGAGAACAATGACAGACGATATGGAAATTCCCACTACTAATCTTGCAGAATCAAATAACTTCCTGATCTGGAAAGCTGAAGAACCCGATGGGGAACCAACCTACCATCTTGAACTTGGTCAGGTTACCGTTCATTTTTTTGAAGAGGAATGGAAGGAGTTCCTTGAATTGATTCGAACGATCTAGCACAGGGAAATGCTGCCGGGAGTCGATGCAGAAAAGGAGCCTGCTTTGCCGGGCTCCTTTCAATACACCGACAATCTAATGGCAGCGGTAGAGTACGTTATGAGGCACTTGTACAGGTACCTTCAATTGTTATCTGATCCTGGGGCTGCCGCGCTGGCACAGGCTGCTGCGCTGGTCCGTTCGGATCTGGATTTTTTACCTGTTCTGCAGAAACTCGAGCGGGAGTATCCACATGAAATAGCACGGGAGGCTGTCAGTCAGGCGCTGTTCAGGGTGAAAGCGGCCCGAAAATTTTCGCAAGCAGACAGGATGTTCTTTACAAAGGATGGCCTTGAACAGGCCAGTGGTGAACTTGTTTCGAATTATCGTGCTGACCGCCTGGGCAGATTTCAACTGCTTTTTGATCTGACTGCGGGTATAGGTGGGGATGCGATTTCCTTTGCTCGCAAAGGGCCTGTCGTGGCAGTGGAGAGGGATGAACGCACTGTGGATGTGCTGCAGGCGAACAGCATCGCACTGGGGCTTACGGGTACTTTGTTCGCCATACAGGCAGACAGCACTATCCCGGCATGGCGTTTTCCGCGCGACGCAGTTATTTTCCTGGATCCAGCTCGCCGTACCTCCCGCGGCAGGGTATATTCAATCCATCATTATGAGCCGGATTTTCTTCCCTTTACCAAACTTACAGAACATGTTCATTCGGTCGTAGTGAAAGTAAGTCCGGCTGTTCGATGGCAGGAAATCTCCGGATTATCCTGTGAGATTAACTTTATCTCTGCTTTTGGCGAGCTTAAAGAGGCTGCCCTGTGGTTTGGAGAATCAGCTTCCACGGCACGGCGGGCGACCATTCTACCGCAGGGCTGGACACTGACGGAGAAAGCGCTGCAGGAAGAGGCTGTCACAGATCCGGGGGAATTTCTCTACGAGCCTGATCCAGCCGTCCTGCGGGCCGGCCTGGTACAACAGCTTGCATATCAGCTGGGCTGTACCCGCATTGAGCCCTCCCTTGGGCTGCTGACCTCGAACGAACTGCGGCCCAGTGCGGCTGCCCGTTGTTACAGGATTCTGGATGTGCTGCCATTCGGGCTGAAAAGACTACGGAAAACGCTGCGGGATCGTGGCATCGGAAGTATAACACTGAAAAAGCGCGGATCCGCGGTGGATACAGAAGTTTTTGAAAAACAGCTTCACCTGTCAGGAGAGAATCATTGTGTTGTTCTGCTCACTCGAACACGCGGGGGAAAAGTCTCCATGCTGCTTGAGGAGATCAGGAATTCCGTTGATTGAAGCTTTGAATCCGGGTGGGGAGAAGATTCTGTTTGTCGGATATGCAGGCAAATGCTACAATCCTGAGCAACTGATCTATCTGGAGCTGCTGTGAAAAGGCGTGAGTTGTTGACCTGGGACGATGTTGAAGCTCTGATTGACCATCTTGTCCCTCAATTCGAAACAGAATTTGACGCGATGGTAATCATCACCCGGGGGGGGATTGTCCCTGGAGGAATGCTTTGTGAAGCACTCAATCTGTTTGTGGTGCTGACGGCTGCTGTGGATTTTCCTTTTGAAATGGAGCAGGATGAAAACAAGCTGCTCGCGTGGCCGCGTTTTATTCAGTTCCCGGATTTCGAAGAACTGCAGGATCGCCGTGTTTTAGTTGTCGATGATGTGTGGGGATCCGGGAGGACCATAACAGCGGTCAAGAACCGGGTTTCATCTGTGGGGGGAAAGCCGTATACCTGTGTCCTGCACTATAACCCCTATCGCAACCTTTTCTCTTCGGCTGCACCGGATTATTTTGCTGCTGTAACAGATGCGCATGTTATCTATCCATGGGAACTTAATCGCGGGCCGGAGAATGTGCTGCTGGATCAACCTGACTAGTATTTGGGGCATTTCAGGGTTGTGGTAATGGCTCTGTCATGGTCTGCCTGTAGAAAACAGCTGGTTTTGCGCAGCTTTCAAATTGACAAGGTTCCAGCGGATGGTATAATGACGTTGGGAATTGCCTATCACCTCTAGGCTGATCAAACCAAAAAGGAGTGTACCTGGGCATAGATACCATTGTTTACTCTCACATTGGTTGCAATATCAGCCTGATCGGCATCTAAAATCCGGATCGGGCTTTTTTCTTGCCCCGAACAAAGCAGGTAAAAATAGATCCGGAGCCCATTAGTGGATTTTATATATGGAAGGGAGGTGAGGACTAGTGACAACTGTTGTCCTACGCCCCAACGAATCTCAGGAACAGTTACTGAAACGATTTAGAAAAAAAGTATCCAAAAGTGGAATATTGAGCACAGTCCGCCGGAAACGCTGGTTTGTTTCCAAGAGCGAACTGCGGCGCATTCAACGAAAAAAAGCGATCCGACGTTTAAAAAGACGCCAGCGGAAAATTGATTCGCGACGAGGTGATTGATTCCCCCTCTTATTCAGGGATCATCATACCTGCACCCGGAGGTGTAAATGACTAAACAAGATGACAAGATAGAAGTCGAAGGAACGATTATTGAAGCACTACCTTCAACGCAATTTACGGTGGAACTGGATAACGGTCACAATGTCCTGGCCTACTTATCTGGCAAAATGAGGAAGTATTACATTCGCATTTTGTTGGGGGATCGGGTACGGGTGGAGCTATCGCCGTATGATCTTACCCGTGGGCGTATTGTTTATCGTTATAAGAAACGCAGCCCTTCCGCTACTTCGGAATAGTTCTTTCTAGTGAGCATTTACTTCTCCGGATTTTAAACCTATTATTAAATTCACTGACCGCTTCTTGTTATTAGGAAGCGGTTTCTTCTTTCTTTCGCAGAGTAACGGCCAGCCAATCGCGTTCCTGGTAGCGTTGGCATTCTACCAATCCCTGCTTTTCTGCATGTTCGAGTACAGTTTCCAGCTGGTGGTCAAGGATTCCGGAAAGGATGAGATGGCTGCTGCTGCCAAGCGTATCAGCCAGGCCCTGATCCAGCATACGAATCAGGATGTGTGCCAGAATATTGGCAACGATCAGGTCTGGTGGGAAACCCCGGCTGATTTGTTGTACCTCTTCCAGCGAGCCTACACGGGTTTCTATCTTTTTTGCCAGGCCATTCTTGCGGATATTTTCACGTGCAGCTGCCACTGCTTCGGGATCATTATCGAAGCCGATAACTTTACCGGATTCAAGAAGCACAGCTGCTATACTCAGGATTCCGGTGCCGCATCCCAGATCAATAACAGACTGGCCGGGTTGGAGAAGGTCTTCCATTGCCAGAATGCACAGGCGGGTGGTAGGGTGTGTGCCGGTACCAAAGGCCATCCCGGGATCAATAAGCATTACTTTTCTGTCCGTATCCTGCAGCGGAAGCCAGGCGGGCTGGATAAGCAACTTCTTGCCAACAGGAATAGGATGGTACTGCTCCTTCCAGAGGGCGTTCCAATCCTGCTGCTCGATGGGTTCGAAAACAGGTTCGGCGATCGGGCAGATCTGGCTTAGATGCCAAAGGTCTGTGAGAAGCCTTTGTTTGACTTCCTTGATTTGTTCGCTGAAGGGAATATACGCTTTCAGATTGTAGATGTCTTCCGGAACGCCGCTTCCCTCGTTATCGATAATGCCAGTAGATTCAAGGATGACGCCATCCGGTGCATAACGTCGGAGGATATCGGAAACCGGCTCACTGAGTTCATCATCAACAGGAATGGTGACAGAGAGCCATTTCACTCCACAAATCCTCCAATAAAATCTTTCAGTGAGTCCAGGAAACTGCGTTCCTGGGGGATTGCTTCTGTGCCCATGGTTTCGGCCAGCCGTTCAAACAGCTCCCGCTGCTCCGGTTTCAGGCTGCGGGGAATTTCCACTGAAATAATCACAAGCTGATCCCCCCGGCCGCTGCGGCGAAGGTAGGGGATTCCTTTACTGCGGAGTTTAAGGACCTTCCCGGACTGTGTACCGGCAGGAATACGCATCTTTTCTTCGCCTTCCAGTGTCGGTACGCTGACCTCTGCTCCCAGTGTTGCCTGTGCTATATTGATTCCAAGGTCCAGCAGTACGTCGTTACCCTTTCGGCGAAAGAATTTATGCGTTTTGACATGAACCACCACATACATGTCGCCGCGAGGGCCGCCGCTGCTGCCCGGCTCTCCTTCGCCCGGAATACGGATCTGTGTGCCGTCGTCAACGCCAGCAGGTACAGCAATCGTTCGGTGAATCTTGACGCGTTCCAGGCCGTTTCCATTGCAGTACTTGCAGGGAGAGGAGATTACTTCACCGCGCCCGCCGCAGGCAGGGCAGGTGGAAACGTTCACCATGGAGCCCAGAATCGTCTGACGAACCTGGCGGATTTCACCACTGCCGCTGCAGGTCTCACAGCGTTTCAGGTCGGTGCCTGGCTCAGCCCCGCTGCCCTGGCAAACCGAGCATGCTTCCATTCGTTCGAACTCCAGCTCTTTCTCCAGGCCGAATACAGCTTCTTCGAACTCAAGGTGAAGATCATAACGCAGGTTTGCGCCTCGCCGGGGCGCGTTTCTGCTGCGCCTGGATCCCATCCCCATACCGAATCCGAAAAAGTCCTCGAAAATATCCGAGAAGGAAAAATCGAAGTCCATCGGCATGCCCTGCACGCCGGAGTGGCCGAATCGGTCGTATGAACTGCGCCGGCTCTCATCGGAAAGCACAGCATATGCTTCGTTGATTTCTTTAAATACTTCCTCAGCATCTGGAGATTTGTTTATATCCGGATGGTGTTTCTTCGCAAGGTTGCGGTAGGCTTGCCGTATTTCATCTGCGGAAGCGCTGCGGGGGATACCAAGCACTTCATAATAATCACGTTTTTCTGCCATGGATACCTGTACTTTGCTCGTCGTGCAGCGCCTGATCATACAGGCGCTGACGGATTAGTCTCTCTCAGAGTTGGCCCTGTGCCTGCTCATCCTCGCTGTTTGTGGAAGAATCCTGTCCGCTGTCTTCTCTGGGGCCGACTTTTGCGTCCACCTCCTGCAGAAGCTGATGGATAGTATCAATGCTGCTGTTGATCCGATCGACGTTTCCCATCGATTTTTCCGCTTCCAGCTCTTTTGCTGCCTGCTTCAACCTGTTGATCAGATCCGGATCGAGCTGGTCGGCAAGATCTTCGGATGCCTTCTTACAGGCATATAAGGAGGTCTCGGCCCGATTATGGGCTTCGGCAAGGTCGCGCCGCTTGGAGTCAACTTCAGCGTATTCTTCTGCTTCACGACGCATTTTTTCCACCTCATCCTCATCAAGGCCGGAGGAGGCTGTAATTGTGATGTTCTGGCTTTTTCCGGTAGCTTTATCGGTCGCACTCACTTTGAGGATGCCATCAGCATCTATGTCAAAAGTTACCTCAATCTGGGGTACACCACGCGGTGCAGGGGGGATACCGTCGAGGGTGAATTTACCCAGCGACTTGTTGTCAGCTGCCATGGCGCGTTCGCCCTGGACCACATGGATTTCCACCTGGCTCTGTTCGTCAGTCGCAGTGGAAAACACCTGTGTTTTCCTTGTGGGAATCGTTGTGTTGCGTTCGATAATCGGGGTGGCGACACCGCCGAGGGTTTCTATGGAAAGGGTCAGAGGAGTAACGTCGAGCAGAAGGATGTCTTTAACGTCGCCGCCCAGTACGCCTGCCTGGATGGCTGCCCCGACAGCAACCACTTCATCCGGATTCACGCCCTTGTGAGGGTCCCGCCCGAAAAAGCTCCTCACTGCTTCCTGAATTGCAGGCATACGAGTCATACCGCCAACCAGGATCACCTGGTCGATATCCTGCATGGTGAGTCCGGCATCTTTGAGAGCCTGTTTGCAGGGAATGATGCTGCGTTCGACCAGTTTTTCGGTCAGCTGTTCCAGTTTGGCCCGGGTAAGGGTGATATTCAGGTGTTTGGGCCCGCTGGAATCAGCACTGATGAATGGCAGATTAATTTCTGTCTGCATCACACTTGAAAGTTCGATCTTGGCTTTTTCAGAAGCTTCCTTCAGCCGCTGCAGCGCCTGGCGGTCGGTCCGCAGGTCTATACCTTCCTGCTTTTTAAACTCTTCGGCAGCATAGTCGATAATGTGCTGGTCGAAATCATCACCACCGAGGAATGTGTCGCCGTTGGTTGAGCGTACTTCAAAAACACCATCGCCGACATCGAGGATGGAAATATCGAATGTACCGCCGCCGAGATCGTAGACAGCGATGGTTTCGTCAACCTTACGGTCCAGGCCGTATGCGAGGGAGGATGCTGTTGGTTCATTGATGATGCGCAGGACCTCGAGCCCGGCGATTTTCCCTGCGTCCTTGGTGGCATTCCGCTGGGTATCGTTAAAGTAAGCCGGCACAGTGATAACGGCCTGGGTGACGGGTTCGCCGAGGTACGCTTCAGCATCTGCCTTGATTTTCGAGAGAATCATTGCTGAAATTTCAGGAGGTGAATACTCGCGTTCCCCCAGGCGGACACGGATATCACCATTGTCAGCGGCGCCCACATTGTAAGGCACCAGCTGGGTGGCATGCTGTACAGCAGGATCGCTGTGTTTCCTGCCCATGAATCGTTTAATTGAGAAGATGGTGTTTTCCGGATTGACAATCGCCTGCCTGCGGGCGACCTGTCCAATCATACGCTCCCCTGATTTTGGATTTATTGCAACAACAGACGGAATCAATCGTCCCCCTTCCGAGGACGGTATGACGCTGGGTTCTCCACCTTCCATGACTGCAACAACCGAGTTAGTTGTCCCAAGATCTATTCCGATGATTTTTGACATGTTTTTTCTCCTAACTTGCGACTCGAACTCGAGCGGGACGGAGGATTCGTTCCCCGATCCGGTATCCAGATTGAAATACGTCGATTACATGACCTTCATCGACGTCTTCAGATTTTTCATAGGTAATGGCTTCGTGCAGATTGGGATCGAAGGGAACGCCATTTTCTTCGATTGCTTCAACTCCCATATTGTTCAGCGCATTCTGGAACTTGAGGAAGATCATTTCTATCCCTGCTGCCCATTGCGCGGTTTCTCCCTCGAGGGGCCTATCAGATATAGCCAGTTTGAGGTCATCATACGCATCCAGCAGCGGCAGCAGTATTTCTCCCTTAAGGCGGGTGCGGGTTTCATCGCTTTCACGCTCAGTGCGTTTTTTGTAATTTGAAAATTCTGCCAGGGAGCGCTGCCATCCGTTCAGGTTTTCGTCGGACTGCTGCTGGGCACTGAGAAGCTTCTCTTCCAGCTCTTTTATCCGTATCTCCACGGAGTCGCCTTTGATTTCTCCCTCCGGCGTCAACAGCTGTTGTTCATCAACGGCCGCTGTTTCAGTTTCTCCAGCCTGTGTTTGTTCGATATCTGGTTCGATCGGTTCGTTTTGTTTCTCAGTGTGGTTTTCAGCTTTTCTATTTGGCACTGGGTACCTCTCTCTTTGCTATATTAATAAATCCCTGTCTGTCGACATACTGCTGACATGCTCGGGGTTAAAATTACTCAGAATACGCTTCAAGGACCAGGTCACTCATCAACCCGGCAACATAGCGTACCGTTGAGATGGTACGGCCATAAGCCATACGGGTGGGTCCAAGTATACCCACAGCCCCCGTAGCATACCCCGGTGCGCCGTAGCGTGCCAGCACCATTGAACAATCTTTCAGCTCTTCCCAGGCGCCTTCACCGCCGATCACAACTTCAACGCCGCCAATCTGCGGACTGAGGGCTTTCGCCAGTACTTCCTCCAGGAAGCTGCGTTCCTCAAGTATTCGCAGTGCATGCTGGGCTGATTCTGACCGGGCAAATTCAGGTTCGGCAAGCATATGGGCAAGGCCGTCATAGTGAATGACACCGGCTGAAACAGCATCTGCCCTTTCCATGACCTCCAGAATGAGATCCACAATTTCCTGGATAAACACATCCAGATTGTGCGCGCTCTGACGAATTTCCCGGGCATCCTTGCCCTGGTAGGTGTTTGAAATCTGCCGGGCGATACGGCTCAGATCATCCTGGGAAAAAGGACGTGCCAGTGTCAGCATTTGCTGCCGGACATCACCCCCATGAAGCACCAAAACCATCAGAATCTGGCGCACTCGGGTTGAGATCAATTCGAGATGTTTGAAAATGGAGCGTTCCGTGTGTGGTGAGCTGACCACAGATGCTGCTTTAGAGTGATGTGCCAGCACCGATGCGGCCAGGTGGACCCATTCATCCATATCAGCGTTGGCCTGATGGAACTGATGCTGGATCAGGCGTTTCTCCTGTATCGGCAGATCTGTGTCCAGCAGAAGCCGGCGAACGAAGTATCGGTACCCGTCTTCAGTCGGCACGCGGCCAGCTGAGGTGTGCGGCTGTCGAAGCAGACCAACAGAGGTGAGGGCTGCCATATCGTTGCGTACAGTCGCAGAGCTGATTCCCAGATTGTAGGTTTGGATCAGTTTTTTTGATCCAACAGGTTCGGCTGTTTCAATATAATCATGAACGATCAAGGCCAGTATCGTTTCCTGGCGCTCTGAAATCTCAGTCATCAGAGTATTCTCCGTTTTAGCACTCGTCGCACAAGAGTGCTAACAATCAGAAATTCATGATACCATGCCGAAAAAGAAGCGTCAAGAAACCCTGCCTTGACACATACCCCATCGTCCGGTACGATGGCATCTTTGAGCTTATTTAATTCTCTGCAGCATTTTGTTCCTGTACCTCCACAGATCTGTGTGCAGGGAAGAGTATGTGCTGGAAAGGAAAATTATTGTGGAATCAGCTACCATTACAGAAGCAGAATTCGAGGAAAAAGTGATCCGTTCCACCATCCCCGTAATTCTGGATTTTGGTGCGGAATGGTGCCATCCGTGTAAACAGCTTGATCCGATTTTGGAGGAGCTTGCCGGGGAATGGTTGGGCAAGGTATCTGTTTATAAAGTGGATAGTGATGTCGAAGTTAACCTGGTGACGCGCTTCGGTGTGATGGGACTTCCCACGCTTATTCTCTTTGTGGATGGTGAAGCGTGTGAACGCCTGACGGGCTTTAAGCCAAAGAAGAAGATCCAGTCACAGTTCGGGAAGTACCTCTGACGACAATTCCGAAAAAAACCGATCTGTAATGAAAAAACCTCAACGAGGTTGGCTCGATATAATTCACGGGATTATAATAAGGCGACTCTTCGACACACAATCATCAGACAACAAGGAAATTTATCATGATACTGGGTGAGCGAATTCGATTAAGGGCGGTGGAGCAGGACGACCTGGAAAGGTATGTAACCTGGTTTAATGACCCTGAGGTTCGCAAGCATCTTGAAATGATTCTTCCAATGAGCTCGGCAGATGAGGAAGACTGGTATCAGAATATGCGGAAGAGCCCTCCTGCTGAAAGGGCGTTTGCCATCGATATCCGGGATGGAAACGGATGGACACATATCGGCAGCTGTAGTTTTCTCCATGTTGATCAGATCAACAGCCTTGCGGAGATTGGAATCTCTATCGGTGAAAAAAAACAGTGGGGAAAGGGATACGGCACGGAAGTAGTCCGTTTGCTGCTTAAAGTAGCTTTTGAAACACTCAACCTCAACCGGGTCTATCTGCGTGTATACGAGAAGAATATGCGTGGTATTCGGACGTATGAAAAGGCGGGTTTTGTACTGGAGGGACGTTTGAGGGAAGCTCGCTTCAGTGAAGGCAGCTATCAGGATGTCCTTATTATGGGGGTATTAAGGTCTGAGTGGACAGCTGGAAAGGAAAAGCGTGGATAATATGGGACGGATGGTGGGATATGGTGATATCTGTCTTCTGGCAGGAACAGGGAGTACGGACCTTGCGCAAGAGATCAGCAAATATATCGACGTCCCTCTCAGTGGGTATGATCTGATTGAATTTCCGAATGAAAACCTGTTCATGAGGCTTCAGGGCAGTGTACGCGGCAAGGATGTGTTTCTGATTCAATCCATGGCAACGCCAGTGCACCGCAATATCATGGAAATGCTGATTATGATTGACTGCCTGAAGCGAGATTCTGCAGGACGAATCACAGCCGTTTTCCCATACATGGCCTATGCCCGCTCGGATAAAAAAGACCAGCCGCGTGTTCCCATCACAGCCCGGCTTGTTGCGGATATGATCGAGACCGCTGGCGCAGACCGTTTTATGACGATCGATTTGCACGCGGGCCAGATCCAGGGTTTTTTCTCCATTCCCGGCGATGTACTCACAGCATTTCATTTACTCAGTGATTACTTTTTACCGCTTCCACGAGAAGACCTGGTAGTGGCTACCGCTGATCTGGGTTTTGCGAAAAAGGGCCGGAACTTCGCCGAGAAACTAGGCGTGCCGCTTGCATTCGTGGAAAAACGCCGGACGGAAAATCTGCCTTCTGCCAGGGCATCCAAGGTTATCGGTAATGTTGAAGGGAAGAATGTTGTTCTGGTCGATGATGAAGTGCTGACTGGTGGATCAATCATCGAAGCCGCGCATATTTTGCGCGACCATGGTGCGAAGGATATCCACATTTCATTTACTCACGCACTTCTGGCTCCACCATCGAGCGAAACCCTGGATCAGTGTCTCTATGTGAAGGAAGTTGTAACAACAAATACTGTTCCGGTACCTGAATCAAAGCGTATCCCAAAAATGAAAATTCTCTCTGTGGCACCTTTGCTGGGTGAGGTGATTCTGCGGGCGCATGAAGGACGTTCAGTAGGAGAGCTGTTTAACGAGTAGCTGTTCTGCAGATTCTTATCCTCGATCGCTGCTGTTAAAATACTGCAGCTCGTGTATATACGGGCTCCAGGCAGTCAGATCGAGGTTTCGTTTTAACCTCAGGTAATATTCTCTTGTGATTTCTCCCTGCTGTTCAGCGTTAAAAGAAAGAAAACCTTCTCCCTGTGCTGTGCGCCGGTTCAGCTCCTGCGGGCCCCCATACCGGTAAATGTTGTGCCGCGATTTCAGGTGCAGCCAAACAGTCTTGAGAACATAGCATAATCCCAGATTCTGATATTGCCAGACATGTGTGAGTTCATGGATCAACCAGGCTGCATCTGTCTGAGAAAGCACCGGAATCTCCCCCACCGGATTGGCCAATCTGCGAGGAAAGAAGATGTGCTGCCCGAGGGTGACAGCATTTGCAGATGGTGGATCCTCCTTCCGCAGCCAGGCACCGATCCTGCCGATAACATCTGGCCAACGGGCTTGTTCATGAATGATCACGTGGAGTGGATCCAGGCTGTTTTTGAAAACAAGCCGGGCTTCCTCTGTTTCGTGGTTTGTAAGTTTTCGTTTAATCATTTCACTTTAGGGTAAAATACATCGATAATTTTGTGAAGGTCTTTTATCCTGTTTGGAAAGCGGGATGGTGTGTGTAATGAGCGAAATTGAAACAGGGCCGCATAAAAAAAGGGTTGTCGCTTTCTTCAGATCCATGCTGCTTGTTCTTCGAGAGACAGCGGATTCGTTTGCACTCCATGAGTGCCCTACCCGTGCTGCAGGCCTGGCGTTTCGGGGATTGCTGTCGCTCTTCCCACTGATTCTTTTCCTGATTTATATTACCAGTCTCTTCCTGGATTCGGCAGATACCCAGCAGGTGCTGTACAGCTATCTGGAACAGGTTATACCAACAGCCGCAGGCTTTGTGGAGGATGTAGTAGACCAGACATTGGAAAAGCGGGGTCCGATTGGCTGGATCGGGACACTGGGCCTGGTCGCGAGTGCCTCCTCCCTTTTTTACGCATTGGTGATCTCGTTAAATGTGATCTGGAACGGCAGGCGACGGCCGGTCTGGCACCGTACAGCGATGGCTGCTGTATCGGTTGCCGGAATCGGGTTGTTGTTTATTATTTCCATCGCTTTGAGCGCATTGGCAACAATAGAGATTCCCGGGCGTGAATTCCTGGACCGGGCATGGTTTAACCGGCTGATTTCAGTCGTAGTGACCACTTTTCTTTTTACGTTCATTTTCTACTGGCTTCCCAACAGGCGGGTTTGCAAAAAGGCAGCACTGGCTGGAGGTACGCTGGCAGCGGTCTTATGGGAGGCAGCAAAATTCGCTTTTGCCTTGTATCTGACATCAGGGCTTACCAATTACGGCCTGGTTTATGGGTCACTGGCTTCACTTGTGGCATTGATGCTGTGGGCATTCCTTTCAGGTGAGATCTTGCTGCTTGGCGCAGAGTTCGGGTCCGCGCTGGAACGACTGTATTGGCCGGGAAACAGGTTGGAGCCGGATGGCTGGAATGGCATTCGCCGTACCCCTGAGAGTGAAAAAAAGGATGGTGGAGAATGAAAGCAGGCAAAAGTCCTGCACCAAAACAGCCGGCACCGAAACAGCCGGCACCGACGCGGCCGGCACCGAAACAGCCGGCACCGACGCGACCGGCACCGAAACAGCCGGCACCGAAACGCCCGGCAGGCAAAAATCCGGCACGATAAAAACCCGGAGTGCAGGGTATTGCTTCTTTTCTCCGGCCCGGGAT
>JAFGNH010000192.1 GCA_016927115.1 Anaerolineales bacterium | reverse complement strand
CGTCAAGGGGAAAATGAATTACCCATTCTACCCGCTTCCTGATTATCCACGGGACACCCACATAACACTACTTTATACAAGGGGAAAATCATGGCTGGTGAAAGCCAGCCATGATAGGGGTGGGTCCGAGAGAAGGTGATACAGGCAGGAGGATATGGAAATGGCAGCAGCCTGTACGGGGTGCGGAATGCATGACTCAGTTCCAAACGAACACAACGGCCCAGGTGTTGTTTTACGTCATTGTGCCTATGGCTAGATGTTTACTGTTTCAACGATACCAGCTGATCCTAGCAGCGTAATCAAGCAGCCTGAGGTAAGCAGAAATCCAACGCATCCCGAACCGCCAGCCGGAGGACCGATACCGAAATTCAGCGTTCACTATTCGGGTGCTCCATGCAGCGTGTAATCTGTAATGCGCTTCGTCACCTATTACGCACAAGGTTTGTTTGTCAAAATTTTTGAAAATCGCTAGACTGGTCCAGAGAGAAACCAGCGTAGTTACTATTCCAGCTTTTACCTGTACGGACCGGTATTAAGCCTTGCAGCATCCCTCCCGTTTTCCCGCCTGGCTTTCCATATTTATCTTTATAGGGGTGAGAGAGGTGTGTAATGGCATCGAGCGGTTATCAAACACGGGTATGTCCCCAATGCGGCGTAAACATTTCTGCGTCATCCAGCACCTGCAGCGCCTGTGGAAGCACATTATCGGCGGCGGAACAAATCGAGACACCATCTGCAGCCGCAGCTGACAGCCAGCAAGAACAGATGGCACCCCAGTCGCCAAAACCTGAAAAACCAGCCGGTTCCAGGAGTGTAAAAATCCTGGCTGCCTGTGCGGTAGTGGTTGTTATCTGCTTCTGCTGCATTGTGCTAGCCGGGCTTGGCGCCACGGTGTTCCGAAGGGATGTCCATTCGCTGCTTTACCCGAGCGATATCGGCGGCTTGAAGGATGTGGTCCGGGCGCCGAACGGCACGGTCACCGGCACCTACATGTATCCATATTCACTCGATTACCAGAATGTGCAGTTCAGTGTGACGGCGGACGGCCGCGCATCGATCTTTCTGGAAGGGGCAGCGGAAAGTGAGCGGCTCGAGGTTGTATCCGGCGGCGAGCAGGATGCTGAAATGCTGTGGCAGGGATCGAGCATGGATGGGTACGGCGGCCTGGACCCGGCTGAAGAGGTAATCCTGGAAGAAATTATGAACGGCGACCTGGAGTACGCCGTCAACGAGATCGCCCTCGATCTGGGCTGCCTTGATGAGGAAACGATCACCCCGGACCAGGTGGCAGCGCTGCTGTTCCCGCTGCAGATGAAATTCAAGTACCTGGTTTCAGACAGGCAGGCTGCGGCGCAGTCTGTCGCGGTCCGCTCTGACTGCCGCTACCATGCTGCGAACAGCGGTACGCCGGAGGTTTCCTCCGTGATTGAGCTTAACGCAGCCAACCCGGTGCCGGTGGTCTTCGGTTACTTCCCGTTCGATGACGAAGGTGCACTGGAGCCTGCCGTGAGCCTTCCCGACGGCGTCCAGCTGGCATGCCTGGGAATGCCGTCCGGGAAACCTGCTGATCTGTCACCGTTGGAACCCGGGTCTTTTGCTTCCGCCGCTGACCCTGCTCTTATGGATGAGTATGGTGCCTGCGGTGCGATGTGCCGCGGTGCGTGCGGCCCGGACTGCATCGAGAGCAACTGCACACTCAACAGAGAGCTGCGCTGTGAGGAGGATGACCAGGGGCGCTATACGGGCACGGTGATGCAGATCCTCAGCTATACCTGCGGCATGGCTCAGGGCTGCATCGATCATGATGCCTGTTATGACTCGTGCAACGAGGCGTATGGATGCTCTACATGGAGCGCGACGTTCTGCCGGCACGGCCAGGTTACAGGCGCCACGGCCACCTATGAGGGCGGTTACTGCGACCAGCGTGCGATCGAAGAGCACGGGTATACGAATTCACTGCTGTGGATGCGCGGATATGGGATACAGCCCATGACGGAAACCTTCGAGTATACCGACACGGACTTTGTTGTCTATGAGGATTTCGACCTCTGTCCGGTTGATGAAAAACAGCCCGTCGAGAAGCCGGAAAACGAGTCAGAGGAACCGGCAGCGCAGGAAACGCAGGATGACAGTCCGGCAGTTCCGCCTGTTGAACCAACACAGGAAGAGCCGGTATCGAACGATTCGGATAGAGCCGATGTGCATCCGTGCGACCTGTTCCCGCCTGGCGGCGAGAACGTCAGCCGCGGGGATACCACGTGTTTTGCATCTTATGAGACTGGTTCCGGGGACCTGTCGATCCAGATATCGAAGTACCCACCCAATCTCGATGTTTCTCTTTTTTGCCCGATTGAAGTAGATCCCGGCTTTGCCATCACGCTGTCGACACTGGATATTGGAGACTGCGCAACGCTTGTCCGGCGCGGCGTGGACGGCACTCCTGATACCCTCGGGTATGTCGGGTGGGACATTTATGCTGTTATCTACCCGTATAACGTGCGGGTGGGCACGCATGAGGTGTATCCTGGCAATGAGTCCAATGTGTATGACCGGATGTATGAGTTAGAGGGGCTGATTTTGAATCCGTAGGCAGCAAGAACCTACCCCGGCATGGGCGGCTTTCGCCGCCTCATGCTTTTCCCTCCAGGAAGGGGACTTTTACACTTCTTGCCATGGCGCATACTTATTCTTACACATGTGAAGCATGAAAGTTGTGAAACACTTTCAGCTGTCTGAGATCCAAATCCCCGCAAATGAAGGTTTATTGCTAACGAAGGACACGGTGGAGGGTCGACCCGCGGGTCGACCCCTGCGAGTATCATGGAAAAAACCTGCGCACGTTCAACCCGGATTCTTTATACATTGTCCCCCCTGCCGTCGGAAGAACCGCCGATCCTCCTCACCGCGCAGATATTATGGAATGACCGGCTCATAATTCGCATATTCGTGGGTTATGCTGGATGAAACGCCACATCCCAACCAGTACAGAGCCACAGGCGAAAAAAGGAGCCGATCATAATTAAGCACAGTTTACATATCGGAGTAGATGTTCATAAGGACACCTTTACAGTCGCAATTGCCCGAGGGCGACAAGAACCAGAAAGCCCTGGGATCATCCCAAATAATCCGGAGAGTATCACCAAACTGATGCGCAGATATGGACCATACGATCAACTCGGAGTCTGTTATAAAGCAGGCCCGTGCGGCTTTGTCTTATACCGTCAGCTGAACAAGATGGGGATCGATTGTCTTGTCGCAGCACCATCCCTCATCCCGCGCAAACCAGGCGGCAGGGTCAAAACAGATCGGCGAGGATGCACTGAAACTGGCCGGAACGCTGCGCAATGGCGATCTGACAGCCGTGTGGGTTCCCTCTTCAGCACATGAGGCCTTGAGGGATCTGAGCCGGGCTTGCTATCAATCCCGTAAAGACCGCTCCCGGGTACGGCATCGCATATCGAAGATGCTGCTGCGCCAGGGCATGTATCGGCCGGAGCACACAAAGACCTGGACACTGAAACACAGGGACTGGCTGAACACGGTTCATTTTCCTTTCAGGGGCCAGGAAATCGTGTTCCGGGAGATGTTGTTTCAGCTGGATCAGTCCTCCGACCGCGTGGAACGACTCGATATCCATTGCGTCCGGTGTACCTGTTTGTCACCGCGTTATGCAGCGGGAAGGTTTGCCGGCGAGCATTCCTTTTCACCACGCGTACAACAATCCCGGCTGGACGGATTGTCCCGTCCACCGTGAAACCTTCCCCAACGCGTCGAATGCCCAATGACAAACCTGCCTGCCTGGATACGCTCTGATAATCCAGACCATCCGGTGTAACAGTTATTTCGCGCATCATGAGAATCTGTATAATCTGTGATTGCATCTTTGCGCCTTTTCGTTAAAACTATATTCAGCGTATTACGCGGTTTCAGTGATATCAGCATGTTTTTTCAGTGTGTTCAGCGTAATCAGCGGCGCAATCGATACTGCCGATTGCGCATTCAGTGTCTTCAGTGTCCAGTTTGTTCTCAGCGTCTTCAGTGTCTAGTTTGTTCTCAGCGTCTTCAGCGTT
>JAFGNH010000191.1 GCA_016927115.1 Anaerolineales bacterium | reverse complement strand
ACCAGGTTCAGCCTGAAAACACCCTGCTCTCTCTGATCCACGAGCTGATTGCAGAAGAGGAAGAGCTGAAATACCGGAAGAAGTATGGGGCGGTCCTCCAGACCTGAAACTTACCCCTTTTTACCGCTGTCCCGAGTTTGACAGGGATTTTTATTGCGTGCCGATAACCACCGGGAGGCACCGGGGGCATGATACCTTTGTTTGCCCATGCGTCGTATAAGCCAGCCATCCTCAATAGAGATCCTTCGAACACTCAGGATGACAGGAAGGAGAGATCCCTGCCGCCTGAATTCCCCATCGATTCTCCTGGACTCTTCAATGCCTATAGAGATCCTTCGCATACTCTGGATGACAGGAAGGAGAGATCCCGGCCGCCTGAATTCCCCATCGATTCTCCTGGACTCTTCAATGCCTATAGAGATCCTTCGCACACTCCGGATGACTGGAAGGAGAGATCCCTGCCGCCTGAATTCCCCATCGATTCTCTTGGGCAATCAATGCTTAAAGAGATCCTTCGCGCGCTCCGGATGACAGGAAGGAGAGATCAGGTAATCTGATAAATCAGTAGTTCAACGTGTTCAGTATTTTCAGCGTTCCTTTATTCAGCGTTTTGTTTATTCAGCGTATTCAGCGTTCCTTCATTCAGCGTTTATTGTTCCAGCGTTTTCAGCGTTAAACCTTCCATTTCCGCTTCTCTTTAAAATTCCGATGCGGTTTGAAAGGGGAGAAAAGATCAGCGGGTTTTTCACCGAGTACTTCGATCCTGTCCGAAGGATATACCTCCCCCACCTGTTTCTCGCCAAGAAGGGTAAGATAGCCGACATCTTCAACATCGAATCCCATCAGGTGTGCTGCCAGCGTGTCAACCGCCAGCGCATCAAAGGACGACACCACCCAGCCCGCATCGATCGCTGTTCCCCGCACAGGACCGCCGCCCTCCATGCCCACCGTGCCGTCCACAAGGGCGAAATCCGGATACACAGACTCAGCGAGAGAAGCAATCATGTAGTGGATCAACCGCTCCGGGTGGATTTTCCTCCTGTTCCCGTAACCATGGATCGCTCCCACCAGTACGTTCTTGATACCAGCCGTCATTACAACACTGCAGTGTGTTTTCGGGCGTGTAATCGAGACCAGAAACGGCGCTTCTACCATCGCCCTGCTCAGCGGCAGTTCCAGTTCTCCATCTGGATGGATTACTTTCCTGGTCACCACCTCATCCTCCCGAAGATCCAGCAGCTCTACCTGCGGGTACCCTGCTGCCAGTTTCGCGAATCCATAGAACTCGAAGCCATCACTTGTGTCGCCCCAGGCCGGCTCCTCGGCGATGATCACCCTTCCGTTGTAAAACGGCTGGATAAAATCAAGGAAGCCCCTTACCGCCTCCAGCGGTGTGGTTGCCAGCTCGACACCTTCGCTGTATCGTGGTGTCCTGGTTATCACGAGATTGATTTTGAGAACCAGTGAATCGATATCAGACAGAGCAATTTGCATTCTCTGCCTGAATGGTTCCAGCGACTGCAACTCTCCTTCATAGTGATCTTCACTTCGGACTAGTGAAACGATTGATTGGTTTTCATACTTGCCGACACCCCCACGAGTGTCTAAATAGCATAAAATATCGGTCAATATCCATTCCATGCCAGTTAAACCCGCTGCATTGTAATTCGGAAAACGATGTTTACAATACTCCTGGCAGTGTAAGGAATCACAAAAAAGAAGCTGAGTGGGAGCAGAAACACGGTGCAGGTTCTTGAGTTCTATGTGAACAGTACAGGCATTCAACCATTGCGAATGTCCCCCCTCCACAAGACTCATCCTTGACAATCCCGTTTATCAACTCTATACTTAACTCGTTACTACGTGTTAACGTGATAATGTGAAAAAGGACAATTACATGGTTATCGACCGCAATGGCGACGCACCACTGTTTAAGCAGCTGAAAAACATCCTCATTCATCAGATCCAGGATGGCGAATACAGCCAGGGCGATCTGCTCCCTTCAGAAACAGAGCTTATCGATCAATACTCCCTCTCCAGAACTACCATACGCCGGGCAATTCAGGCGCTCGTTCAGGAAAACTATGCCTATACAGTGCACGGAAAAGGCACTTTTGTCACTGAAGCAGGCCTTACACAATACCTCAATAATCTCACCAGCTTCTCACAGGGTGTCACCGAACGTAATATGCTGCCCACACGGCGCATACTCTCTCTGGAGAGAACCCGGCCAGATAAACACCTGGCAACCAGACTGCATATCTCCCCTTCCGAGACTGTTATCCATATCAGCCGCCTGCTCCTTGCCGATGGAGAACCGGTCTCACTCGGGAAAACGTATATTTCACTCTCAAGTATCGCACCACACCAGGACATGTTCACAGAAAAGCTGTTGGAACGCTGCGGCCTGTATGCCGCACTCGAAAACCTGGGTATCCACCTCACCGGAGGTGAGCAGGTAGTCTCTGCTGTTGCAGCTGATAAGGAACAGGCAGATCTCCTGGCAGTGGAACCGGGCAGCCCACTCCTTTTCAGTGAACGTATATCCTTCACAGGAGACCGGATCCCGATCGAATACACCGAGATGTGGTCCCGGGCGGATAAAACCCGCTGGCGAATTGCATTAGGGCCTTATACTTCGTCAGTTCCGTAAATTGAATAGGCTGCCCGAAAGAAATCACGAACTACAAGGAGGAACTATTAAAAAATTATAAGAAGAGAAGAGTGGCTGTCCAGAAATTTTCTTCCCACCCTTACCCTGGATAGACAGTAACTCATACCCTGTGAATCAGTCGCTGCAGGATAGGTGCGGCTGAACAACCACCCTGAAAAGGGTACCATGAAACATCCTGGAGGATCAATATGCGTAAGTTTGTATCTACCCTTGTTCTCGTAATGCTTCTGGCAAGCATGGCAGCCGCCTGCACGCCGCAAGCCGCTAACGTAGAACCCGCTCCAGCCGAATCCGGCGAGAGCGAAGCTGCAGCTGACATGGAAACAGTCGAAGAAGAAGTTGTTGCTGAAGAACCTGCCGCCGAGACAGAGATAGAAGCAGCAGAAGAAGCAGCCGAAACCGTCGAGCCCGTCAGCGTTGTTTTCCTGCTGCCGCAGACCATGAGCCCATTCGAAATCGACATGTGGAACGGCATCGATCAGGCCCTTGCAGACGGCATTGCGTCCGAAATCAAGATGATCGAGATGAAAGAGCCGACTGAATTCGAGCAGACCATCCGTCAGGTTAGTGAAGCAGGTTATGACGTGGTCATCAGCGCCTTTTTCCTTGTCAAGGAGCCAATCCTGAAGGTGGCGCCAGATTTCCCGGATACTACCTACCTGCTTGTATATGAATCCGTGCCCGATCCAATCTCTGACTACCCCAACGTGCGCGGAATCCAGTACGATGTGCAGGAAGGCTCCTACGTCTGTGGTGTGGCCGCAGCCCTCATGAGTGAAAATAACCACGTAGGCTTCATCGGCGGCGCAGATTTCCCCGGTATTGTTAAATTCCTTGCCGGTTACGAAGCAGGCCTGACCTCAGTCAACCCGGACATCACACTGGATATCGCGTGGGCCGGAACCTTTGTTGATCCGGATAAAGGCCACGAACTCGGTTTATCCCTTTTCGAGCGCGGCGACGAAGTTGTGATGCATGCTGCCAACAAGACCGGCCTGGGTGTGTTTATCGCCGCCGAAGAATCAGCCGGTTATGCTGTCGGTGTGGATGTCGATCAGACCGCTCTCGCCCCAAGCAACATTATCTGCTCGGCACTGACCAACCCCGGCGCTTCCGTATACAGCTCACTGCTGGATATCGCAACCGGTAACTTTACCAATGGTACGATTGACTGGGGTATTGATGACGGCGTTCCCGCTGCAGCTCTGAACAAGCTTCTGCTTTCTGAAGAAGCCCTCACAGCAGCAAGAGCGGCGGAAGAACAGATAGTAGCTGGAGAAATCGAAGTACCGGTTTCAACCGAAACACGCTAGTTGAACCACTCGGGCGGGAGCGCTGGGGAATCTTCCACACTCCCGCTTTTTTCTTTCAGGACAAATTTGGAACCAACTGAATTCTGCATGAAACCAGGTCAGAACAGGATCGAATCAGGAGGTTGAGTGAACACTCCCGCAGTCCGGATGTCCGGCATTACCAAAACATTTCCCGGCATGTACCGTTCAGTCGTAGCAAATGACAACATCGACCTCACGATCGAGCAAGGTGAAATCCATGTCATCATCGGCGAAAACGGTGCGGGGAAATCAACACTGATGAACATTCTCTATGGTCTGCTGGAACCCGACCACGGCCAGATCGAGGTGTTCGGAAAACCGGTGCGGATCCCCACCCCACAACAGGCAATCGGCCTGGGGATCAATATGATCCACCAGCATTTCATGCTCATCCCCTCATTCACTATCGGGGAAAATATTGTCCTGGGAAACGAGCCGCATAAGAACCTGCTCCTGGACAGACGCACAATCCGCGGAATCGTGCGCGAGCTGTCAGATGGAATCGGCATGTCCGTCGACCCGGATCGCTTAATCCAGGATACCGCAGTCGGTGTGCAGCAGAGGGTGGAAATCCTCAAATCCCTCTACCGCAAGACCCGGATTCTTATCCTTGATGAACCTACGGCTGTTCTCACCCCGCAGGAGATCGATGAGCTGTTCAACTCCCTGCGCAGCCTGGCCGCTCAGGGTACCACGATCATTCTCATCACCCATAAGCTGCCCGAAGTTATGGCAATCGCGCACCGGGTGACTGTCCTGCGAGACGGTGCTGTGATCGGACACCTCGACTATGACGATCTGGAAGAACACCGTATGGCCGAAATGATGACCGGGCGACCATTCATATGGAAAGAATTCGCACGAGCCCGAGAAACCGGAGATCCTGTACTTGAGGCCCGTGATCTCTTTTATGAAGATGAACGCCGGGTCGCTGTTGTGAACGGAGTATCCATCTCTGTCCATGCGGGCGAGATCGTGGGCATCGCCGGTGTGGCTCACAACGGCCAGGAGGAACTGGGGGAAATACTCACGGGACAGCGCCGGACAATTTCCGGTTCTATCCACCTGAATGGTATCGAGATCAGTCAATTTTCGGTACGCCGGGTTCGTGAGATGGGATTGGGCCATATCCCTGATGACCGTTACGGAGAAGGATGCGCACACGAAGCCAGTCTGTCCAGAAACCTGATTATGGGGCTCCATTACAAACCACCGCTGGGTGGGAGATTATTCCTCAAACAGCTACAGGTAAATAACTGGGCTGATTCATTGATCGAGGAATATGCCATCAAGACAAATCATAGAGATATGCCAATCCGATCCCTTTCAGGTGGCAATGTACAGAAAGCAATCGTCGCCCGTGAAATGAAGATCGCCAGCAACTGCCTCATTGCTGAGCAGCCTTCGCGCGGGATCGACATCGGTGCAGCTGAATTTGTCTACGATCGGATTTATGAACTTCGTAATAATGGAGCCGGGATTCTATTGATCTCAAACGATCTAAATGAAGTTTTACGCTTGAGCGACCGCATCCTGGTTATTTACAACGGCAGAATTGTGGGTGAACGTCTCCCTGATCAAACCACACCCGAAAACCTCGGACTGCTGATGGCAGGTATTCAATCATGAGTGAAACCAGGATGGACCCATCAAAGTCAACAAACTCACAGACACCCGGTTGGTCCAATTTAATCAGACTATTACAGAGCCCCCGCCAGCAGCAGCAGTTGACTATTGTGGGTCAGACGTTGCTGTCCATTGCCATGGCATTGCTGATCGGCGCTGGGCTGATCCTGATTGTGGGTGAAAATCCACTGGCCGCTTATGCTGCCCTGTTCAAGGGTGCATTCGGTACCGGACCAGCTCTGGCACGCACCCTGCGTGTATCAAGTCCATTGATCCTCAGCGGACTTGCGATAGCCGTCGCCTTCCGTTCGGGCATGATCAACCTCGGCGTTGAAGGATCGCTGTACCTTGGGGCGTTTACTGCAGCGCTTGCCGGTATCTACATTCAAGGCCTCCCTCCAATCGTCCATTTCCCACTGGCACTCCTGGTCGGCGCAATCACAGGAGGTATCTGGGCTTTTTTCCCCGGTTTTCTCAAAGCTCGTGCCGGAGTGGATGAAATTGTAGCAACACTGATGCTGAACTATGTCGCTGTTCTGCTTGTCGACTATCTGGTACTGACCTACTTTCTCGATCCTGTGATCGGAACCACCAGCGACCGGCCGGCCACCGTTCCCATCCCCGACAGCGCCAAGCTGCCTTTTATCAGCGAAAAATACGGACTGACGGTCGGGATCATTATCGGAGTTGTGATCGCACTGATCCTGGCCTGGATGTACCTGCGAAGCATCTGGGGTTTCGAATCCGATATGAACGGGTTCAACCGACGGTTTGCCCATTTTGGCGGCATCAACACCATTAAAGTCGATCTGATAAGTATGGTTCTCAGTGGTATGCTCGGCGGGCTGGCCGGTGCCACAGAAAGCCTGGGGGTTTATGGGCGTTACGTATCCGGCTTTTCTACCGGCATCGGTTTTGACGGAATCGCGGTTGCTCTGATGGGCCACCTCAACCCGATTGGAACCATACTTGGGGCGGTCTTTTTCGGCGCTCTCAAGAATGGCGGTGCCTCTATGGAGCTTGCCACCAACGTACCACGGGATGTGATTCTCGTCGTAGAAGGGCTGATCCTGATGGTCGTAACAGCACGACAGTTGTTTGTATTCCTGCGGCTGTCCGCCCAGAACAGCAAGGAGGACTGAACCGTGATTACGAACATCTTTACTGCCGGCACACTGGCAGCCACCATACGAATCGCAACCCCGCTGTTGTTTGCCGCTATTGGTGCGGCACTGTCGCTGAAAGTTAATCTGTTCAACATAGCCATCGAGGGCTTCATGCTGATCGCCGCCTTTCTGGCTGTGTTTCTCTCATCAAGATTGGGCGATCCCTATCTCGCGCTGGCTATTACACTGCTTATAACAACTGCAACAGGGCTGTTATATGGATTTGTCACCATTTCATTGGGCTCCGATCACATTATCGCCGGACTGGGATTCAACCTGCTGGCCACCGGGTTGACTACCTGGGTGCTGCAGTCGATCCTCCACTCCCCTGGGGGATTCATGGATCCATCCGTGGAAGGGCTTCCGATTTTCAGGCTGAGTTTCCTTCCACCGGATTCCTTCCTTGGCGAAGTACTGGCCGGACATGACATTCTTACCTACAGCGCCTGGATCCTGGCTGTGCTTGCTTATCTTTTTGTTCACCAGAGCGGTGCCGGACTGCGGCTGCGTGCCACGGGTGAACATCCGCTTGCAGCTACAACTGCAGGTATCCGCACGGTTCTCTGGCAGTATCTGGCCGCCGGCCTGACCGGAACCTTTTGCGGCCTGGCTGGAGCCTCTATTTCACTATCGCATCTGCAGATGTTTTCGCAGGGAATGACTGCCGGGCGCGGTTTTATTGCATTTGCAGCTGCCACGTTCGCAGCAGGCAATATCCCCGGTACCGCTCTCATGGCCGTACTCTTCGCTTTCTTCGGAAGTGTTGCCATCCGCCTGGAAGGGTTTGGACTACCAACTCAGTTTGTTCAGATGATCCCATATCTGGTAACGCTTATGGCGCTATTCTTTGCACGGCGTCGGAACAGGCAGTAGGAGGATGTTTGCCATGCAAAATCAATATATCGGCGTGATCGGCTCCGGCGACGATGTTCCCGAGGAAGTCCTGCAGGATGCAGAAGAAATCGGTACCTTGATCGCTAAGGCAGGTGCAGCCCTGGTATGCGGCGGCCGATTCGGCATTATGGAAGCTGCCTGCCGCGGCGCTAAAGCAACGGGAGGGCTCACAATCGGAATTCTTCCAGGTCTTTCACGCGAAGCCGGGAACCCTTATGTGGATGTTCTCATCCCAACCGGATTAGGTTACGCTCTACGCAATTTCATCACCGTACGCTCCAGTGATGCTATTATCATGCTGCATGGTGAGGTTGGGACCCTGAGTGAAGCAGTGCTTGCATACCAGCATGGAAAACCGCTGGTCGCGCTTCGATGCAGTGGAGGCTGGGCACGCCGGCTTGAGACAACTGCTCTCGAAAACGGAGCCCACCTTGACAGCCGCGGATTGATGCAGATCCACTATGCCGACAACCCTTCCGAAGCTGTCCGGCTTGCACTGCGCCTGATTGGAACCGTACCGGAACCCTCCAAAATATGAACCAGGAAATCACTATGGGCTTATCTGCAGAGAACAGTTTTCCCTCATTCAACCTGCCGCCATCCCTGAAAAGCAGGGACTGCGATATTGCGGCTATCGGCAACGCCAAACTTGAAATGGTCGTTCAGGTGCCGAACTGGCCTGAACCCGGTGGACAGCACGATGTTTCCATGTCCAGGCCGGTCTATTCTGCCGGAGGTTGCGCCACCAATGTTGCCTGCCTGGCAGCCCGTTTCGGTGCACGAACCCGGTTGATCGCTCGTATGGGTGATGGGATATACAGCCGGCAGGTACAGACTGAACTTGAACGCTCGAGTGTAGATCCCGTCTGGACTGTTCCTGTCTCCAAATCGGAAGGGAACTTGCTCATAATCACCACAGACCCGAGCGGAGATTGGATGGTCCTGAGTTATATGGATCCAGCGCTTGAACTGCGGCTTGAAGATATACCCCCGGAAAGTGATTTTCAATCCACCAAAATTCTGCATATCGACGGTTTCAGCCTGGTAACGCCTCAACAAAAACAGGCTATAGAAACAGCTGTTGAAAAAGCCCACAACAGCGGCTGTCTGGTATCTATCGATGCCGCTGTCCCTGTCTCGCAGGCTCAACCTGAATATCTGGCACAGCTGTTTTCCCGTTGTGATTTCGTATTCGTCAATCAGGCTGAAGCGATGGCCGTTACCAGGGCAGCCTCCATCGAAAAAGCCGTTCAGGCGCTGCAGGGCCTGGGTCCTCAACTGTGTTGCCTGAAAATGGGTAAAGAGGGAGCCTGGGTCATCACTCCTGATCAAACTGCCAGAATTCCGGCTTTTCCAGTGCAGGTAGTGGACACTCTGGCAGCAGGTGATAGTTTTATCGCCGCTCTTCTGACTGCTCTCTGCCGGGGTTACACATTATTTGAAGCTGCCAGATGGGGCAGCGCAGCGGGTGCCCTTGCCTGCACAGGACCCGGATCGTTATCGAAGTGGTTCTCAATAAATGAATTATTGATTTTGTTGAATACCGAGCAACCTTCCGAAGAGGATAGAGGATGACAGCTGATTTCTGTCACGCCTTGCTGAGGATTATTATTTAGGAGGTTCTTTTGCCTGAAACCAGACGAACACTGCATGAACGGTTCGGTGGACAATGTACACCAGAAGATATAGGCGGATATGTCTTTGTTCCCGGCAGCCAGCGGCGAGCCAGGCAGCTTGCGGAAGCATGGAAGGATCCCCGTGAAATCGCCAGTCACTATGAATTCCTGGTTCTTTCGGGAAAATTGAACGAGACATCCGTCACAGCCTGCTCCACTGGTATCGGCGGAAGATCGACCAGCATCGCTGTCACGGAACTGGCTGAACTGGGCGGACATACATTCGTGCGCGTGGGCGTTACCGGCTCATTGCAGCCTGAGGTCCAGGTCGGAGATCTGATAATCGCCTCGGCGGCTGTTCGGATGGATAAAACCAGCGAACATTTCGTTACCCTGGCTTATCCTGCCCTGGCTCATTTCGAAGTGCTGGTCGCTCTGATAGCCGCAGCCCAGGATAACGACTTCCGATACCATGTTGGTATTTCCGCTACTTCATCCTCCTTCTATTGCGGTGAGGGCA
Source organism: Anaerolineales bacterium (assembly GCA_016927115.1). GTDB lineage: Bacteria > Chloroflexota > Anaerolineae > Anaerolineales > E44-bin32 > JAFGNH01. The sequence continues at coordinate 5,414 of JAFGNH010000191.1, read as the reverse complement.
GCAGCGGGTTTAACGGCTACCGCCACTCCGGCATGGATGCCATCGAGTCAGACCTGCAGGCAGCGCGTGTCTACGACTGGGACACGGAGACGGCTACTCTGTTCACACTCTGCGGGCTGTACGGCCTTCGCGCAGGGCGGGTCAACGCCGTTGTTGATGATCCCGAAACAGGGGTCTACAATCCCATCGGCGAAGCCAACGCGGTAAAGACTGCTCTGGACGCGGTCCGGATTCTATCCGCCTGGGACCAGGATAAAAAGAAAACGTGCAAGCGCTTCACACTGCCTGCATATCCTGCATCGCTTCAGGATCAATCGACCATTTCCGCAGGAGATGACTAATGGAACCTCGCAAATCCGTACACAGCAACTTCGGTGGAGAATGTTTTCCTGGAGATATTGCTCCCTATGTACTCCTCCCTACCGATGCACACCATGTTGAAATGCTTGTAGAGGAATGGGAGCAGGCACGAAAGGTTACCCATCACTACGAGTACCTTATCTACACCGGCACATACCGTGGTGTACCAGTTTCAGCCTGTTCAACAGGAATGGGTGGGATGTCCGTTGCAATTGCTATCGAGGAACTGGCCCCCCTCGGAGCGCAGACTTTCCTGCAGCTTGGACTCTCAAGTATTCCCGACACCGTTTCCAGCTATGGTGATATCCTTGTCGCTACCGGAGCAGTACGGTACGATGGCACCAGCCTTGACTATGTACGTCCGGAATACCCCGCAGCAGCTCATTTCGAGCTGGTCATGGCCGCTGCTGCCGCTGCAGAACACCTTTCACTTCCATATCGCATCGGTATCGTCTCCTCTATGGCTTCTACAGGCTCAGAGATAGGCACCGGCCTGTATCGATTCCTTCATGAACAGACCAAACCGATACACCGGATGCTGGACAAAGCCGGGATACTTGGGGGCAGCGGAGAAGAAGCCACTCTGTTCATCCAGAGTGCTATATACGGTTTCCGTGCAGGATCCGTAAATGGCTATCCATTCAATGAAGATAAAAATATTGAGGATTTCCAAAAGGTTGAAATGGACGTAGTTACCTGCGGGCTTGAGTCTATAGCAGTTCTGGCTGAATGGGACAGGAAGAAGAAAGAATCCTGTGTTCCCTATTTAACTCCTGAGATTTGATACCCTTTCCAGAAGAAATTGTTTGGCTACGGTAAAAAAAACTGCCAGGTAGATGCCTGGCAGTTTTCCTCAATATACTCCTTTCAAGTTTTGCGAAAGGCTAGGCATAAGCCTGACTCTCCACTGCCAATACGTAATTGATATTCGCGTTCTGGCTTTGATTTCTCAGATACCTGAATGTCCCTTCCCAGCATTTATTTAAATACCCGCGATCTGCATCGAGGTTAAAAGTCGTAAATAGTGCGGCCACATCAACAGGTTGAGAAGTAGTATCGCAGGCAACCTGAAACATCTTATTGCATAGATCAACGGCATTGCCGACGCGCTTATTCTGGAAATAAAATGCAGTGGTTGCTGAAATCGAATTGGCGATCGCATACTCTTTAAAGATATCGAAGTCATAGGTCAGGCCATCGAAAAAATCCCGCGGGGATACATTTTCAGAACCCGTATCGAAAAAGGCGGGCAATCAGGTCAGCTGTTAAAATTGTCACGTTGAAGAGCAAACGTGATGGGATACTTCAGGCTGTCTCCTCTCTGGATGAGTCCCGAACAGTTCAGGAATACAGTCCAGAAACATAGTGGTCAGATTTCGCACATGGGAAGGCTTCAAATTCTCCGACCCGGGATACACCATATTTGCCTATTGAATTCTCCTTTACCTGATCTGTTGTCAGTACGTGAATATGCTTCCTCAGGTAATTAAGTTATCCGGATTGATAAAGGCATTGGCGAAATCTGCACTTCTGCTGGAGCTGATCGTGGTTGGGATCCTGTGATTCACCTTCAAATTCCCGCAAACAAAAATGGATCTCAGGAATACAGATAAAAATTGATCCTTTTGATAAATTTTGAGGGATTTCAAGGTAATGAGCAGCTGGTGCCTGCGGGAAAGAAATCGTACACCTAACATAATATTTAATGCGGATTCTCCGGGGTAGTGCAACTTGGCAATCCAGTCAGATATCCAAAAGCTTGCTCACGAGAGAAAATGGGTGGAATTATACTTACCCAGGAAATGACCCGGCGCTTCTTGAGGTACTCCTGTCCAGGCGCCGACAAGAAACCACGCAAACCCATCGCGTTCCTCATTCAGGTTGGCTTCGATGGGCCCTGCGAATTCATGGCAACCCACAGTTACCCGTAATTCTGCTGCAAATAAACCCGGACCCGACTCGCCACAGAAGCCATCGCTTCCTCACCGCCCTTCGGCGCATCCGGCCATTCATCGACCTTTGGCCCCCAGTACTCGCGCGGCGCGCCGGGGTAACGTCCGATGATGTGCAGGTGGACATGAGGCACACCATCAGCGATAAAAAATGAATACACATGCTCAACGCCTTCAGTCGCGATCAACGCCCGGGCAATCCTGCTGGTGTACAGTCCGACAGCCTGCGCTTCCTCCTCAGTCATATCCGCCAGTTCCGGTATATGGCGCTTCGTTTCTACAAAGATATGACCCAGATAGTGCTCGGTTTCGTCACCGAACAGCTGCGCATGTGAAATAAAGACCAGGTCATCTTCGTAGATCACACCGCCAGGAACAGCGAATTCACCCCGATGCTTCCGGCAAACAAGGCAGTTGCTTGTTGTTTTATTCTTTGCCATTTCTAACTCCCTTTCTGGAACAAATAAACCTCGTGCAATTTCGTTCCGGCCTAATTACATATTGAATCTGTAACAGGGGCAGCATCGGGATTCATGTCAAATGTTTCAAAGAACAGGTGCGAATTGGCTGTTATGCCAGGGATAATTCCTTCCATCGTAATTGTCCCGTTTTCGTAATCCACTGCCAGAACCCCTGATGAAACAGGATACATGGACCCATCAGCTTCAAATCCGCAGACTGAAAAACCGTTATAGAAAACGGATTGGAAATTTGCGGTTTTCTGGAACCCTTCCTTTGCAGCAGCGGTAAAGAGTGCGTAATCCGCACCCTGATGGTATTGATCGCCAGTGGATGTATCATGATCGACATCGATGTAGGCTGACCAGCTGTATTCAACATCCCATGTATCGACTCCCTCCCTGTTAATTTCGATCTCTACCGGAATTTCCCGCAGGTAAAAGACAACCGTTAAAACTCCACCTTCAAGATGCGATTCGATTTTCAGCAGATCCGCATGCGCAATATCGATATCTCCTTCTTCATCAAAAAGCGTCTCGCCGGGAATACAAAGCGGCTCTGGTGTTGGCGTATTTGATGGTGCGGGGGTAAAGGTCCGGGTCGGTGCCGGATTATCTGTTGGCGCTTTTGTTGGAGTCCATAAATCGGCAGCTTCCGTGTCTGTGCTTTCGATACCATTATCGATCTCTTCGCCAGGCTGACCGCACCCATAAAGCAGCAGCGACAGAATGGTCAAATTCACAATAGCAAAGCAGACTTTTTTCATAAGAACCTCTGTTTCCCTGAATGGAAATTTAAAAACTATCATGGATGATTTCCGTTTCTTTAACAACACTATCTTTCCTGCATCCGCAACTATAGAACTATCACTGGAAAGGCCTTTATATCATTTTGCAGGATAGATCTATTCGGAAGCGGTATACCTCATTGTTTCGGCTGCGGCTCTGCATTTTCAAATACAATCAGAGGTGGTTCTTCAGGAAACAAATCCCGCCGCCATTCGAGGTGCGGCAGAAGGTGCCCAACATATACCTGGTGATTGAATACCAGCTCCTGTACATCTGGTGGAAACATCTCTCGAATATCCCGGCCGTAATCCGATCCACTGCCGGGAATGTCCATACTCAGGACCGATCCATCTTCGCCGAGTATGGTCAATACCGGAACAGATATTCCGGAGTAATAGGCGGAATCTCCAACGGGAACGGTGCTGGTGCATACTGCCCAGGCATATAATTCCGAACCCGAACGTCCAAGCAGCTGCCACTCGCACAGCACCTCTTCCAGAGGGTGGAAGGACATGAGTTTCCCTGCCAGCGCTGTCTGGTATTCCTGCCAACGCGCCGCCTCACCAGGAAGCGGTGTTATATACAGCGCTGGTTCGAGTGTCGGCATTGGAGAAGGAGTCGCGGGATACGGCGAAGTAGTCTGCGATGGACTGGTTATGGCTGTCACAGTATTGGTTGAAATAGCATAGGGTGTATACAACGGAGTTGCTTCAGAAGATGGCATCTCAACAAGCGCCGGTGCCGTCCTGCATGAAATCAATATAAAAGGTAGAAAAAAAGATGCATCTTTCAATTTCATTTGCATATGTCCCCTGAAAACCCCTATTCATCCTCCATATCCCACTGCGAAAGATCTTCAACCGGACGCGGCAGCCTGCCCTCAAGCCACTCAGCGACAGTGCCCGGGCGGAAGTTCGGATCCTCACACTCGATAACCCAGGACAGGAATTCCCTCGGGCCCCCATTCATGTATGGCGCCGGAGAAACCGGTTTAAAAACGGTGGGAAGACGTTCATCCAGCGACAGATAGTTGAGTACATGTCCCAGCTCCTGGACGACATTCCACGCAAGTTCATGGTCGATATTAATATTGAACTTTACCCACCAGAGCCCATCCCTGTCTGCCCCATGTGAGACAGGAGCCTGGATAGCCGGTATCCTTCTCAAATACCCGGTCAGCTTTATAAAGGATCGATCGTCCATAATCATGTTTCCCCTCTTTTTGAACGAGAAACTGCAAATCGTTGGATATCCGGATTATATACCAACAATCCCCTGTATATCCCCCACATAAGTCTCGTTTGCCCTGCCCTGCAGCCTTTATTCCACACGCTGGCCGGATTCAACAAGCTCCTTCAACTTTACCAGATCCTTCTGAGCTTGACGTGATATATTGCCCCGTATAAATGGAAGCACAAGTCTCAGGAGAAGCGGTTTTCCCCGGCCTGTCCAGTGGATCCGGACCACGGTTCCGGCTCCTTCAGGCTCGAGCAGTGTTTCCACACTGGCATCAATTGCAGCTCCGGAAACATGAGAGAGGTACCTCCGCCCAGGATCGACCTCTACTAAGTGATCTTCCATTACATACCGACGCCCTCCTTCAAGGTAATGAAGTTTGGCTCTGGAACCAGCAAAACCCGGCTCACCTGAAATAACTTCGAACTTCTCAAGATCAGAAGTCCATAATACTGTCTTGGAGGGATCCAGGATTATCCTTTCCACCTCTTCAGGTGAACGATCAATATAGACCGAGCTGCTTACTCGAGTCTTCATGGATACGCTCCGGCACACTATCCCCCTGGGTTTTCATGAGTGGTTTATCACAGAAAGTCTGATAAGTTGTCCTTTTCGATTT
>JAFGNH010000029.1 GCA_016927115.1 Anaerolineales bacterium | reverse complement strand
TTAATATATTGTTTTAGCTGTGAAAAAGAGGTTCCTGAAAGTGCAAAGGTGTATCTTGTTGTACCCGGGAGATTTCTCCCGGGCTTTTTTTAATGTATCGATTGTTCAGCCACGGCCAGGTATAAGAAAATAGACCCGCAGGCGGGTTCTGAACCTGATACACTATTGGGAAGAGGCGATATGAATATTGAGTTCCTTTATTACAAGGATTGCCCGAGCCATGAAACGGCACTCCATCGTCTGCTGGATATCCTGGAGCAGGAAGAAGTGGGTGACCCGGTGCAGGTGATTGAAGTAAAAACAATGGAGCAGGCGCGAGCGCTCCGGTTTCCCGGCTCTCCCACGATAAGGATAGATGGGAAGGATATCACAACACTCCCTGAGGATGCTGTGTACGGGTTGACCTGTCGGGCATATTACCGGGAAGATGGAAGGATTACTCCGCTGCCGCCGGCAGATCTGATTCGCGGTGCTCTGACAAACGCGCAGGAATAGTACCGTTTATGGGTGAATGGAACAGGCTGAGAGATCACAGGAGGATAGCATGCAGAATCTGAAACTAGGAGAAAAAGCCCCTGTTTTTAAGCTTCCGGATACCGCGGGGAAGGAACATTCGCTGGCGGATTATCCTGACCAGTTGGTTGGCGTTATTTTCAGCTGCAATCACTGCCCTTATGTACGTTCCTGGGAGGACCGTATGGTTGAGATCCAGGCAGATTACGCAGACAAAGGTGTTCAGCTTCTGGCAATCAATGCCAATGATGCCCATACGTATCCTGCGGACAGCTACTCCGGGATGAAACGCCGCGTTCAGGAGAAGGATTTTAATTTCCCTTATTTAAGGGATGAGACGCAGGATATTGCAATGGCGTTTGCAGCAGAACGAACTCCGGAGGTTTTTCTGTTCGATCAGGAAGGGAAGCTGGCCTATCATGGGGCGATCGATGATAACTATGATGAACCGGAAAATGTGAAACAGCATTACCTGCGGGATGCCCTTGACTCGCTTCTCTCCGGCGAGGTTCCTGACCCGGCTGAAACGCGTGCGATTGGCTGTACAATAAAATGGAAGTGAAATAAACTTGTATCCGGGAAGGTTTTGGCGACCCATCAGTTCGGGTCGCTCTTCCGGTATAAACAGGGTAATATAAACCATACAGTACGGGAAACCAGATTTGGAAACCTGTTGCCTTAATCAGGTAGTTACTGATATAATGTCAGTTGAAGGTTGCATGTACGTTCTGTCTGGAAGTCGAAAGATTACGGCCTGAGCAACTATCGCTCAGGTCTTTTATCGTCAGAACCTGCCGACGAGAACAAGACAAGCACCTGAAATACTTTTGCCATAAGGAGGCAATTTTAAGATGTCGGATCGAGTTCTCGGAACAGTAAAGTGGTTCAACAGCACAAAAGGTTATGGTTTCATTGAGCGTGAAGATGGTGATGATGTTTTCGTACATTATTCTTCCATCCAGGGCGACGGCTACCGGAACCTTGAAGAAGGACAGCAGGTTGAATTCACAATCGAGCAGGGCCCGAAAGGGCTTCAGGCAGGCAACGTACTGCCCCTCTAAGTTTCATCGAACCAAAACAGGAGCCCCCGTTCGGGGGCTTCTTTCTTTTCCAGGCGCAGGACAATTCAATTGAGTACCGCAGGAAGCAAAAGAGGATAGATCCTTCTGTAAAGCCGGGTGGTACAATTTCCACATTCGTGAAAAAACGGTAAGGGACCAGGCAGATCCCTCTTCCATCTGTGGTTGCCTGGTGAATCCTTGTTTGTGCGAGCTGAGTTTATAAAACTCAGTATGTTCGACAATAGCGCTGATTTGGTACTGTTTTTTCGGACTGATTTCGAGTGCTTCGAACCGGCACAATCGTGATAATTTCCCTTCAGAGGTAATATCCATGATCCCCAAACCTTATAGACCCATTGGAACGTTAAATGAGCAGGAGGAATTTGCAGATTATCTCCGCCAACTGGATGTGATTCTGCCATTCGACACTGAGCTGAAGAATGGAGAAAACAGCCCTCTGGGAAAGCCATACCAGCTAAACGAAAAAACCGTGATCGGAAATCGTTTCTCTACCCTTCCAATGGAGGGATCCGATGGAACAAGGGAAGGAAAGCCAACAGACCTGACTTTTCGGCGTTGGGAACGGTTTGGTGAAAGCGGTGCAAAACTGATCTGGGGTGGGGAAGCTGTCGCAGTAAACCCTGAAGGCCGGAGTAATCCAAACCAGCTGCTCTTGAACGAGGAAAATCTCCCGGATTTCCACCGCCTGCGCGAGGCGCTCACAGTACGGCACCTGGAGTTGTTTGGAACTGCGGAGGACTTGCTGGTCGGTCTGCAGCTCTCTCATGCAGGCCGTTTCGCCAGGCCGAATGCTGTTGATCACCCCGAACCCGTCCTGGTACATCATCATCCGGATCTGGATCATATCGTGAATGTTGAAGCAAATTGGCCTCTGCTGAGTGAAAAACAGATCCAGGGTTTACAGCAAGATTTCATCAGGGCTGCTGTACTGGCAGAGAAAGCCGGGTTTGATTTTGTTGATATTCAGCACAGCAGCGGTACGCTCGGGCATGAGTTTTTATCTGCCTGGGACCGGGGCGGGGTGTATGGCGGTACACTGGAAAACCGCGCACGTTTTCTGCGCGGGATCGTGGAGGGTATCCGCAGAGAAACCGCCGGTCTCAGAATAGGAGTACGTTTGAGTTTGTTTGACCTGCCGCCATTTTCTCCTGATCCGGAAACGGGCATAGGTGTGCCGGTTGTTCTCAAGCATTCCCGTGGTGCCATGTTTGGCGGCTCTCCGGAAGATCCATTATCGGTTGATCTGACAGAGCCATTCAATCTGTTGGAACAGGTCAGGCAGATGGGGGTCAGAATGATAAATCTGACTGCAGGAAGCCGATATTACAACACGCATGTCAGCTGCCCGGCTTATTACCCGCCTGTGGGGAGTTACCAGCCGCCTGAGGATCCGCTTGTGCAGGTAGCCAGGCAGATAGAGGCTGCAGCCCGGGTAAAGCAGCGGTTTCCTGATTTGCTGGTTGTTGGGTCAGGATATAGCTATCTGCAGGAATGGCTTCCCTATGTGGCACAATACAATGTTCAACATGGGATGACGGATTTTGTTGGAATGGGGCGGGCATTGCTCAGCTACCCCGGTATGCCTGCTGCGATCCTTTCAGGTACGAAGTTGGACAGGCAGCGTATCTGCCGTACGTTCAGTGACTGCATTACTGCGCCGGAGCTTGGCCTTGTCTCTGGCTGTTATCCCCTGGACAGGCATTACATGCGCCACCCGGATGGAAAGCTGCTGCGATTGAAAAAAAAGGAGCTGCGAAGTGAAGCCCGTAGTAAATGACCAATTGCTGGAGGTTCCTGCGCCGCTTTAATATTCTTTGATGGTTACTTTTACACGGGATTCCTTCTGGCATTCTTTACACAAGCCAAAGATGGCGATATGCTCGAGATCGGGTGTGAAGGTGTACCTTTCAATCAGGGAATCTTCCAGCGATTGCATCAGCTTGTGATCGGCAGAGATAACTGCGCTGCAGCGCCTACAGATAAGATGAACGTGCTGTCCATGTTCCTCGGCGGCATAGATCACAACACCACGGATCTCGGTACGGTTGATCAACCCTTCCTGAAACAGGAAATCAAGTGTGCGGTATACAGTAGTGAGATTGATGGCTTTTGAAAAAGCCTGAACGTTGCGATAGATCTCCTCAGCCGTCAGGTGCCGCTTGCAGGAGGTCATCTCCCGGATGATGATTTCTCGCTGTGGTGTCATGCGATACCCGCGCTCGCGTAAGGTGTCTATCATTTGCTGAGCTGTATCCATAAATTGTCCTTATTGCAATTAGTTGCAGGTACAGGCATTGTAGGTTGTTTCAGGTGAATGTCAAGAAATGGTAATGAGAATAGAGACACGGGCTGAGGGTTCTGTTATTAAATCGATTGGTAAATCCATATTTCTCCTATAGACTGTTTTGTATATGTCCATAATATATTCCTCTTCACAAAAAATGGGGATAACCGGCAATCTTGAAATTGAGCAGGAGTTGGTGATAAGGACTGATCTCCCTCCCGAATCTAAAACCCCTGATGAAATCGAGTCAAATCAACATCCAAATGGTCCTCCCAATATATGGCCTGTTAAGAAATCATCCAACTGGAAATATTACCCGGGCTATCTCGATGTACTTGACCCTTGTTCGGGAGTACCACAGTGTTCAATTTTGGATAATTGGATTCGTATCGTGTTTCCATTGGAAGGCAGAGCTGTGAAAGCTGCGCTGTTTTATTGTGAACGCGCCGCTTTTACAGAAGGATGTCCAACCACATCTGACCGCAGTGAAGTAAGTATCAGCGGCACGTACGACCCGGGAACAGGCACTCTTGAGGGAACCTTTGTATCAGATTGGAATGGATCCATGTAAAGTGACGGGATAGCGGCTGTGAACTCCATGATCTTCACAGCAATCCTGCTGGAGTGCGGCAGGGAATTTTTAATATGAAACCCGGCATTTCCGGAGAGGTGTTTCGTATGGTGGATTGAGCGCCGCGTTCTACCTGAGCGAACCTAATGTTGGGCCGTAAGTTGAATGATATGTTCTCATCAGAGTATATTGGCCGGGGAAGATTCCCCTGCCTGAACTTATAGAAACGGGGCGCAGTATTCAGCGATATGCTGGTAAGATTGGGGTAAGATTTTCTCCAGTTAATTTCGGAAGAATGAATTTCTGTCAGATACAACGAACCAACAACGGTACTTACGGTGTTCTATATATTGGCTATAGATGAATCTGCCCGGTTGGCTATTGAAGCAAACAGGGTAAGCCATCCTGAAAGAAAAGCGATCACATGGGAGAAGGCATAGATGGATATAAAGTCGCACAAACGGATCAATGATATTTTGCTGGGGCCGCTTGAACGACCGGCGTTAAAGTGGTTGGCAGAGCATATGCCGGGGTGGGTTTCACCGGATCTTATGACAGGGATTGGAACTCTTGGCGCTGTTTTGATATTCGCCGCGTATGCGATGACGAGGTTTCACCCGGCTTTTCTCTGGTTGGCCAGTTTGGGCTTCGTGATCAACTGGTTCGGGGATAGCCTGGACGGCACGATAGCCCGCCACCGCGGTATTGAACGTCCCAAGTATGGTTATTTTGTGGACCATACGGTTGATTCCTTGAATGAAGTGCTTATCTTCCTGGGGTTGGGGATGACGCCGTATGTGCGATTTGAGATTGCCAGCCTGGCACTGATAGGTTACCTGCTGGTTTCCATTATGGTGTATATCTTAACAGCTGTCAGCGGTATCTTCCAGATATCGTTCGGCCGTTTTGGCCCGACTGAGATTCGGGTGATCGCCATTCTGCTGAATGTGGGGATGTTTTTCACCGGGGATTGGATTTTTCTTCCCTTTTTTGGAGGGATGACCCTCTATGACACTGCGGTGCTTGTGATTGCGATCATTCTCTTTCTTATTTACATTGTTACAGTTGTGCAAAAATCAAGAGAGATGGCAGGAACAGAACGGCAGAACATGGAGTGACACCTGAGATTTGATATTCTCGCTCAACAGACAAGCGGAAAATATTTTCGTGATAGACCTGAATATGTTTCTATGTTAAGAATATTTGCAGCATGCTGCCAGGTAAGGACTCCAGAACGAAGCAGCAGGTTTTGCAGGAGACGACGCGTGAAATGGGAAAATACCTGACACCTGATTCGCATAGATTTCCCTGTCGACTGGTTGTCTCGGATCTTGACGGCACTCTGCTTAATTCAGACTACCATCTGACTCCCGGAGTTCGTCGGGCAATAAATGGGCTTCAGAAACGCACCATCCCGCTGGTGATTGCTTCCGGGCGGGAATGGCCTGCAGTGCAGATGTACTATCACGATCTGGAACTGCACACCCTGTATATCGGCGCGAATGGGGGGTTTATTTATTTTCCGGAAGAGAATCGGGTGCTGCACCAGGTGTTATTGCCGGGTGATACAGCGGATTTTCTTCTCCGTGAGCTGAAATCCTTTCAACTTGCAGTATTTTGCTGTGATCTGAGTAGAGTGTATATGGCAGGTGATAAGCGAGAACTGCAAACGTTTATATCCGATCGTCGTTTTGATTCGGTTCTGTGTCAGGATCTGACCAGAGAAGGACCTTCTCAACTCCAAAAAATCACACTGCGCGGAAGCAAAACAGAGCTTGACCGTTTCAAACTACGATTGACATCCAGTACCGACGGAGTTGAGATGGTTTTTTCCGGAGAAACTTGCCTGGAGATTATTCCAGAGGGTGTGAATAAAGGCGCCGGTGTTGAGATAGTCGCTGATTATCTTGGTGTTTCGTTGGATGACATTGTAGCCGTTGGTGATGCGATGAACGATCTTCCGATGCTATTCCGGGTGGGCACATCTGTGGCAATGGGGAATGCAGCAGCAGAGGTGAAAGCTGCGGCACATTATTGTGCTCCGAGCAACGATGAGGACGGTGCTGCCATGGTTTTCTGTGCCTGTGAGCGGAAGCCCTGATGAAAAAACCGGTTCTTTGAGGCAGGCGGTTTGTTCCTCGATATGAAACAACCCACTATTCTTATCCATTCCAAATAAATTTGATATTTTCTTCCTGGTTTTGAAAGAGTTTTTCCCGGTTTCGGCGAGGGGGGGCACCGGAATAGCAGTAAATATGGATTGCTGCGGCCCGGGCTTTCTTGCGATTCTCTGGTTTTCGGCACTGTCGATTGTAGTGGTTGATTGGACATGAGTTGTAAAAATAGATTGACGAAGGCCGGCCTGGTATGAACCATGCCAGGTCTTGGGTGAGTCTGCCAGTATGGCGGATGGAACAGTTCGAGATAGAGGTCAGGACAATAAAAATGTCAAGCGGGTGTCCAGTAAATGTCAGCGGAGTGGTTGCAAACCCTTACTGCGCTGGGATATGGTAAGGACTAAGATTTTTAGAGTGTTGCAACAGGCGGAAAAGCCATTGAAGCCGCCTGATTTCCGGGCACTACAGGTAAGGACGGTGATACAATACGACCTCATTTGGACATCGCGAATGAGGCCGGGAAAACCTGGATACAGGCAATGGGTGTTATTCTTAAGAACCTGCTTCGTAGAAAATCCAGAACGCTGCTGACAGTCCTTGGGATCAGCATCGGTGTTGCCGCAATTATTGGTCTGGGGGCGTTATCCGACCAGTTCAAGGCAGGATACCTGTCGATGCTTGCCGGAACAAAATCCGATTTGATTCTCAGCCAACCGAATACGATGGATATCAGTTACAGTGCCGTGGATGAAAGCATCGGCGCTGAAATCCAGGCAATGCCGGAAGTAAGTGAGGTCAGCGGCCTTGTCGAAGGTTTTATCACTGCCGATGAAATCCCTCTTCTGTTCTTGTTCGGGTATCCTGAAGACAGCTTCATCCTGGATCGATTTCAAATTGTTGAGGGAGTTGCCCTGCAGAGTCGTGAAGCGAAATCTACCCAAGGTACACCCCTGCTTCTTGGGCGGGCGGCGGCGGAGTCTGTAAACAAAGGCGTGGGTGAAACGCTGCGGATCCAGGAAAGTGTCTATAGGATCATCGGAATCTATGAGACAGGAGATGCATTTGAAGACGGCGGTGCAGTGCTTGCACTCGAAGATGCGCAGGAACTGCTGGGAAAAGTTCGCCAGGTCAGTATTTTTTATATCAGGCTTCGGGAATCTGACCAGGTGGATCGGGTAATTGAGCGGGTCAACCGTCGTTGGCCGGATCTGTCAATTCAGGAAAGTGCCGATTTCGCCAGTGGTCAGGCTATGGTGGAATATCTGGATGCATATGTATGGGCTATAGCCGGCCTTGCGATAGCTGTGGGCGGTGTGGGAATGATGAATGCCCAGCTGATGTCTGTGATGGAGCGCACACGTGAGATTGGTGTACTCAGGGCTGTTGGATGGAGTAAAAGCCGGGTTCTGGGAATGATCCTGGGCGAATCCCTGCTTGTAAGCCTTCTGGGTGGATTGGTTGGTATTGTACTTGGCTGGTTGTCGCTTCTGGCGTTATCGGGAAACACTTCAATAGTTGGGGATGCCGGCAGTGCAATTACACCTGACAGGATAAGCCAGGCATTTGTGACGGTCCTTGGACTTGGTGCGGTGGGGGGGGGATATCCTGCCTGGCGGGCAGCGAAACTGGCACCGATTGAGGCACTGCGCTACGAAGGCGGCACAATGAGCCGTAATGTAAGGAGGCTGTCATTCGGGGGAATTTCACTGCAGAGTCTTTGGCAGCGAGGTGCACGTACTTTGCTTACACTGCTCGCTGTCGCTCTTACCGTAGGATCGATCATGGCACTGCAGGGAATCGTCGACGGTGCCGCGGTGATGATGATGGATGCGTTTGGTGGCAGCGGAGCGGAAATCCTTATCCGACAGGCTGATGTAGCTGATACGAGTATGAGCACTATCGATGAACGAATCTCGGAACGGATTGCGGTCCTGCCGGAGGTCGAATCGGTCAGCGGGATGATTATGAGTGCAGTGATGCTTCCTGAGGAGGGGACATTTTTTATCCTGCTCGGATACGCACCCAATGAAGCTGCTATCCGTGAGGTTAATGTTGTGGAAGGCCAGAGGCTGACGGGTAATCATCAGATCATGATTGGGCGTTCGATGGCGGATTCCATGAATAAATCAGTGGGTGAAACGATCGAGCTGGGCGGGAGCCGGTTCCGGATCGTTGGTATCTATTCCTCCGATGCTGCCTGGGAAGAACTGGGAGGAGTTATTTCGCTCCGCGATGCCCAGAATTTTATTGGTAAACCGCGCAAAGTCACTATCCTCGCAGTAAATGTACTTGCCCCGGAAACCGCTGAAGCTTTGCGGGATCGTATCAATACAGATTACCCGGAGGTGCATGCCGGATTAAGCGGGGAGTTTGCGCAACAAACACCGGATATGGCGAATGCCAATTCGGCTCTCAGCGGTATTTCTGTTTTTGCTATTCTGGTCGGTGGAGTTGGTGTATTAAATACGATGTTAATGACTGTTCTGGAACGAACCAGGGAGATCGGGGTATTCCGGGCTTTAGGCTGGAAGAAACTGAAAATTCTTCGTATGATTCTTGAAGAGGGAATACTGCTTGGATTAATTGGTGGTTTATGTGGTGTTCTGACGGCTTTTATCCTGACTTATTCCATGACTCAGATTCCAATGTTTGGTGATGCGCTGGATCCGGTCTGGAAGGCAGGGACGTTTATGCGTGCTTTTCTGGTATCCTTGTGTTTGGGATTGCTGGGCGGTTTGTATCCTGCCTGGAGAGCAACGAGGTTACAACCAGTGGAAGCACTGCGTTATGAATAAAGTGTCTCTGAAGTGATCAGAGGAGGACGAGATGAAATCTAGAAATGGTGCCATTATTTTGATGCTTCTTACTCTCAGTCTGCTGTTGATGAGCTGCTCAGCAGCAGCAGAAGCACAGGCTGAAACTGCCGAGCCTGTCGTGGTGGAAGCGTATGTTCCCACTGTGAGTGTAACTGGTGTGGTGGTTCCAGCGCACTGGGCTTCCTTGAGTGTAAACGGGAGTGGTGTGGTAAAGGAGCTACTGGTGGAGGAGGGTGCGGAAGTACAGGAGGGTGATGTGCTGCTGCAACTTTCAGGGAGGGAACACCTCGAAGCTGCGGTAACAGCAGCAACTCTGGAGCTTATCAGTGCAGAGCAGAACCTGCAGGATGTGTATGATAACAGTGAGTTGAGTACGTCCCAGGCGCAGCTGGAAATGGCGAACGCGCGGGATAACCTGGATGATACAGAATACCACTGGCAGGTGCAGCAGGAAGGATATCGTGCTAATGGTGAGGTTATAGCCCGTGCTCGGGCGAACCTGGTACTTGCACAGAACCAGGTTGACAGAGCTTCCAGTGATTATAACCGCTATTCAGGTCAACCAAATGATAGTACCCAGAAGGCTTTGGCTCGCGCGAACCTGGCTGATGCCCGCATTTTGCGGGACAGCATCGAAAGGAATCTGAACTGGTATCTGGGACATCCCACTGAGTTAGAGCAGGCTGTACTGGACGCCGAACTGGCACTGGCTGAGGCCCAGCTTCTGGTAGCAGAACAGGAGTATGGCCTGGTTGAAGCAGGCCCCAGTTCGGAGCTGCTTGAGTTGGCAGAAGCACGATTGGCA
Source organism: Anaerolineales bacterium (assembly GCA_016927115.1). GTDB lineage: Bacteria > Chloroflexota > Anaerolineae > Anaerolineales > E44-bin32 > JAFGNH01. Next base: position 14,203 of record JAFGNH010000029.1, on the reverse strand, counting down.
AACGCCCGCGCTGCATATACAGCTGCAGACCAGGCACTTACAGATAGTGCCCTGACGGCCCCATATAGTGGGACTATCACAACGATCAATGTCCGGGAAAATGAGTGGATCAGCCCCGGGATTGCAGCCATGCTGATAGCAGATCTCAGTTCACTTCAGGTTGAAACTACGGATCTTTCTGAGATCGATGTGCCGCTGGTGATGGTAGGTTCACCGGTGACGGTGACTTTTGATGCGCTGCCTGATCTGGTCCTGGATGGAACGGTAGTGCGCATTGCAGAGAAGGCCAGTGAGGGTGCCGGTGTCAATTACACGGTAATTATTGAGCTGGATACTATTCCTGAGCAGATTCGCTGGGGAATGACAGCGTTCGTCGATATTGATATTGAATCGGGTAACTGACGGATAGCTGGCTGGAAAAGGTACAGGGAAACAGCATGGGTGAACAACAATCGCTGGTGATAGAAACAAAAGACCTTTTGCGAGTGTACGGGGATGGAGAGAAGATTTATGCACTCGACAGGGTTAATCTTCGTGTTGCCGCCGGTGAAATGGTTGCTGTGATGGGGCCCAGCGGCAGTGGCAAAAGCACTCTGCTGAATATGATTGGCGCTCTTGATATTCCAACAAGTGGCGAAGTCTCGGTGAACGGTCAGAACCTGGCGGAAATAGAGGATAAGGACGACTTTCGTTCACATACGGTTGGCTTTGTTTTCCAGCTGCATAATCTCCTTCCAACACTCACTGCCCTTGAAAATGTTGAAATCCCAATGATGGGAACAAAATCCAAAAAGGAGCGCCGTGACCGGGCGCTTTACTTGCTCAGCCTCGTTGGTCTTGCAGACAGGCTTGACCATCTGCCAAACCAGCTTTCCGGTGGGCAGCGCCAGCGGGTAGCTGTGGCACGAGCCCTGGCCAACAATCCAGCTCTGATCCTGGCGGATGAACCGACAGGAAACCTCGATTCGACCGCAGGTCAGGACCTGATGGACCTGATCCGTGAGATCAACCAGAAAGAGGGGACGACATTTTTAATTGTTACACATGACCAGAATGTTGCCAGACGGACGGACAGGATTGTTGTTATGCAGGATGGAAAAATTATTCGTGAGGACATTGTGGGCTCACCGCTGGTGGAAGATTTGAAATTATGGCGTTATTCCAATCTCGGGCAGCGGATTCTGAATGGCTCGGTAAAGGAAACGAACGCATTGACTCTCAGCCCTGCAGAACTGGATGTGTTGACTTCTTTCCTGACCAAGGAGGGCTAGTTAATACAGCCGGGACTGGTTTTGCAGGAAAGGCTGAGCTTACTATGGCAGATTCTTTCGATCAAACGATCATGTTCCTTGGTACTAAAAACCTGGCCGAGGCTGCGGAATTTTATGAGCAGATCCTCGGCCTGGAGCTTGTACGGGATCAGGAAGTGTGCCGGATTTACCGTACATCACCAGGTAGTTTTCTAGGTTTCTGTGAACATCTGCCTGTTGAGGAACCCTCTGGGGGAATTATTCTGACCCTGGTTTGTGATGATGTGGATGGTTGGTATAAGAAGTTGAAAAACAGGGGCGTCCAATTCGAAAAGAAACCCCAGCAGAATTCTGAATTTGGAATTTATCATTGCTTCTTCCGCGACCCGGATGGCTATCTTCTGGAGATCCAGCGGTTTGACAAGCAGTTATAGTTCGAGCTGACTTATAAAAATATGCAGCTATCAGGGTTACCTGAAACCTGGCCGGGAGTACGGATCGGCCAGGTTTTTATGCGTATTAATTACTGCAGTACGTGAATGCTGCGATCAACCTGGACGGTAGATTTCCTCTTTAAGCTCGGCGATATATGGCAGTGTCCGGTACGATTCGGCGTAATCCAATCCGTATCCAACAACCCATACATCAGGGATTTCAAAGCCGAGGTAATCGATCGGAAATGAAACTGAATCGCGTGTTTTTTTGACAAGCACACAGGTCTTGAGTGAGGCAGGCTTCCGCTGCTCTAATATCTTATAAAGATACTCCAGTGTTTTACCCGAATCGAGGATATCCTCAACTATTACAACATTTCTGCCTTCGATTGGATCCCGAAGATCCATAATCAGGCGAACCGTATCACTTACCGCGCCTGACTTGCCATAGCTGGAAATTGACAGGAAATCGACTGAATGTTTGATCGTGAGGTGCCGGGTGAGGTCTGCCAGGAAAATAAAAGCGCCTTTGAGAATCCCCACAAAACAAGGGTTGTTCTCTTTCTGGTAATCCTTATTGATCTGCTGCGCTATCTGCTTTACGCGATCCTGGATCTGCTCCTCTGTGATGAGGACGCGTTGAAGGTCATCCTTTGAGTTATACACAAAATACTCCTTTGGCCGGGATATGGTGTGAAGGGGGCGATGTCTGTAGTGATTGTAATGGTTCACACGGGGGCAGGCAAGATCAAGGCGGAAACTCACTGGTTATAATAACGAGGAATTCATATCGGGTTTAACTGCAGTGCCAGCTCAAATGCCAGGTTCTGTAATTTTTATATCAACCTACTATAATTGGATTATATTCACTCTGTCAGCGGCGATAAAAATTTTGTAGAATCATTCTGGAGGAAGCCTGATGAAAAAATGGGAATGTACAGTATGTGGTTATATCTATGATCCGGCAGAAGGGGACCCTGATAGCGGCATAGCACCGGGTACACCTTTTGAAGAAATTCCCGATGATTGGGTTTGCCCTGATTGCGGAGCAAACAAAGACGATTTTGTGGAAGTGTGAAGAGCCTTGAATATATTAATAATAGGTAATGGTGTGGCGGCAGTCACCGCTGCACAGACGCTATCTAAACAACCAGGACTGGCGCTGACGATTCTGGGAGAAGAGCCCCATCTTTACTATTCACGTCCCAAGCTGTGGTCTTATATTGCTGGAGATATCAGTCGTGATGAGTTATTTGTTCGGGATGAGGATTGGTATATAGAAAACCGGATCAATGTGGTACTGGGAGAGAAGGCAGCGGTTGTTCTTCCCGCCGAGCGGCAGGTAAAAACGGCGAGTGGAACGGTCTATTCATACGACCGGCTGTTGCTGGCAACAGGTGCGAAGCCTTTTATCCCCCCTATTCCGGGTTTTTCGCTGGAGGGTGTTTTTGTACTGCGCACACTTGAAGATGCTGAGGCGATTCGTTCATTTGCGCAGCAGGCAGTTGAAGCGACCGTAATTGGTGGCGGGCTGCTGGGACTTGAAATAGCCCGGGTACTTCTGGGGTTTGGACTTGAGGTGACTGTGCTGGAGGCGGCGCCGTATCTGCTGCCGCGGCAGCTGGATGAAGAAGGAGCCAGGCTGCTGGAGGATCTGCTTCGGGAGATTGGGCTGAAGATTCGAACAGGCGTACAGGTTCAGGAGATAGAGGGGGATGGAAAGGTCAAAACGGTGCTGCTCGAAAGCGGAGAACGGCTTTCAGCGGATCTGGTACTGCTGTCCACAGGAATTCGATCGAACACAGACCTCGCCAAACAGGCTGGACTGACAGTGAACCGGGGAATTGTGGTGAACCAGAATCTACAGACCAGCGAGAAACATATCTATGCCGCAGGTGATGCGGCGGAGTTTGCTGAACGGGTTTATGGGATCATACCGGCAGCTCTTGAACAGGCGCGTGCGGCGGCAGCTGCGATAACTGGAGAACCTGCCGGGTATGAGGGAACCGTTCCATCCACGAATTTAAAAGTGACGGGGATAGCACTTTATTCTATTGGGCAGTATCAAGGTGATTGTGAAGGCTGTGAGACATTCAGATATTTGGACCGAGAGCATAAACGATACCGGAAGATTGTAGTCAAGGATGGTGTTATCACAGGCGCTATTCTGGTCAATGATACAGAACGTTCCAGCGGGATCAGCCGGTTGATCAGAATGGAAAAAGATATCAGTAGTTTCAAGAACCAGATACTCACCGATGAGTTTGATATTAAGACACTGACGCACAGGACTATAAGCAGGGCGTAAGTAATTTGGAAGGAGGGTTGGCTGTGATTCGCAACCAGTGGTATGTCGTATTGGAGGGTAAGGAAGTAAAGCGGGGTGCGCCTGTAGGTGTGACCAGAATGGGAGAGAAACTGGTTTTCTGGCGGGCAAAAGACGGGAATGTTGTTTGCCAGCGTGATAAGTGTGTTCACCGCGGGGTTGCCCTCAGCGAGGGAAAAGTCATCAATGGGGAAATTGAATGCCCGTTTCATGGATTTCGGTATGATGCAACAGGTCGCTGCACACGGATTCCTGCTAACTCTGTAAATACTGAGGTACCGGAGCGGTTCCATGTATTCACATATCCAACCCGGGAGGCGAATGGGTTCATCTATATCTGGTGGGGTGAGGCGCGGGAAGGTCTGCCACCCGTGCCATTCTTTTCAGATCTTGGTGGAAATTTCAGTTATGGCCGCATATCCGATCCCTGGAACGCTCACTATTCCCGGGTGATTGAAAATCAGCTGGATGTAGTGCATCTGCCATTTATCCACCACAATACGATCGGCCGTGGTTGTCGAACTGTGGTGGATGGGCCTGTTGTGAAATGGGTCGATGAAAACCGCTTGCGAGTATTTGTTTTTAATCGGATCGATGAAGGCATTCCGCCGCGCAAAACAACCGATCTTGAAGTGGGTGACCGTGAATTCTGGTTGGAGTTTGTGTTTCCCAACCTCTGGCAGAATCACATCTCAGAGGAAGTGAGAGTGGTAGCGGCATTTTCCCCGATAGACGAGGAGAATTCCGTACTGTATCTGCGGTTCTATCAGAAGTTTATTCGAATTCCACTGGTGCGGGATGCACTCAATGGGCTTTCGATGTGGTTTAACCTTGTAGTCGCACGCCAGGACAGGCGTGTGGTGATTACACAGGAGCCGAAACCATCCGAACTGCGAAGTGGAGAGCAGTTGATACCCGGCGATTCGCCGATCGTTGCATACCGGCGACGGCGGGAAGAGTTGAAGGTGCTGGGTGAGGGTGGAGCAGCTGCTGGGGAATAAAATGCAACGCATTTCTGTTTAGTGAATCAGAAGGCGGTTGGCGAGTTGCCGGCCGCTTTTTATATAGCCCCGAGCTGCCCCGGGCTTTTTTAAAAATAGATCGCCTGAAGATCCTTTATCCCCGGCTTGTTTTCCTCCAGCGGATCGGTATACCAGGACGGGATAGGAAGTTCGCCCGGTTGGTGGCCTGCCACAACGATGGCTTCGAATACGCGCTCGTAGCCTCTCGCTGTTGCTTGCCAGGTGTATTTCTCCAGCACACGTTCCCTTCCGGCATCCCGGTATCGCTGCCATAACGTTTTCGATTCCACCAACGAAAGGATACCCCCGGCTAGTTCAGCCGGGTCTTCCGGGTCTACAAGCTTGGCGAAAACACGACCGCCTTCCTCCAGGCTTTCCGATGGGCCTCCATGACGGGTGACTACTGCTGGAAGCCCACAGCTCATGGCCTCCAGCGGAGCAAGTCCAAACGGTTCATATAATGCCGGCAGAACAAAAACGGACAACCGCTGAGATAACCGGCGATAAGCAGCAGCTAATTCCTGTTGGCTGTTCAATGGGAACGCAGTGATTTTTCCCTGCAGGGAATACTCCTCGATCAACGCTGTGATTTCATCCATAATCGCCTGCTCTGTTGAAGACAGGGATACAGCATTTTGGAAGGGATTTTCCACACCTCGCACAACAAGTGCCAGATTCGATTTACTCTGGAGAGTCTGGCTCATACCAAACGCTCTTACCAGGCCGGTGAGGTTCTTCTTGGCATCCAGACGACTCGATGCCAGCGCTACAGGCAATTTACGGCGTTCGGGCAGGATGTCCTTTTGAAGGTATGCCTTGATTCGTTCTTCGATGACAAGGTCCAGCTTTCCTTCCTTCTCAGAAAAGACTTCCAGGTTAACCCCCGGCGGTATTACTTCAAATGTCTCAGTTGCCCGTACATCAACCGCACCGGCATATGCGCTGTGACCGTACTGCTGGATGCGTTCCTGATAAGTCGATGTGATAATGCGATCAGCATGGTTCATTGCCACCCGCTCAGCAGAAATCCGTAAACTGAACCCATGCTGCCGATCAAGATCACTCAGGTTCTCATTCGAAACGAGTAGTTTGTCTATCTTCTGGGCTCCCAGTGAGTGACCGGTGAACGTAATAGGAGTATTGGTCTGTTGGGAGAGCAGTACCGCAGAAAGCCCACCATCTCCGTAGTGAGCGGAAAAAACTTCCGGGACCGAACCTTCCTTCTGGAAAAAGTTGAGAATATTGGGAACCCACTCGGTCCCCAGGTACTGCCAGAGATGCTCCTTTGGCAGGAACTGCTCAGGGCCACACGGAATACGCACAATCCGCACACCTTTGACTTCGGGATAGGAGTCGTAAGGCGCTTGAAATTCTGTCCACTCCGGATCCAGGATCTGACGGGTGAGGATATCGACCTGGTGTCCCAGAGCAGCAAGACTCACTGCTATTTCCTTCACATAGACAAGCTGCCCGCCGAAATCAGGATGCTCAGTCCATCGGCTGTCCAATGGATCGAAATTTCCCTGCGGGTTCAGAAGGGCAATGTGCATAGGTAGACTCCTTTTATCTTCTGCAGGATGGCTTTCCCTGTAGTGGCTTCAGCCCGTTTGCGTTTTGTGTCTTATTGGAGAGGAAACTCAGTACAGTTCCTTCTCCAATCTGAATTTACATGAAGGAAATTGCTTCCCTGCAGAAAATGTCAATTATAAATCTCCCTCCATCTGGTTTGAACTTGATGGAAGTTGAAATGGTTGATGGGCAGTGTGTGGTATCCGGTTTTCTCAGGTGTGCCGGAAACCTGCTGTGGTACTTGCAGGCTGCCTGATTGAACTTTTTCCTGCTACTCATTAAGGATATCGCCTATCATTCCGGCTACTTCATATGGATCCATCTGAGAAACAAACAAACCCATATGTTCGAATCCGCCGGTTTCCTGGGTAAAAGGCAGGAAGGCAAAGTGCAGGCCGGCCCCAGGCCCATTGAGGGTGATAGCGTTAAAGGCGATGGGCCGATTCAGGGCGGGCATAAACTCGTGAAAGGCAGCGATGGCGTCGGACCACCCCCGGCTGACATCCTGCAGCTCTTCAGCACTGAGCTGGTGGAGGTAACGCTTACGGCTGTCCTTTACTAACAGGAGCATATCGCCAGGCCGGCGCATAAACGCGGGAACGAGCAGTACGGCAGTTGGATACTCCCGGATCAATAATTCAGCCGGGTTTGTGTGCTGCATATGTTCAGAGAAAGAAATCCCCGCGCCCTGGAAGAATTTCCAATTTTCATAGATACGTCGCGGCATCAGATTGGAAAAAATTACCTGCTGGTGGCTGTGCGCAATCGAACCGCCAACTTGAGCCCCGCCGTTTTTTATAATGGAGACATACCCTGCATAATTTGCCGGATCTCCATAACCGGCTGTGGAAGGCATCTGCCCGGTGGAGGTGGTCAGGAGCTGCTTCTCAAGCACTGCCAGCCGGTTCATTACAATACTGGTGTCTCCAATGGGCATGTTATGCCAGTCGTGATCATGGATCGAAGAGGTCCACTGCAGGAAGTGCAGCCCCACAGCATTCCTGGTATCGTCTTTTTCTGATGTTGGAGCAGGATCTGTATGTTCATCCCTATCCATAGGCCAGATTGCAGGAAAAAGGTTCTTATTGATAAATGTAAAACCCTGGCTGAGATGTGCCAGATCGAGTACCCGGGTGGTATTACCCTTGCAGATAACACAGTTTGAGATCTTTTCAGGTGTTTCATTGGAAGATTTCTTTCTATTATCGAAAGGCCTGTGCTGCCGGGCTGCGTTGTAAACAACCGGCTCATGTGTTCGTGGATTCCACCCGGCCAGTCGATGAGGTTTGTTCTGTGCCAGGTTCTCTTCTTTAAGAAAAAGAGCAGCTATTTCTGAATAAGTCAGTTTTTCGATGTTGTGTTCATCCACCAGTGGCTGGATAATGTCGTATTTGAGGGACTGCATGGTACACAACCTCCATGATTTCTATGGCTGATCAGGTTTCCCGCAAACAGCCTGGTTGGAATCCAAGTTTTTTATCTGCTGTAAGAAACCCTTGATCCGATCCTTCCAGGAAAAGGCAGGGATTGTTAACCGGTAGGCTGCCCGCCCCATCGATAATCGGAGCTGCTCATTATCCAGTAGAATCGCCATGGCTTCAGCCAGCCCCTCTGCATCATCAGCGGGCACGATTACTGCGCCTTCGCCGATCAACAGTGATTCATTCTTGCCATCCAATTTCCGTTTATCGATCCTGTTTCCCATAAGGAACTCAACTGCAAAAGGAACCCGGTTGCTGGCAACAATGGGTATGCCTGTTGCAGCAGCTTCCTGGGCAGACATACCAAAACCCTCCATGATGGACGGTGTGCAATACAGGGATGAAACAGCGTAGAGATCCGGCAGTTGGTTATATACGTTTGAGAATACGGCGATGTTCTTTTTATTATCGGCAGAATTAATCAGATGCATCAATTCACGTCCAACCGCTTCATCGGGATCGATAGAAGTGAGCAGGAGTGTATCAGGAAAATCCTTGTTGAGTTTGAGAAATGCTTTGATGAGTACATCCTTGCGCTTGGTGCTGTCTGTCCGGCTGATTTCCGTGATGATCTTTTTCGACTGTAACTGTGATGGGGAAAGATCGCAGTGTTGGCTGATATAGGTCCAGATTGGGTTTTCCGGATGGATCTTCCTGGGGTAGAAGCGATCAGTATCGATACATGGCGGGAGATCGAGAACGGGCTTTCTATACTTGTACTGATTTTTCAGACTCTCCATAATCAATGAGGATGTGGAGACGATAGCATCCACTTCTGTACATAATGTTTGTTCTATACTGATTCGCTGATCGATAGCTAGTTTATCCCACTGCTCAGGAGAGACGTTCTGCTTCTTGATAAACCCCAGGCTGTGTGGGATCCAGATATGGAGAGGAGTTGGATTGAGTGCACAAGCGCAGAGCCGCCCAATTTCAGCCCCATCCCAGTAGTGAGAGATGAAAAGATTGGTTGGAGCGGGATCACTGGAAAGGAACCGGATCAGGGACTGCGCCAACTCGGGAATATGGGGGGCCATCTGCTCCTTGGGAATGAAGTTCGGGGTGTTGTCTGTCAGGAAGACCAGACGCTGGTGTTTGTCCCGATAGAGAATACCTTCACGAAAATCACCGGTTGTGGGGTGTGGATACCCTCCCCTGTTAAAAACAGTTACCCTGCAGCCGCTGTCGGCGAGTGCCTGGCTGAGCTGATTCACAAATACGTTCTGACCACCCGTGTCCGGCAGCCCGGGAACGATGTTCCAATTGTGCATCCCATGGTTGGTTACCATAACAATGTGAGTTCTTTGAGACTGCTCGAATCCCGTTTGAAATTCTTTCTGTTTCTGCGATGTTGATTTCATTCAGCAGTATCCTTAATAATCCGGCTTGTTCCATGGACTAATCGGTGCTTTTTCCATACTATGAACAACATGGGATCCGATTTTAGTGCCAACTCCTGAAGTGTACCCTGTTTTTGAAAGCCGGTATACCATTGGGCATTCCGGGCCAACCTTTCTGTACGGTTATCGGATTCGTGGATTCTATTTAATCATCCAGGGTAGTTTGAATCCGGATTCTCCCATCACGGGAAAACGTTACTGATAGTGGATCTGTAAGTGAGCCATTGAAGGTTCCATCCTTCCCAAAAGCCTTTACAGCCAGGCATTTCCATTCTCCATAGAGTGTCTGGATCAGTTTTGCAGAATAAAAGGTCCCCTGTTGGTCAGCCAGCAGCGGGTGGGCAAGGTGCCCCCGGAATGATGGTTTTTTTGAATCAGTTGTCAGATAAAACGTACCTGTTTGCGGGGGGAGGCCCGGATGTTCAAGTGATTGCGCTGAAAAGCAGGAGCCGGGTGTGCTGAAGAGCAGGTAGTTTTGCTGATCGTACCTGATCATTTGAGGGACTTCCATGTGGCCGAAGAAACCCGGTTCTGTGAGCGGTGGAAGGACCTCCCATTCCAGCAGATCCTCCGACACAGCCTGGCCGATCACGCCGCGGCCGTCGAAATTGCCGTAATTGGCGCGGGCTGTTATCAGCATGTGGAATCGATTTTCCTGCGAATGTTTGAAAACCCAGGGATCGCGCCATGCCTGGTCGTGCCAGTGTGAAAGGTCAAGCGTTTCATACCATCTTGTATCCAGCTCAAGAATCGGATTGTCTGGATGGCGAGTCCAGTTAATCAGGTCAGATGAGGTAGCTAGGCCGATGCGCTGAATCAGCCCCTGTTCGTTGCGGCTGCCGCCTGTGTAGAACAGATACCAGCGACCTTCGTGCTGGAGGATGCTGCCTGTCCAGGTGGTATAGTTATCCCAGGCAGACTGCTTATCGGCAGCGGGATGCAGCGCATCCGGCAGAATCTGCCACTGCTGCAGATCCTGTGAGACAGCATGGCCGATCGAGACGTGAAAATGACGTTTACTTTCATCCCGCAGACTGCGTGGTGCCTGCAGGAAAAAAACGTGATAATCAGGAGGGTCTGTGGCGAACCAGAAATCCCAGATCCAGTTGTCAGGGTGGATCAAACTCATATAGCCTCAGGTAATGGTACGAAAGTGTACCTGCAGACGAGATAAACAGCAAACACCCGAATCCCGATCGAATTTCCGGGATCCGGTGTCCGTGTATGCTGAAGCCTTCAGCCTTTAATCCCCGTCCGGGCAACACTCTGCACAAACCATTTCTGGAACAGCAGGAATACGATCAGCACCGGGATGGTGATCATGGATGCAAATGCAAGCAGATCGCCCCAGATGCGTGGATCCTGCCCGAAAAAGGATTGGATACCGACAGTAAGTGGTCGATGATCCGGACCGCGGGTAACCATTAGCGGCCACATAAAGCGGTTCCATGAAGCCAATGCCTGCAGAATGGCAACAGTAGCAAAGATGGGCTTGGACAATGGCAGTACGATAGACCGGAAAATACGGAACAGGCTGGCACCGTCTACCAGAGCCGCTTCTTCCAGATCTTTTGGAAAGCTGATAAAGAATTGATAGAAAAGAAAGATGGAAAAAGCATCGGCTATAAAGGGAATGATCTGAACATGGTAGGAATCAAGCCATGTGGTAGCACCGCCGAACCAGGGTAATTTATTGACAACCAGCAGCAATGGGATGGCTACTGCTTCGAATGGAATGATGATCAGTGCCACAATTACACTGAGGATCAGTTCACGACCTTTAAACCTGAGACGTGCCAGCGCATATGCCAGCATGCTGTTGACCATCAGGCCAAACAACACTGTAGTCAGCATAACAAGAACCGAATTGAACATCAGCTGTCCGAATTCAAGGTTCGCGAATACATCACGAAAATTCTGCAGCCCGATATCACCAACCGGCAGGAAAGCACGCAGGCTGCTCATGTCAGATACAACCTGAGCCTCATCAACTTTTAACGATGATATCAACATGAATATGATAGGGAAGAGAAAGAAAATCGCCAGAATAATCAGGATCAGGTACTTGAAGGTCAGACTGAGCACCTTCCGGACACGATATTCTGTACTGTAGGCAGAAGAAATGTTCATATCAGGCTACCTCTCTCTCTTCGGGGAGAACTTTTCGCTGAATCAGGGAGACGATCAGAACGATCAGGAAGAAAACAATACTGATTGCGGAGGCGTAGCCTACTTTTAATTCCCCGAATCCCTGGTTAACGATATGTACCATGGTTGTCATTGAAGCATTCTGCGGCCCACCGTTCGTCATCACCTTTACCTGGTCAAACAGCTTAAAGGCAAGAATGGTGGTGGAAAGGATGACAAAAATACTGGTATTTCGAAGCTGCGGCAGGGTGATATACAGGAACTGCTCCCATTTATTTGCACCATCTACATTGGCTGCTTCGTACAATTCATCAGGGATATCCTGCAGACCTGCCAGATAGATGACCATCTGGAAGCCGGCACCCTGCCAGATGGAAAGCAGCATGATGGCAGGAAATACCAGTTTCGTATCCAGCAGCCAGCTATAGGGGCCCAGTTTTCCGAGAGAGATTGCACCCAGAAAGGCATTGATCAGACCCTCTCCAGGGTTGTACAGGAATGCCCACACAATTGCTATCACAGTCATCGATGTGACAACCGGGGCGAAGTATATCGTGCGAAACAGGTTCATTGCCTTCAGTTTCTGATTGATCAGAACAGCCAATGTGAGAGCCAGGCCTGTCTGCAGCGGAACAACAACTGCGACGAAATAGAAGTTATTCAACAGCCCGCGCAGAAATGCCTGGTCGCTGATCATGCGGACAAAGTTCCGCAAGCCGATAAACTTCGTTGGCAGGTTCGGATTGGGGATCAGGCGCTGATTGGTGAAACCCAGTCCGATAGCCAGAACAAAGGGAACCACCAGAAAGAGCAGAAGGAGTAGAAGTGCGGGCGCAGAAAAGAGCCAGGCCATTCTTGCTTCCTCTTGCTGTCTTCCGTAGGATTTTACTTTTTTGTTTGAAGTTGATAGTGCATCGCCCATAAGGTTTTCTCCTGGATGATGCCAGGGAGTGCTGAAACCAGCACTCCCTGCAGTGAGTGTAGCTATATTACTCGGGAAGCGGATATCCGTCGTTGTCAGCGATATCCTGGTCGATCTTCGCTACGGCAGCGTCCAGTTCAGTCTGGACATCTGCACCGGTGATAATGTTGCGAATTGCTTCATCAAACGCAGCGGAGATGGTCGGATAAGCAGGTGTGACCGGCCGTTCGACAGCCACGCCGCCTTCAAGCTGCTGAGCCAGGAGTTCCAGCACGCCGCCTTCGGCATACGGTTCTGATAATGCAATTGCACTGCTGCGAGCAGGAACAGCGCCGTTAGCGTCTGTCATACGAACGATCTGTTCGGGCTCGATCAGGTATGCCAGGAAATCGTAAGCTGCTTCCGGTGTCGGGCAGCTGGAGGTAATACCCCAGTTCCAGGAACCCATGCCTGTTACAGCTTTACCGCCGAAGTTTGGTACCGGGATAAGAACCAGGTCATCGCCAAGGCCTTCACTATGAGGGCCATACATCCAGTGGCCGACCCAGGAGAGGGCTGCAATCTTGCTGCCGTAGAAGTCATCGTCGCCGGCAGGGGCGGGGTTGGCATAGCCATCGAGGAACAGGCCCTGGAAGAATTCCATGGCTGCAACGGCTTCGGGGCCGTTGAGAACGCCGTCTGCGCTCTGGTAATCTGTGCGGTCGATCAGATCGCCGCCAAAGGACTGCAGAATGGGGCTGAAGCCGTACGGCTGCCATTCGCCGGCACCGTAGTTGAGCTTAAAGTCGATAACATATTCTGTCTCATCAAGGGCCATCAGTTTTTCCATGGCGTCCATGAACTCGTCCATGTCCCACGGATCATCGATGCCGGTGGGGATACGAACGCCGGCGGCGTCCAGATAGGCTTTATTACCCCAGATTGCCAGGCCGGAATCGAAAGTGCCGAGGCTGTACAGGTTACCACCATAGGTGCCCTGGGCAATGATGGAGGGCAGGAAATCTGCCTTAACATCATCAGGTACCAGATCATCCAGAGTACGCAGATAACCGGACCAGGCATAGTTGTAGAGGTAAGGGCCATCGAAGTCGAGCAGGCATGGCAGGTCGCCGGCAAGGGCGGCTGCGTTCACCTGATCGTTGTAGGAACCTTCCGGCAGCAGGACTGCGTTGATGAAAATCTCATCCTGCATGGCATTAAAGTCCGTTACCTGGGCGTCCAGGACATCACGTTCCTCGCCTTTTCCGGAGTGGAACCAGACTTCAACTTCAGTGGTGTCTGCTGAGGGTTCTTCTCCCGCAGGTTCTTCGGCTGTTGTGCTGCCGCAGGCTGAAAGTGCCATCGAAAGTACGATCAGAAGCGTTACGATAAACCAGACTAATCTCTTTCCTTTCATGATAATTCTATTCCTCCTATTGATATAGTCGATTGGGTTGATTCAGATAAGTTGGATTCCGGTTTACCTCCTTTCTTTTATTTCATTACTGCCGAGTAACTGCCAGGTATAATCCTGATTGGTTATGCAGTTGGTTCTGAGATCGTTGAAACCAGAATCTTATCGGCAAGAGCATAGAGTGTTTTTCGATCAGGAATCTCCTGCATGGGGCCAAGCGTAGCTACTTTAATTTCAGCCAGTGCCTGGCCGATGCGG
>JAFGNH010000190.1 GCA_016927115.1 Anaerolineales bacterium | reverse complement strand
GCCTGTGCCTGGATGAATCTCTGGAACCCGCCCGTACGGGGGCCGTGCAGCAGCCGGAATTCTATCCTGTGCCGGCAGGGGCGGGATCCACTGACTCACTCGCAAGGCTGCAGCGTACCGGATCCGGGTTGGCCTGTGCCTGGATGAATCTCTGGAACCCGCCCGTACGGGGGCCGTGCAGCAGCCGGCTTACGGGTCACGACGCTTAAGCGCGGGTTTCAAGGACATTTCAATACAAATCTACATTCGCCATATGTGCCCCGTCACCAGCCCTGCCCCCCAAACGGCAAACCCGCACGCACGACATATTCGGATCCCCTGTTTTGATCAGTGAACACGTTTTTCACCGCGTTGTGCAGCGGGCCTTGTCGTGCCCACATATCTACCATATCCCCGGTCTATATACGGTGCTCTAATAAGGAGCCCCGGTCTGGAGACCATAGAAACCTTCAATCACACGTTGCCTTCAGCCGCCAGACCGGGGCTCTTGATTCGGGTTTCCCTCCCTGCATTCTTTATGTATAATAACGAATTAACATACTGACACGCTCTGAGGCACTTGTTTTGAATACAGACTGCTCTATCATCGCTGATTACAACACTCAACTCACCGAAACCGTTTTGGTCACAATGTCTCGGTAGCAGCAAGCAGATCGCGGGTGGAGGATTCCTTCCCACCAGCGGTCTTTTCTTTATCGACAGGAACTTAACCGGAGAAGCAGCAGGAAACCGGAAACGCCGCCGGCTGCCATCCAGGCTTCGCTGAAAGTTTAACGTTTCAGACTAACAAGAGGAGAAAGACATGACCCACCCGCTCAGCCTTTCACATACATCCCGTAGTGCAAAATTCCGCAACTCGATCCTGTACATTTCTCTTCTGATCCTGCTGCTCCTCACCACCGGTGCGCGCAGCTTTCAACCCAGCCACTACGATTTCCCCAATCCCTACAACGTGTCCGCCTCCACCGGGCTTCCTTACAAAATCACGATTGAATGGCAGGTTGCCTGTGATGGAATGACTGATAATTTTGAAATTCTTTCCAGGCCTGCAGGGAACACATACTGGACGGTTGCGGGGCGGCAGGAAGTCCTGGGCTGCGGGTCGGGTTATACCTACGACTGGGATTTTATCCTCGATGGGTATACCCAATTAGCTTACCGGAACTATGAATTCAAGATCGCTACCTGCCCCGAGACACGATATTGGTGCAATACTGAAGACGACAGCAGCGAAATTGTTACCGGATCCGGGATTTTCAGCCCCCCCTATATCAATGCTACGGACGGTACATACGGAAACCGGGTCGAGATATCCTTCTTTGAATACGAAGGCTTCAACTCCCGAAACTACAACGTCTATCGCAGCACTTCACCAACAGGAACTTATACCGAAGTGGGATACACTTATGGGGATGGAACGAACGACGGTATCTATGAAGATTACGCTGTAACACCGGGAACCATATATTATTACAAGGGCGAAGTCTGCAACGCCTACGGCTGCAGTGAATTGAGCACCAACTATGCTGAAGGCTATGCCGCGACTTCGGTTACGTGGGGAGTGGATGCTTCAGATGGTACGGAAGGCAACTATATTGGCATCACCTGGAACGAGTATACACCAAATAACGGCTATCGTGTTTACCGCACATCGACCGACACCGCTCCGACAGATGTTGATATTTACTATGCAGAAATCTATTCCGAACACTATGAGGATTATGGTGCTGATCCCTATACGACATATTATTACTGGCTGCGTGCATATGATACAGATATCGGGGATTGGTCGAATATCAGTGATCCCGATACCGGCTGGCGGCCGTATGAGACGGCTTATAATGTCAACGCTTCAGACGGTGTTTACTACAATCGGGTCGATATTACATGGGGGCATGATGATGAAGAAGTCGATTACTACGTCATCTACCGTTCTACAAGTTCAGATTCAAGCACTGCAGAAAGTATCGGCAGCTCTCTGACACAATCCTATTCCGACAACACCGGGCTAACCGGTACGATTTACAACTACTGGATCAAATCCTGTGATTTCTACAGCCGATGCGGCGCGCTTACCTCGTCGGATACTGGCTACAGCCTCGTCAACGACACCGAAAACATAGCGGCCAGCGACGGCACTTCCACCGCACATGTGGCGGTCACCTGGGACCCGACCAACGCTGTCGCCGAATACAACGTATACCGCCATAACTCCAACGTGGCCACTCCAACAAACGTGATCGCCACAGTCACGGATGCAGAAGAGTACCTTGATACTTCCGCCACCCCAGGCAGAACCTATTACTACTGGGTCGAAGGCTGCGGCGACGACTACTGCAACGATCTCACCAATAACGACACCGGCTGGCGGGCACTCACGGCACCCGCAAATCTCTCAGCCACAGACGGGACGGATACAAGCCAGGTCATAATTACCTGGGACAGCGCCGCCGGGGCGGAATACTATGAGGTCTGGCGGGCTACTTCCTCGACGGGAACGAAAACCCGCATCGAGGATTCCACAACCTCTCTCTTTTTCAACGACACATCTGCCGCAGTGGGAACAACGTATTACTACTGGGCAACGGTGTGCACGGCAGCAAACGGCTGCTCGGATTATAGCAACGAAGACACTGGCTGGCGCGGCATCAATCCGCCTGCGGGCCTTACTGCCAGCGATGGCCAGTACGACCAGATTTTCATCAACTGGAACGATGTCCCCGGTATGACCCACTACATTCTCTACCGGGCCGAAACCGAAACCGGCACGAAAACCAGCCTGGGTGCTGTTATCCCTTCGCAATATACCGACACCTCCCTGACCCCCGGTCAGACGTACTACTACTGGGCTGTGGCGGCAAATGGGCCTAACCGCTCGGATTATTCCGCCTATGATACCGGCTGGATGCGCGGCGGCACCCTGCCTGTGGTCGATTCCATCACCCGGGTGAATGCCAGCCCTACCAATGCCGCAAATGTCAGTTTCCTGGTTACCTTCAATAAAGACGTTAACGGCGTGGACAGCACCGACTTCGACCTGACCACATCAGGTCTCTCCGGCGCCAGCATCAACAGCGTCACAGGGTCCGGGTCCACCCGTACGGTTTCAGTCTATACAGGCTCCGGTTCCGGCACCCTGCGCCTCGATGTGGATGACGACAACACCATTGTCGACAGCATCCCCAACCAGCTTGGCGGCGGCACCGAAGGAGACGGCGACTTCACCACCGGCGAAGTGTACACCATCGACAAGGGTGCCCCTGTCCTGCAGGCTTTCAGCCGCCATGTACCAACAGGCGAAAACACCAACGCCAATACGCTTGTCTTCCGCGCCACGTTCAGCGAGGATGTCCAGAATGTGAGTCCGGATGATTTTATTGTGAACTCCGGTACAACGGCCGGGATCACTCAGGTGGTTGCGTTCAGTGACGATACCTATGATATTACCGTTTCCGGCGGTGATCTCGCCGGCTACAACGGCACCGTCGGTCTGAACGTCGCCGGCACACAGGACATCACCGATCTCTACGGCAACACACTGGCCACCGCTGAACCGTCCACCGATGAAACCTATATCGTGGACAATTCTGCTCCGTTGGTGGACAGCATCGTGCGAACCATAACCACAAGCCCCACGAGTTCGCCTCTTGTGTACTTCGAGGTTACCTTCTCCAAAGATGTAACCGGGGTTGATACCTCCGACTTCAGCCTCGCCGTAACCGGGTTGACCGGCACCAGTATCGACTCGATCTCCGGTTCGGGCGATACGTATACCCTCACGGTGGACACCGGTACCGGCACAGGCACTATCCGCCTCGACCTCGCCGATGATGATTCAATCGAGGACCTCGCCGGCAACCCGCTTGGCGGCAGCGGGACAGGTATCGGCGATTTCAGCAACGGTGAAACCTATGTGATCGACCGCACAGGGCCAACAGTCACGCTGGCGGCCAATGCCGTACCCGGCGCCACATCGGTGATCGTCCAGGGCTTTTCCACACTCCGGATCGAGTTCGATGAGGCCGTGCTGCACGACGGCAGCGCCCAGGCAGCGAACAACGCTATAAACTACCTGCTGTTCCAGGCGGGCCTGAACGGTGTCTTTGATACACCTGACTGCGAAGCCGTCACGCACCCCAACAGCTACGATGATATCTTCCTTCCGATCGGGCCTGCAATCTACAGCGACGGCGGCGGCTCGGGCCCATTCCAGGTGACCCTCACCGTCAACAGCGGGACCGCCCTTCCGTTCGGCGAATACCGCCTGCATATCTGCGGCACCACCTCGATCGAGGACCTTTCAGGTAACGAACTGAACGGTGGAACGTCCGACGCGGTCGTCACCTTCACAATCATTGAGCCGACCTTGCCTGCAACAGGTTTTGCACCTTCTGCGACAACAATCCTCCCGGCACAACCGGAAAATCTGGCCTACCAGGACATGGACGGCATGTGGCTTGAGATCCCGTCCCTGGGTGTGGAACAGCCGATCGTGGGTGTGCCTGCGCTGGACAACGAGTGGGACCTCACCTGGCTCGGCCGCAGCGTGGGGTATCTCGAAGGATCGGCCTATCCGACCTGGTCCGGCAACTCCGTGCTGACCGCGCATGTATATGATGCCAGCGGCGCGCCCGGGCCGTTCCAGCAGTTGGGCGAACTGGGATGGGGAGACCAGGTTGTGATTCGATCCGGTGATCTGCAGTATATCTATGAGGTAAGGACTGTGCAGCAGTTTGCACGGCCGGAGGACCTTTCCGCGGTCACACGCCATGAAGATCTGGACTGGGTGACGCTGATTACCTGCCGCGGGTATAACGAAGATACCGGCACCTACCGCTGGCGGACAGTTGTCCGAGCGGTGCGGATTGCCGTGAGGTAGTACCCGGGAATACACGAGAAGAGAAGTAGATGTCAGAACAAAGGAAATGCGGGAGCTTTCACTCCCGCATTTTTTCCTGTAACCACGTTCTTCATTCTCAGAACATCTCATCCGGCCAGGCAGCATCCTCCAGCGGCCACCCCTCATCAGGAATGCGGAAAAACATATCGTCGATGCTGTGGTAGCGAATATTGATTCTCCCGTTTTCGTCATTCCAGGCTGAAAACAGGCAGGGGCCAATCGTCATACCTACAAAAGTTCCCAGCACTACCCCTTGTTTCCCCGAGATACCTGGCGGCCAGTGGATTTCCTCCGATTTAAGGTGGTTGATAAGAGAGCGGCTGCCGGTGTCAGAAGAATCATCTTCTATCCAGACACTCCTCAACCAGGTATGTTCAATCACACCTGTATCCGTGGAATAAAACCTGTATTCGTATTCCCGGGACCCTGCCGGGTCATAAGAGAAAGGCAGAATCTCTTTCTCCCCCCCTTCCACCCTTACAAACCTGAAAGCTGTCAGCGAACAACCGGATTTTCCTTCCAGTGAAGTAAAATCCGGATACTCATTCTCAATAACAGTACCCTGATAATCCATTCGTGCGACGCGGCTGACAAGGCCGTCATCCGTATACTCATCCCCCTCCCTCGCCTGCCGTTTATATCCGAGATACAGATAATAAAGGTCTGAGACCAGCGAAGGGCGGGACAGGATCTGTAACTGCAGCGCCTTCCAGCAGGCGGTGCCATCTGTATCGCCCAGCTGTGCCACCCAGGGGCGCCCTGTTCTGCCCAGGAGATCCAGATCAGTACAGGCGATATTTGTAATTCCATAGACTGCCTTGCTTCTCCAGACCATGTATATCCTTCTGTCGATGTAATTCCTTCTTCGGAGTATTGCTATTGCCGGTGTTTGATCGGCATCTTCGTCCGGAGCACGCGGGGCAGGCAGATCGGTTTCTGCCAGATTGTGAATCGCTATTTGTTTCAACCGCAGCGGCCCCCTTGTCGGATCCGACTGCTCGTCAGACCAGGCCAGATAAAGGTATTTGTCCGCATAGTTGATCAGGGAGGGCGCACTTTTCCCGCTGCCCGGATAGCGCTTCCCGATCTCAAACTGCTCGCCGTCTTCACTCGTTGCGAGGACAATATCCCCATTCTCAGCCCTGAAAGCCACCGCAAGATAGTCACCTGCATCTGCAAAGGCCGGCACATCCGGGCTTGCCCATGGAAGTGTAACGTGTGTACGCGGCTCGATCGCCTCCATAGACCAGGCTCCCTTGAGCTGTGAGAAGGAGATATAAGGATCATTACCGCGGCCGGAGCCGTCCCCGTTGTATACCCTCAGATAATGATCTTCGCTTTCTCCCTGATCATACAGAAGCTGGTAAGCAATCAGGGCATGGCCCGGCATTGATATGACTGAAGCCACCTTATATTCATCCAGATACTTCAACACTATATCGAGTGCGGCGTCACCTCTTCTATTTGTAAAGTCGGTATTCCTGCAAGTATGTCCGAGATAATCTTCGACGAAGGCGTACCCCCGGTCCATATACCCTTCCGGAGTACTCCCCATACCGAAGCACCAGCAGGTCCCCAGATGCTTACTGAGTTCCATCATAACCTTATCCTGGTATCCAACCCTGTCCGTTGAGTCGCCCAGATCCGATCCGCGCAGCACATCCGAAGTGAAAACATTATCGTGATAACCAATCAGGCACATCCAGGCGCACGCGCCGCATCCGGAGTAGAACCTCCTCTCGTTCACCCCGGTTCTTGGGGGAATCTGAGTGAAGCTTGGAATAGACCTGTTATGTGCAGCCCCGTATGCCAGATAATCATTCTCGGGAACATTACTTTCATCGATATATCCGGCGGTTTCCACCGTACCATCTCCCTTAAAGCATGCATCGATGCTGTCCCAGTTTCTGGAAACAAACGGCTTCATATGCTCCAGCTCCACAGCCCGGTATTTCAGGAAGCTGCGTTTAAAATCCGGGTATAGTTTTTCAAAAGGCGCTTCCAGCTCTTTTTTCCCCCACTTTTTCTTTACGGGAAGTTCGGGGTAGATACCATAATCGGCAAGATAGGCCCCGCTCTTTTCCTCTGCAACAACGAACATAGCCGTATAGAAAACAGGGACAAAGGATCTTTCCCCGGCTTTTTTCTCCAGCTGCTCCACCAGACTGGGCCCGTCTGATGAAAAAGTAATCACAGGGGGATAATCCCGTGAGATACAAACAAGGATGTACCCGCTGTCTTCTCTCTCGGGGCCTGTCAGTTTCACATCAAAAAAAAGATCCTTCCCGCTGCCGGGATCCTTCAGCGTATTTATCGTACCGATGTCCAGGCCTGCAAATTCCGGGACACCACGCATCTTCAATAAGTGGATGCGGGCGATATTTGCAGCTATGTGGATATTTTTTCCGTTCTTGTTGAGTTTACTGGCCATTTCTCCCTCCCACAGTCGGCGGAATTGTGTGTGACACTACCACCGGTGATACTTTCCCGACCTCAAGGACTAACAACGGGACAATTTCTTATTCCGAACCATCAGGAAGGTAACAGCGAAGGATTTATCAAACAAAGAGAATTACCAAAGAGACGTATTACAAGTACGGAGTATGTGCTAACCCGGCAATCAAACCAATATCCCCAAACCAATATACACATATAGTGTGTACCTTTTATTGTACATTAATCTGATGGGCTGCTGTGCCGGGTTCTCATATCATCAGGTTAAACACAAACTGCTTCCAGTAGAAGCAGTCGGTACACACCTGCCGGGTTCTCGTATCATCAGGTTAAACACAAACTGCTTCCAGTAGAAGCAGTCGGTACACACCTGCCGGGTTCACTGCGGAATCAGGGTTCTTCGCGTATAACCCCTCAAAACGAGTGCACCATCCATACGGGTAATCAGCTTTTTTCCTTGCTATGGAAATAGCTGTATGTGCGCTTTCTGAACCTTTCAGGATGGGTCTGAAATCTCTTTCCTCTCTTCAACCATTTGAACCCGCACGCCGCCGTACATATCTGCGATATAGCCCATCAGTGTGTGGATAAAAAGAATAACACCCGCCAGCTCGAGACTCTCCTCAACAGTCGATATCATATTATAGGTCAGGTCCTCAGTCCCGGCTGCTGCCAGATAGCTGCCGGAGGCCACCTCCATCCCGATAGCTCCTCCGACATACAGTACCGCTGCGACTGCGATATAAATCCTGGTCTTTTCAGGAAGGCGCAGCCAGAAACGCAGGAAAAAGAACCCTGCTGCAAGGACGACAATAATGCCGGGTACAACCCAGCCGTAGAGGTACAGGATGCCCATTGCCTTAACATTCAGGGCAACGCGCACATAATAGGTCAGCTTTTCATGAAAGCTTGCCAGCTCATCCACGGCAAGCAGCAGGAAACCGGCAGCAAGGACGCCCCACATCCAGGGATGGAATGCCTTCCGTTTCGTTTCCAGCATTGCGATCAGCAGGAGAAGTTGGGCAGCGAAAAGCAGCAGCGCGACTGCATAGAACGTTGGGATATTAGCTTCCCTGTTTACATCGAAGTAGTTTACGAGCCACTCAAGACCGGTGCGGCTGCCGAGTTGGTAGAACAGCTGCAGCACTGCACTGATCAGGACAAGAAGCACCGCCGCCACGCCCAATATCCTCACCACAACAGCCGGTTTTATCGATACGATCTGTTGTGAATATGCCGGCTGGTCTGTATTCCTGGTATTAGAATCCTGGTTATTTTTCATGCCGGGAATCTTACCTCATTTTTCCAACCACTGCAGGATATGCCAGATACTCGCATGCAGAAGTCGTTTTACTGTGCCGGCGGATAAACCTTACAGTATTTCGCCTGCCCCCAAAAAGCATGGCAGCGAAACTGTAAACGTGGTGCCCTCTTTGCTGCTTTCTACATCGATGGACCCCGAATGTGCATCCACTATCGCCCGTGTAGTCGCAAGGCCCAGTCCGCTGCCCGGGAATGCAGAAGCATTCGCACCGCGGAAAAAGCGGCTGAACAGGTGCGGCAAATCATCTTCAGCTATACCGATGCCGGTGTCCCGTATGGTAATCCGGCACCAATCGCTCTCCCGTTTCAGGTCGACCATGATCGTGTCACCCGGCTCGGAGAATTTCACCGCGTTGTCGAGCAAATTCTCCAGGGCTCTTTCCAGTTTCCCTGCCTGTCCTGATATAGAAAATGACTCTGCAGGGCTGTTCACAATAAATGTAATCCCTTTCTGCTCTGCACGGGAAGCATACTGTTCCGCCATCCTGGTCAGCCATGCAGGGAGTGAAATTATCCCGGAATCTTCTTTAAAAGCGCCCGATTCCAGCTGGTTCAACATGATCAGGGCATGGGTGAGATGATCCAGCCGTGAAAGCTGGTCGTCAGCCCTCTTGATGTATTCTTCCCTTTCAAGTTCGCTGCCTGAGCCGGCTATCAGGTCCAGATTGGTCTTCAGAGCCGTAAGCGGTGTATGCAGTTCGTGTGCGGCATCAGCGACAAAACGCCGCAGTACTGTCACCGTTTCCTCGACACGTCCTGCCATATGGTTGAAGGAGTCTGCCAGCACACCCAACTCATCCTCACGATTTTTTTCCGCCCGGACATTAAGTTCACCTTCAGCCATACGCTGTGTGAGTGCGGTCAGCGACAGCAGCGGGCCGGTCATGGTGCGGCTGATTCTCCAGCCTGCCAGCGCTGCGATCCCCACGGCTGCCATTGCAGCGAACAGCCAGCCCCATGCAACACTCCGTACGATTTCACGACCGTACGCCGGACCTTCCGAAAGCTCCAGCCAACCTAGCAGCTCTTCATCCTCCCCCAGAACGGGTACCTCAACGACAACCTTCGATCTCTCCACAACTACAGCAGGCAACACGGCAGCATTCGTCTCAACCTCACTGTTTACAACATCTACATCAAGAAGAATTAACTGATCATCGGTTGGATTTTCTTCTGAGGATTTTATGATCACACTCTCCCCGTTCAGGGAAGACCACCCCCTCGCTACAACAACCATATATTCAGGAGTTACCAGATTCAGGGTGTTTTCGGATTCGCCCAGATAACGGACAGTAAAGCCGTCCTCGTTCGTTTTTTGGTCCGCTGGAATGATTCTCAAATACACTTCGGGATAGAAATCTGATTCGGCAATAATCTCTCGGTCTGGTGAAAGCAGTCTCGCCCTGGCTTCAAGCAGGAAGGCAAAGGATTGCAGCTGGTTCTGTATTATCTCCGGTTGTGGTTCTCCCTGCAGCAGGTGGGTCAGCGTTATGCTTATTGCCTCTGCGTTGCTCCGCAGAAAAATTCTTTCCTGGCTCTTATAATAACTGTATAGAATAGAGAGGAGCACGGCCCCCAGCACCAGCGCTGCCAGCAGGGCGACAGCCGCATAACTGAGCGGCAGCCGCAGGCTGATCGATTTCTTTCTCATCCCATTCCTCCTCTCCACATTTTACAGGCTGGTGTTTGACATTGTACACCTTCCTGCATATCGCTATCCTGGAATGCAGGCGTTACCCGGGGAAATCGAACTCCGGCACCGGTATATCAAGAAGGAAATCCGCGAGAAAACGGTCATCCTGCTTCTTTCCCCAAACGCTTGCTATCATATTCATTTCCAATTCTTCCATAGAATCCATCTTCACAACTATCTGCCGGATGGATTCCGGCATTTCTTCATCGAATATGGATAAGCCGAAAAAATATCCACTCCCTGATTGGGATCAACTGCAATCGTCAGACCTCCGGTAGTTGACGTGACAAGAAGCTTGTTGTCTTCTGTGCCGCTGACTATGCCGTTCATTTCCGGATCATAAACTGGCACTTCCTCAGCAGGAATCAGGTCCAGCCGTTCCATCGACCCTATCTGGACCCGACCTCCGCCGAAGTTCAGCCAGCCCTGATTGAAGACTGACGGACCCATTGCGATATACCTGACTCCCGGAATGCACCAAACCCCAGCGCGATTGCACCGGCTGCGCTCAGGATTATTGTCCATTTTGTCATTCGGGCTTTTACGGGTTCCGGTTGTGTTTCCTTTTCCTCATTCCATGCATCCTCCTGGATATCTATCTCAACCATTTCCGGCCCTTCCATTACAGATCTTCATTTCAAATCACAGCGGCTCAACATGATCAAGCCGTGCAGGCGTACTGCGGGATGGGGGCCAAACAGCAGGTCAATTCAGCGACTGGTACTTTTCACCTTGCCGCCTGATCGACCGGGTACCTGAGCCCTATCCGGGGAGATCGAATTCCGGCAGGGGTTCATACAGCAGAAAATCCGCGATGATACGGTCATCCTGTTTCTTCCCCCACACACTCACAATCATATTAATTTCCAACTCGTCTATAGAATCCACCGGTACAATCACCTGTTGTATGGTATCCGGCATTTCCTCGGAAAATATGGTTTTTCCGAAGAAATTGGTGTCATCCCGATAGATCTCGGTTGAATTGGTCACTACAACTTCAAAGCTGGGAGCATTTTCATCTACTGTATTTACTTCCATCCCGTTATCCGAATCCATCACAACGGTCAGGCCGCTCTCGATTGATGTGAGATAAAGCCTGTTGTCTTCAATAGTGCCGACAATCCCGTTCACTTCCGGATCGTAGACTGGCAGTTCCTCTGCCGGAATCAGCTCCGGCATGTCCTCCGGCCCCATGCTGACAGTTCCCCGGTCCAGGTTAACCAGGCTCTGTTTGAAAGCAGCCGGACCCAACGTGATATAACGGACTGCTAGGAAAGCTCCAATAGCCAGCACGATCGCAGCAGCCGTTATTAGAAAATACGTTTTCCTTTTCACTCCACCATCCTGCGATTGGTCAGGCGCTGCTTCCGCAGCCCCATTGTTTTTCCAGTCGTCTTCCTGAAAAATCTCCTCATCCATTTCTTTTTTCCTTTCCACACAGTTTTGTTTTAAGGTTCCTCGCTGTTTTATGTGGGTAAAGCAAAATCAAGCTTTCCAGCAACCAGGTAAGCCATAGTGATTAGATTGCGGATTGTTCG
>JAFGNH010000001.1 GCA_016927115.1 Anaerolineales bacterium | reverse complement strand
GTCCTTCTGGAAGGTTTCAAGCAGGTCGCGTATATTATCCATCACAGTTTCCTTTCCCTGGCAGGGTTTATTCCAGGAGTGGTTACCGGTTTCAATACGCCTACAGTATATATGGAATATTCTGCAATTCACACAGATCCCTGGATCTGCTCAGCCAGGTCCAGGGTTTCTATGGATACCAGCAAAGGAGGCTGGTGTTTATGCTTGAAGGTTGCTTCGATTCGTGCTACTTCGCTACTACGAACGCTGCGCCAACAATGCCTGCGCCTGTATGTACCGACAGCCCCGGGGTTAATTCAGCGTAAGGCACATCATCAGGACAGGTCAGTTTTTCGCAGAGCTGTGCATGGAATTCTTCCGCATCGGTGCGGGCGTTTACGTGCAGTATACTGAGCTGCTCGATCGATCTGCCTTCACAGGCATCTTCGATAAGTTGGATGGTACGCGACCATGCTTTTTTCCTGGTACGTACTTTCTCAAGCAGATCGAGCTTGCCCTCCCTCAGTGAGAGGATGGGTTTGACTTCGAGGAGGTTTGCCATACCTGCAGCAATATGGCCCACCCGGCCGCTCAGGGCGAGGTACCGGAGGGTGGATAGCGCTCCGAAGACATGGGCGCGCTCGCGGATATCCATTGCTCTGGAGAGCACTTCTTTAACCGAAACGCCTTCCTCTGCTGCTCTGGCAGCTTCCAATACAATGAAGCCCTGTGCCATGGATAAAGCTTTTGAATCAACAACAGTGATGTTTTCGTCCGGCAGCATTTCACGTGCCATCACAGCCGTGTTGTACACAGCGCTGACTTCGCTGCTGACGCAGAAACATATCACGGCTTCAGCACCTTTTTCAAGTGCCTGACGGAATGCTTCCTTGAATTCACCAGGAGAAGGAGCTGATGTGGTGGGAAGTTTTTTCTCCTGATCCACCCTTTCAAACAGCCGGGCGTCGTCTATCTCTACATTTGTTTTGAATGTCTCAGTTCCAAAGTGGATATAGATAGGGACCTGTTGGATGTTGTATCGTTCTGCCAGAGACGGTGGCAGACTGGCATCTGAATCAGTAATAATTGCTATTGAGGGCATGATAGTCTCCAATACTTCAAATTGATAAACCTGATTTCGAGTATATTCACGGATGATAAAAACAAGTGCAGAGGAACTCTTTTTTGTATAGGGTCTAGAATACCTGAAAGCATACACAAACGCAATGATGGGATTCACGGGAAGTCCAGTTTTACCATATTCTTATGGCATCTGATCAGGTATGCTGGTAAGGTTTATTGTTGAATGGAGAGGGCTGCAGCCAGTTGGTAATATAGCTGTAACCTGATTGCCGGAAGTTTTTTAACAGCTTCAACAGGAGAGGGAATTACTTTTTTTCAAATGCCGGAAAGAATATTCAGCCGCCGTCTGTTCAATTGAAGGCAGGATCATTGGAAAACGATCGTTCGAATAAACCCTTAACTGATATACATTCTGCAACTGCTATCAGGCTGCTGCAAGAGTCTGTGTTTGAGCAGGCTTTACAGGATTCGTTGAAAGAAATCCGTATTACAACGAATGCTGTATCGGCAGTATTACACCTGGTGGCTGAAGATCCCTCAGTGTCTCACAGGTTGGGAACCGGGGGGATCGATTCTGAGGGGATTGTACTCAACGAACCGGAAGACGGCCACAACCAGCTTTCACCTTATACGCTTGTCCAATTAATGAATGAAGTCGATCGTTCAGGTGGTGTGGATGCGATTGAATACTGCGTAGATACTGCAACGGGTACCCCTCGAGAGGTACTTGAGGCAGGCGAAAACTCAGTCATGATGATTGTGCCGGTACCGGTTAATAACACTCCTGCTGGTTTCCTGCTGCTTATATTCAGGGAAAATAATCTAAAACCAAACACGGCTGTGATGGAAGATTTGAAAGCGACAGCTGTACTTATTGGAGCAGAGGCAAAACGTGATCGAATGCTGCACCGCCTGCAGTCCAGATCACGCAGTTTCCTGAGATTGAACACACTCACCCGTACGGCCCTTGAGGCTTCTGATCTGCCCGGGCTGCTTGAAATACTCTCCTTTGAGCTTCAGCAGATGGTCGCGGCAGACGGCTGTTTGGTCTTTTTATTGAGCTCCTGCATGCCGGTGCAGTTCATGAGCGATTCATCCACACAGGATAAGCTCAATCCAGGCAGCCATATTGTTTATCAGGCAGCGCTCCCGCAGAACCTGGTTGACCTGCAGACTATTCGGGTATTTCCCGGCACCCGTCTAAAGCAGCGCGAAGGGAGTTTCGGCTGGGAGATGGCTGCCAGTGAAGGAGCAACGCTTCTGGCGCTTCCTGTATCGGATGCAAAGGAGAAGTATGGGGCTGTTGTGCTTCAATTTGATCATCCCCGGAAATTCACCATTGAAGAATTAACATTGTGCGATCAGGCTGTCAATCAGACCGCGCTCGGGATGACCCGTACCGGGCTGCTCAACCAGTTGGAGCAGCAGATGAAAAAGCGAACAAAAAAACTGGCTGATGCTGTTGAGCAGGTGAAAGAGGGAAATTCAGTCCGTTCTCAGGCTGAACTCCAGATGCGGATCAGTGAAGAACGATTAAGCAGTGTCACTCAATCGGCCCCGCTGGGCATCATTATGCTGGATAAAAATGGGGCCATCGAATTCTGGAATCCGGCTGCAGAGAGAATATTCGGTTATTCCAGCGATTTAATTACCGGGGACTCCATCCAGAAAATTCTGGAAGAAGCATCACTATCTCGATTCTGGGAGTATATCGCGCAGAAGTACCAGCTGGGGCAGGAACTGGGCTCTGATATTTTGTTCCTTGAGGGTATCAGCGCCAACGGGAAACCCATCCCGCTGGAAGTATCAGTAGGATCATGGGAAAAAGATGCTGCAAGGTATTATTCCGTACTTGTCAGGGATATGAGTCGTGAGCAGGAAATACGCCGTTGGGCTGACCGACAGGGGCAGTTTGCTTTTATGGGCAAGCTGGCATCAGGTGTTGCGCAGGATTTCAGCACTATACTGAGTGCTATTATCCTTTATGCCGAGTTGTTGGACGGCTCTGGCCAGCTTTCCGAGAAAGATCATAACTACGTCGAAATGATTCTGCAGCAGTCAAAGCGGGCTGCAATGCTGAGTACACAGATTCTTGAGCTTGAACACGTTCCCAGTGAAGATCAGAAGCCGCTTGATCTGATACCTTTCATGGAGAAGGTATCCCATCTGTTGAAAAGAATCCTGCTTGATAAGACTGAGATTGAGGTCTTCCATGGATCTGAGGATTATATGATCTCAGTTGATGAGAATAAACTGAGGCAGATCCTTCTGGATTTATCCTTTTCTGTTGGGGATTCTCTTCCTGAGGAAACCGGTTTGCGCCTTTCTATGAGGCGTGTGCATGTCAGTCTGGAAAGTGAACAGGCGGACACACTCGATCCAGGGGAGTGGGTTCTGATTACGATCCAGGGAATATTCTTATCCGCAGACTCACACCATCCGTCTGGCGATACTGAACTTCCCGATTCACGAGATGATCAAAACAACATCGACCTGGAGTATATGCAGCTGGTATCAATGGTGGAACAGCAGAATGGGATTCTGGAGCGCCGGATTTCTCCGGATGGCAGTCTGTGCTTCGTTTTATATTTTCCAGCACTTACGATTTCAGAGAACCTGGAGATTTCCAGTGAATCTGAGCAGCGTATTAATTACACCGATGAACAACCAGTGGTACTCGTCGTGGAAGATGAGGATATTTCTCGAGCCGCAGTTCGGGAAATCTTTGAGAAGCAAGGATACCTTGTACTCGAAGCAGAAAATGGCAGGAGTGCACTGCAGCTGATTCGCACTCAGGCTGTAGATCTGCTTGTGACGGATGTCATTATGCCGGAGATGGGGGGAATCGCCCTGGTTAATCAGGTGCATAAGGAATTCGGTAACATCGAGGTCCTTATCATGAGTGGACACCCGTTGGGGGATGGTCCGGGTGAGCTGCTTCATTCAGAGGGCGTGCGCTGGTTAAAGAAACCTGTCAGCACTGCCACACTTTCCCGCGCAGCAGCAGAAGCTCTGAACCGGCGTTTTGCTGTTAACCGGTTCCGGCAGGATCACAAGGACTGATCTGTCTTTCCAGAGAGCTAGTTAATTTATCCTGATCACCAAGATCTCGAGGCGCTATTTCCACGGGCTTGTCGTGTTTTCACTTTTGTATGAGAATTAATCTGGAAACCAGCCCTGTGTATGAAGTGTTTACTGGCGTGCATGACAGTCAGGAATTGACACAACGGGGTTCGTGGGAGAACAGTCACGTGGTGTATACTTATGATTTGAAATACAATATTCAAACTGGATCCCGCACGCCTTGTAGAAGGTGTTGTTGAGGAGGAGTATGAAGGGTCTGAATCTGCTGACTTCTCGAATTACATATCCGATTGCCCTTGGGATATTCATCCTCTTGAGAAGTATCCTGATGACAACGTGTATTCTTCTGATAGTTCTGTCTCAACTTTCAGGGACAGCCGCTCTGTCGAATGAACTTCTCTGGCCGATCTATAATAACCCGGGTGGGCTGAGTGCCGATATAGCGACATCCACAGAAAAGCCGGATATGGCCGTAATGGATACAGATCTGCCTGAGGAGGCTACACCAACGCAGCTCTCTCCAACGGAATCAGAAGAAGCCACAGAGGCTCCTACTGCTACAGACTTGCCGTCTCCAACAGCAACCCGGCAGCCCTCACCAACAATTAAGCCTACCGCTACCGAGGAACAGGTGCTGGTCTGTCCCGAATCGCCCGGAAGGGTGGAGGATATCACCTATGCTGCACGACTCTCTCCAAGCCCTTTGCCAGCGAAAATCTACCTCCCGCCCTGTTATGATGTTGATAACAGAAGATATCCTGTCCTTTACCTGCTGGCACAGGAAGGATTTGATCAGAATCAGTGGGTTGATATCGGGGTAACACAGGCTGCAGAAGAAAAGATACAGAGTGGTGAACTTTCTCCATTTATTATCGTCATGCCGCAGCATCCTGAACGATTGTTTAACGGCACTGATGGTGGCCCAGGATCCTATGAAGCAGAGGTAATAGACGGACTTGTTCCGGATATTGATGCTAACTATCGCACCAACCCTGCGGTCGAGCAGCGAGCAATTGTAGGAGTCTCCCGGGGAGGCGTGTGGGCAATTGAAATCGCTTTTTCCAACCCGGATTTATTCGGTGGGCTCGGAGCGATCAGCCCTTCGCTGGACAGCAATTATCCCCGTGTACAGTATGATCCTGCGAACCTGGCCACGGCGGCAGAAACTCTGCCACCGAACATTCTCTTCCTGATCGCCGAAGATGATCCAGCCCTGTTGCAGGTGCAGAATCTCAGCCAGACCCTGTCCAATCTGGGATATATCAACAGTTTCCTTGTAGAGCAGCCTGGACAGGTTGGGCGTTTGTGGCCGGAAGTAGTAAATGAGTTGTTTAATGGCCTGGTATCTGGTTGGTAAACATTCTATAACGGTGTCGTTCTTTTTAAGCAATATAAGGGAAGGAACAGTGCCATGAGAACAAGCCGAACCCCCTTTCTTATTCTGGTTAGTGTGGTCGTACTGCTCGCTGTTTCCTGTGGAAATCAGGCAGCAGCAGTTGAACCGCAGAGTACCGAACCTTCCACCAGTGATGCTGAAGCCCCGGCGGAAGAACCTGCAAACGCCGCCGCTGAAACACCGGCAGAAGCTCTGGTGAGACCTGCCACTGATGCAGAAACACTGTTGAATGATCGATGCAGTGTGTGCCACTCAGTCGACCGGGTAATAAACAAAGCCATGTCCCTGGAAGCGTGGGTATCCACAATCGATCGAATGGTACAAAAAGGGGCAGAGCTTTCAGATGCAGAACGGGACATCCTGGCAGCGTACCTGGCGGAGACAGCCGGGCAATAATCTTTCCTGCGGCGGGAGAATGTGAAAGGCATGTCAGAAGATAAAAGAGAACTTCACAGGCGGCACATTCGCTCCTATATGAGTGTTCACACAGTAGAAGGCAGGCAGCTTCTCGGTCAGCTGGTTGATATCACACAGAAGGGCCTTCTGGTAATCACAGAAAATCCGATAGAAAAAGGCTGGCAGGCTGAACTCAAAATTAAGCTCTCCACCATACTGGATGGAGACACAGAAATATTCTTTAATGCCTGCTGTGTCTGGTGTGAACCTGATATAAACCCGCGATTCTATGCGGTTGGTTTTGAGATTGAAGAAATTTCTTCCCGATCCAGAAAATTGATTCAACTTCTTATAAAAAAGTATGGACTTCGTCTGCTTTCTGAATCGGAGAGTAATAGCGATCAATTCCCGGACGATTGACCTGCATTCTCTCCCCGGATCGCCTGCCGACCATGGTTGAATGTCATTCGCAGTGGGTCGCTCTGGAAATCAGTACAGTATGGAGTCCTCGGGGTTTTCTTTTTTATCAGCATCCACTTTAATAAAAGTGAGGTGATAGGTTATGAGTACGGAAGAGCAAGATCGTCTCAGGAGGATCAAGGATCAACAGCTGGAAACACGAGATCCCCTGAAGAAGCAGCGAAAACAGGATGCATCCATTGCAGTAAAACACCGCAAGCGCACACGCAGCTTCTCCTTTACCACCATGCTGGATGAAATACCTGCCTGCTGGATCGGCCTGATTGTTGGGCTGATGGTGGGGGGTTTTTTCGTTCTGGTTCTGCCGCTCTTTCTGGATTACCCATGGTTGGATTACGCAACCATCGGTGGAACGCTTTTCCTGATGATTCTGGGTTTTCTTGTCGGGCGTGCAATCGATTCGCAGGATACGATAAAGGATCTGTTATAAATCTCGTTGTATCCAGCGAGAGCGGTTCCAGGTCTTTGTAAGACTCCGGATTGCTGCCGTCAGCGATAATAAAATCAGGACTCAGGATGCGTGTACTGCTGACTGTCGGAGCCGGGGACCAGCCAGTTTTTCCTGCTCCCGGCAAGAAGCCGAAGATGAAAAAAGATAAACAGTCGTTCCCCGGTTAGCAGCTCACAGTCGAATCAATGGGCATGGATGCAGGGGAGATCTGATGAGCAGTTGTTTTCTATTCAGGCTTGTTGTAGATTCGAGGAGGGGGTCAATTCCCGATACGTTTATTGAAGGGGTTTGATATGAGATCTTCTCTGGAAAAGGCACTCGAGTACCTCGATTCTTCTCAGGAGCAGTTTTACCGGGATCTGGATACTTTTCTTCGTTTTCCGTCGATTGCCGTTGAACCGGCCAGAGCGGGGGATATCAGCAGGACCGTCGAGTGGTTGAGCAGACGAGTACAGGCAGCCGGTTTTGAGAAGGTGGAAGCGCTGGAAACAGGAGGCTTTCCTGTAATACTGGCTGAATTGGGCAGCAAGAGTGAGGATATGCCCTGTGTGCTGATTTATGGCCACTACGACGTTCAATCTCCAGCTCCCGAGGAAGCATGGACTTCTCCTCCGTTTGATCCAACCCGATCGGGAGAGTATCTGGTTGCCCGCGGGGCTGCTGATATGAAAGGGCAGCTTATGGCTTGCCTGGCGGCTATCGAAGCATGGAACCAGGTGGATAAGTGTCCGGTGAATATTAAACTGTTGATTGAGGGGGAGGAGGAGTTGGGTTCACCGCATCTGGGGAAGCTGGTCTTCGATCAGCGTGAAAGGCTGCAGGCGGATGTGGGGTTGAACCTTGATGCGGGGATGGCCGCCAGAGATGTTCCTACCATTACCACAGCACTGCGCGGTGCCATGTTGTTTGAATTAAAGATTCAGGGTTCAGAACGGGATCTGCATTCAGGTATTTTTGGCGGCCTGGTTGAAAATCCGATTCAGATCCTGTGCCGTATTCTCAGTGGGCTACAGGATGAAGCCGGTATTATCACACTGCCTGGACTGTATGACAGAGTTCGATTTATTAAGCCTGAGGAACGTGCCGGTATGGAGTACCCCGCAGAGGCACTCCTCCGGCAGGTTGGTGCGGCAAGCCTTCGTGGTGATCAGGAGTATTCGGCTTTTGAGAGGACCACAATCCGGCCTTCGTTTGACGTGCTGCATATCTACGGGGGAGCAAGGAAAACAGCGATCCCTTCTGAGGCGGGGGCTTCGATCAGTATGCGTATTGTTCCCGACCAGGACCCTGATGAAGTCTATGAAAAACTGAAGGAGTACCTTGCTGCTGTTGTTCCTGAGGGAGTGAAATGGAATCTTTCCTGGAAGGTGGGCGTACCGCCTGTCCTGTCGGATCCGGAATTTATCGGCAACCAGGCGATGGCTCAGGCGATGAAAGCCGTGTGGGGAGTGGATCCGGCATTCCTCCCCGGTGGCGGAACGATACCGGTCGTACCGATGCTGTATGAAATCCTGGGCATTCAATCTCTCCTAACCGGATTTTCCCTGCCTGATGATAACATGCATGGGCCGGATGAACGCATTCATTTGCCAACGCTTGAAAAGGGTAAACGAGTCCTGGTTCACTTTTTCAACCAACTGGCCTGTGAATAAAATTTTCTAACACTGATTTTACGAACTCTTCCATAGTGCTTTCCTTTTTATGAAATCCTGACCATTTGTCCAGGTCAGGACTAGTCTATTGTCTGGCGACATCCATGGTGTTTTTTTCTACAATGATCATGTGAAAGACTCCACGGTTTTCGGGAACGAAAACGGGGGTTTATACGTCACTACTATGCAGTACAGGGCATGTTCTACCTGCAAAAGACAGACTCTTCTCAAAGGAGAACAAAAAAACCCCTGGTCTGGGGAGATTGGGATGAAAACAAAACCTGATAAACTAACCGCAAGTATTCTAGTTGTAGTATTCGGATTGTTATCGGCAGGCTGTTCTTTACCAGGACTGATAAGTTCAGTTGCTACACCCACAACCCTGCCAACACTAACTCCATTCGGATCGATTGAGGGCACTCTATGGCATGACGAGTGTGTGAATGGTGAACAGAGCGTTGTCCCTGAGGGCTGCGTTGGAACCATTCCCGGGTCGTATCAGGCAGATGGGATTTTGGATCCGGAAGAGAAGGGAATTCCCGGTGGGCTGATTGACCTCGGTGAAGGTGCATGCCCTTCTACCGGCTTCCGTTCTGTAGAAACCGATGCACTTGGTTTTTACCATTTCGATCAACTACTTCCTGGCGTTTATTGTGTTTCTGTAGATCGCTCCAGTGCTGTAAATGCCATGAAGGATCCCGGGATATGGACCTATCCGATAAATGCTTCTAATACTGGTAATGGAATACAGACGGTTGTGGTTGGACCGGATGAACAAAAAACCAATATCAATTTCGGCTGGGATTACTTGATGCAGCCCGTTGTTCCAGAGGCTGTTTCTACTCCAACACAGGAGCCTCTTCCAACTGCAACCCAGGCTGTGCCAGTCTGTCTGAACAGAGCCGCTTTTATCACGGATGTGACTGTTCCCGATGGATATGAAGCCGAGCCGGGGTCAAGTCTGACGAAAACCTGGCGGATAAAAAATACAGGTACATGTACCTGGAATGATGATTACGACCTTGTTTTCACATCTGGTACTTCAATGGGAAGCCCGACAGCACTTTCAATTGGGGCGACTGTCAAGCCTGGCGAGACCATTGATGTCGGAGTAAGGTTGACCTTGCCGTCTCAAGAGGGAACGTATATCGGGAATTGGAAACTTCGGGCCGACGATCATTCGATCTTTGGTTTTGGTGATGACGGCAGCGCTACCATATGGACTCGTGTTGTAGTTCAGGATGAGCCTCCTGAGGATGTATGGCGGGGATCTTACTTTGATAATCCGGATTTGAACGGATCACCGGCGCTCGTTCGAGAAGATGAAAAAATCAATTTTGATTGGGGCAGCGGCTCGCCAGCCAGCAGTGTTCCTTCTAACCGGTTCTCGGTTCGCTGGGAGCGTCGAATGAATCTTTCTGAATCGGAATACCGTATCCGGGTCGTTGCTGATGATGGAGTCCGTTTATATGTTGATGATCAGCTCGTACTTGACCGCTGGGAGAAAGGGACCGCCCGGGAATTCACGCTGGTGCTGTGGTTGGATAAAGGTGAACATGAATTCCGGATGGAGTATTTTGAATATGACGGCAAGGCTGAAGTTGAATTCAAAATGACAAGGCGCGGCAGTATTCATATTGAAAACTGGAGAGCAGTTTACTGGCCGAATCGAACCCTGAGTGGTGATCTGGCGGTGGTGCAGGATGATGCAGCACTGGATTTCGATTGGGAAGATGAATCAGCTGTGGAAGGATTCCCGGTTGATAACTTCTCGGCACGCTGGGAACAGGAAATTGAATTTACAGAAGGTGTGTACACGTTTTTTGCCAGATCAGATGATGGCATACGCGTCTGGATCGATGGCAAGCTGCTGATCGATAAATGGGTAACCAGTGATGGGACGAAAGTCTACGAGGCAAAAAAGACACTTTCCGGAGTGCATACCATCC
The DNA here is from genome assembly GCA_016927115.1 of Anaerolineales bacterium. Taxonomy (GTDB): domain Bacteria; phylum Chloroflexota; class Anaerolineae; order Anaerolineales; family E44-bin32; genus JAFGNH01. Next base: position 1,121 of record JAFGNH010000001.1, on the reverse strand, counting down.
GGGTGGAATACTTCGAGAAAACCGGTAATGCACGGATCAGTGTATGGTGGGAAATGCAGGAAGAGGTGAATGCTGCTCCAGTTTCCCAACCAGACAGCTGGACACTTTCCGAAGACGTGGCTTTACAGACTGTCACTCCGGGTGTGTTGGCCAATGACAGCGATGCGGACGGTACTGCCCTTACCGCTGTGCTCGTCTCTGATGTGCAGCATGGGACACTCGTGCTGGCAGCTGATGGTTCGTTCCTGTACACACCGGCAGCGGATTTTTACGGTTCGGACACTTTCACCTATAAGGCATCGGATGGAGTCCTGTTTTCAGATGTAGTGACTGTGACGCTGCAAATCCAGACTGTGAATGATACTCCGCAGGCCGTAAGTGATGGCGTTCAGGTTTGGGCCGGGCAGACTGTCGAGATCAGTGTGCTTGACAATGATACCGGCCTAGGTGATACCCCGATTATTCTCTCAGCAGATGTTTCGGCAAAAGGGGTTCTGGTGGTGGTGTCCGGTAGCAAAGTGCAGTATTCAGCTCCCACAGGAGCAAGTGGAAGCGACAGCTTCAGCTATGAGATCCGTGATACTGATGGGGAAGTTAGCTCGGCGGTGGTTTTGGTGGTTATTCTTGATCCGGGTGGATAATAGAATCGCTTTGCTGAAAATGCATGGTCCCTGGTGTTTCGCACCAGGGACCTTTTCGTTAATGTTTTCATCGAGAATCAGTGAATAGTACAGGGTGGCCTGGCAGCCGCAGCGAAGGAGCATTTCCGGTATGAGTAAATTAGTCCATACTCACAATTTCTTATCTTTCAGTCGGCGGGAAGGTACATGGCTCTCTGTGCCTGGGGCAGGCGTAAAGCAAAACCGCTTCCGGGAAGGAAGCGGTTCTTCAGAGGCGACGATGGGAATCGAACCCATGATAAAGGTTTTGCAGACCTCTGCCTTACCACTTGGCTACGTCGCCGTGAACTTGCGTTTACAAAAAAATCGCCCGGCCTATCGGATCGCGATCTCGAAGCGATAGGGGATAGGCGATGGTCTATGGAAGAGCGGGCGAAGGGATTCGAACCCTCGACCTTCTCCTTGGCAAGGAGACGTTCTACCACTGAACTACACCCGCAT
>JAFGNH010000028.1 GCA_016927115.1 Anaerolineales bacterium | reverse complement strand
CTCATGGAAACTCCTTTCCTGTTGACCAGATCTTAACACTTATGTCGACAATTTAAAAGTCCCCTCCGAGAATGCGATTCCCCTGGAGGTATTGCCCTATGACAGGAATGTGTATCCATATTCGGAGTATAATGAGTGGGATATAACACTTTTCCATAAGCAGCATTATGTCCAAAAATACTCTACCTCTAAACAACCTTGCACTTCATATCTGGCCTGAAAGGAAAAAATTTTTTCCGCGCGGCTCAGTCCTGTACTGGCAGGGAGACCCTGTAGATCAGATTTATATCCTCCTGGATGGCGCTGTTAAAATATCATCCATATCTCCCGATGGGAAAGTCTATTCCTTCGGAATACATGGAGCCGGCAGGATATTTGGCGCAAGATCATACTTGCTGGACGGGGAGCATGAAGCCGTTGCTGAGGTTCTGGACCGTTCAGCAATTATAGTTGTTCCTCTGGAAGAATTTGAACATGCATTAACCACAAACCAGGCTTTTTCCTCTATCGTGATGAAAGAACTTGCTCGCGAAGCGAGTGATGTGGCCGGCAAAGCCCGTGACCTCAGCTTCCTGGATGTTCAGCAGCGTTTGAAACACAGCCTGATTCGTCTTGCCCGGGAACATGGCATCCGAACCGAAACCGGCGTTATGATCGATCTGGATATCACACAGGATGAAATCGGCACCCTGGTATCTGCCAATCGGACTACTATCGCGGCCTGTCTGCGTGACCTGCGTACACAGGGTTATCTATGGAAGGAAGGCCGAAGGCTGGTAATTATCACTCCGGAACATATGGATACCCTGGATGGACTGACTATGGCAGTGGTGGACGGGGATGACCTAGGCGCTGAAGTTCTGGCTAGCCAGGCACTTGACCAGGGAATCGATGCTCTGAAAGCCCTGGAGGCCTTAACTGCCGGCATGAAGGAAGTCGATCGGGCTTATTCCCGTGGAGAGATCGAACTTCCCGATGTGGTGCTGGCTGCCTCTGCCATGAAACAGGCTCTTCCAATTATCGAGGCTAATATTGAGCTGGACCATATCCAGGAAGCAGTGGTTGGTACCGTAGCTATCGGCACCGTTTTTGGTGATATTCATGATATCGGTAAAACAATAGTTGCCATGCTGCTGCGCACCAGAAATTTCCGTGTAATAGATCTGGGAGTGAATGTCTCTCCAGACCAGTTTATCCAGGCGATAAAGGAATTTAATCCGGATATTATTGCCCTTTCAGCATTGACGACCGCTACTTCACTGGAACTCGACCCGGTCGTAAAAAAGCTTATCCAGGCCGGGCTTCGTGATCATGTCAGATTGATGGTGGGTGGTGGGGCTGTGAGTGAAGGGGATGCCCGGCGCATCGGTGCTGACGGGTATCACGCTACGGCACAGGGGGCTGTGGAGATGGCCTGGCGCCTGTGCACCTGGAAAGATAATCCTTCAACAAGCATTAACGCTTAGATTTCAACCTGCCAATTTCGAAAAAGAGTCGTCCAGACGACAATTCTCCGACATGTTTTCTGCAAGAATAGGACAAAGAATTCCTTAAGGAGCCATCTATGTCTGAAAAATATGCAGAAATCTTGAATGCCATCGTTGAGGGGGAAGACGATGACGCGGCGAAGCTGGTAGAAGAAGCACTGGCTGAAGGATTAGCCCCGCTGGACATTTTGAATCAGGGGGTCGTTGCCGGGATCAGCAAAGCCGGGGATCTATGGAAGGCAAACAAGTATTTCCTGCCGGATGTGATCTTTGCGGCTGACGCCTTCAAGGCAGCCATGGTTCCGCTGGAGCCCAGACTGAAGGAGGGCGGTGACGGCCGGCCAGCCAGCAAGTTTGTGATCGGGGTTGTAGAAGGGGATATGCATGATCTGGGGAAGAGCCTTGTTACTGCTTTGCTCCAGTCCGCCGGGTTTGATGTCATCGACCTGGGGATCGATGTCCACACTGACACCTTCATCGAAGCGGTAAAGGAACATAAACCCGCCATTCTCGGACTGGGTGCTTATATGAGCACAACCATGCTCGAAATGAAGATAATCATTGAGGAACTGGAAAAACAGGGATTGCGCAGCAGCCTCAAGATTATGGTCGGTGGCGTACCTACCAGCCAGGAATTCTGCGAGGAAGTTGGTGCAGATGCGTGGGGTAAGGACGCTATGGTAACAATGGAAAAAGCGCTTGAACTGGTGGGAGGATAACAATGGCGAACCCAACACTTGAAATGATCCATGGCATGTTATATGGATACGGAATACGTTTAGGACGTTTAAGTGGATTGGGTCGGATCATCGCGGCGATGTCCGGAACCTATCCGGATCATGTGCCCTTCCAGGGGCCGCAGATGCATGATCACGCGATGACGGTTGCCAGAGTACCAGCACGGAAATTCTATTGGGAAGCAGATGTTCTGGTCGATGTACATCTGGCAGTATGCCGTTGGTATGGATTTGATTCCAATACCATTACTTTTGATGTTTATAACCTGGAAGTAGAGGCGTTAGGCGCAAAAATGATCTACAGCGATAATGCCATGCCGACGGTTGATGTCAGTAATCCGCTGATCAAGTCCCCGGCTGACCTGGAGAAGTATGGTCCATTGGATCCATCCAAAGGCCGTATTCCTTACGGCATTGAGGTTGCGAAGCAGTTTACTGAAAAGGCTCCCGGCCCATTCGCAGGAGGTTTGTTCTGCTCACCCTGGAGTCTGCTTTGCCAGGCGATGGGGTACCCGCCAGCTGTTCGGGCAATGAAACGTGACAAAGTATTCATGCAGGCGCTTTTCGATTGGGCGGAAAACCAGGCAATCTGGCCGTACATGGAAGCTCTCCGCAAGTTTGGTATCAAGAATGCGATGGGAGCTGATGCCTGGGCAGCGTTTCCGAATCTGACTCCAGAGCTAATCGACGAGTGGGTTATCCCTTCTTCTGTGCGAATGAAGGAACGCGGGAAGAAAGAACTTGGTATGGCCATTTCGGCTGGGGCTGTGGCTGGAGACTATTGCGAGGAGGATCCTGGCAAGTTCGATAAGGATATTATGTTTAAATGCTGGGATGTGGTTGCCAAGACCTTCCCGATGAAACTGGCTGCTTCAGCTATGGGACGCACCCAGGATTGGAATATGCACTGGCTTTACGAATATGCAACCAGATCAGGAAAGAAAATGCCCATCATGGGGGCTTTGAATGGCCGTTTTGTCCGTGATAGTTCTCCGGAGCAGATCACTGATAAGGTCCGTGAATGGATAGATATTTTGGGGCGCGATGGCAGGTTCCTGATGATGATTGGCAATATCCCGGCTGATTCACCCCCGATAAACATTCATACAGCCGTTGAGGCAACCCGTGTACTTGGCCGATATCCTATCGCAGCAAATCTCTCCAGTATCGCGGTGGAACCACCGCAGTTCAAACCTTTTGACGAGTGGCTAAAAGGCCAGCCTGAAGAGGAAACCATCCTCAAGGCACGTGAATGGAAATCAGCTGATAGAAAGGTTTTTACATGAGCATGCTGTTACAGGGAACCGGCGAACCTATTTTAGCAGCCCCGACAGATCCAGTCCGGATGATTGGGGAGCGGATCAATCCCAGCGGCCGCAAGAGACTCCGTCAGGCTCTTCAGGAAGGCGAATGGGGCTATGTGATAAATGAAGCTGTTCTTCAGGTCGAGGCCGGCGCAAATATCCTGGACGTAAACGTCGGCGGCAGGGGTATTGATGAGGCGGAGGTGCTGCCTGAGGCGGTCAAGCGAATATCTGAAGCTGTCAGTATACCGCTTTCCATCGATACGCGTGTCCCCGCTGCATTGGAGGCGGCACTCAAGGCCTGCCCCGGTCGCCCGCTTGTGAATTCAATCGGCGGAGAAGACAAGATCCTGGCGAACAACCTTCCGATCATTGCTGATTTCAAGGTACCTGTGATCGTGTTGTGTATGGGGCAGGAGGGTATCCCGGATAACGCTGACGATCGTTTGCGTATCGCGCATAAGGTTGTGGATATCTGTGTACAGGCGGGTATCGCTGAAGAGGATATCCTCCTTGATCCGCTTGTAATGACTGTTGGTGCTGATGGCCAGGCTGCCCGGGTTACTCTGGAAACTACCCGGCGGCTGCGGGAGGAATTTCCCAGGAATAATATTACCGGCGGTGCCAGCAATGTGAGTTTTGGCATGCCTCTCCGGGCTGACCTTAATGCACATTTTCTGAGTACAGCATATACTCTGGGAATGAATATGCCTATCACCGACCCGACCGAGTCAAAGATCCGGTATGCGCTCTCAGCCGGAAATATATTCCTTGGTCGTGATATAAAAACCCGTACCTATATGCGTACATACCGTCCGAAGGTAACGGAATAAAACTGCAGGGTTGGATAGCTGTATGACTGAACTGCGTACGAAGATCATTGCCTGTCAAACGGTTGGGGAGGAGTTGGGTTCACTCCTCCCCGATCATTTTGAGATGGAAGTTCTGGAGTATGGCCTGCATAATATCCCGGAAGAGCTGCACGCCCGGCTGCAGACTGCGATAGATCGAACAAGCCCCGAGTATGGGACTATTCTGATAGGATACGGTCTGTGTGCAAACGCTGTTATTGGGATTCGCTCAAGAACCTTTCGACTTGTGATCCCCCGGGCTGATGACTGCATCACGCTGTTTCTTGGATCAAGAGAAGCTTATGAGCAGCAGTTCAGGCAGGCACCCGGAACGTTCTACCTTACCCGGGGGTGGATAGAATGCGGTGAAGATCCCTATACAGAATACTGCACATTACGGGATACATACGGTCCGGATAAAGCATACCGGATTACAAAAAAATATATAGCGAATTACACCCGGTTGGCTCTTATCACATCTGAGCATTATGATTCCGGGGTGTACCGGAAATACGCAAAAATGGTGGCTGATCGTTTTAATCTGATGTATGAAGAGATCCCCGGATCAGATGAATTCTTGAAGAATCTCGTCCAGGCGAAATGGGAAGAGAATTTTGTGATCGTTCCTCCCGGGGAAGAGGTCAGGTACGAAATGTTCTACCAGCTGGAAGATTAACTGTGAGTCCTTATATTGATTTTGAACCGATTGGTCTTCGTGGAGAATGTCCGGAGGGTAATTCCCTGCTGGACTGCGCACGTTCACTGGGCGTTTGCCTGGTGAATATATGCGGGGGAGTGGGAAACTGCGGCAGCTGCAAGGTGCAGATATTGGCAGGAAAAGTCTCCGAAGTTACCGGGAAAGAACGTGAACATATCACTGTTAATGAACTTTCCCGTGGATATCGCCTTGCTTGTTGTGTTTTCCCGGAAACGAACTGCAAGGTGTTCGTACCGGCCGAATCTCTGGCTGTAAAACAGCGCGCCCAGGTGGAAGGCCGGGAAATTCACGTTGACCCTGATCCGGCTGCAAGAATGTATCTTCTGGATCTGGCTCCTCCTTCCTTCAAAGATTTAAGATCGGATGCTGATCGAATCGCTGATGAATTAAGAGACAGATACGACTTAACGGATCTCATGTTTGACTATCAACTCCTGAGAAGTCTTTCTGACATTCTCAGAAAGAACAACTGGCGTGTTCTGGTGGTTGTGTATCAGGGGGAAGTGATTGCGGTTCTTCCAGAGGGGAGCAAGTCGTTGGGGGTGGCGGTTGACCTTGGTACAACCAAGATTGCGATGTATTTAATGGATCTGGAAAGCGGGCAGACGCTGTCCTCGAAGGGCTTGATGAATCCTCAAGTAGCTTATGGCGAGGATATTATGACCCGGATGACTGCAGCACAGACAGACTCGAATCTGGCTGAACAATTCCAGTCGTTAATCGTTGATGTTTTCAATGAAACAATTGCTGAGATGTGCCGGCAGTGCGGACAATGCCTGAGTCAGGTTGTCAATATGGTAGTTGCCGGCAATACAGCCATGCATCATCTATTCCTGGGTTTCCCTGTTTGGCAGCTTGGCAGGGCGCCTTATGTCCCTGAAGTAGCATCTGAGCTGGATATCAAAGCACGCGATCTCGGAATACGGATCGCTCCGGGTGCTTATGTCCATCTGTTACCCAATATCGCCGGGTATGTTGGAGGCGATCATGTGGCTATGCTGCTGGCGTCAAACATATCTACTGAAACAGGGGTGATCCTGGCAATTGATGTTGGGACGAATACCGAAATCTGCCTGTCCAACCGGGGCATAATGTCCAGCCTTTCAACAGCTTCCGGTCCGGCTTTCGAAGGGGCTCATCTCCAGCATGGCATGCGGGCTGCTCCCGGAGCGATTGAAAGGTTCCAGGTTATCGAGGGTAAAAATACTTATCAGACCATCGATAATCTTCCCGCTGTGGGGCTTTGTGGTTCCGGGATCCTGGATGTTCTGGCACAATTGTATCAAGCCGGTTTTGTTGATCGACGCGGAAGATTTATGGAACATCCCTGTATAAGGGGAGAGGGCAGAGAGAAGGAGTATGAGATTGTCCCGAGCCAGGGAAATGGGGCGGCTATAACGTTTTCACAGCGGGATATTGAGCAGCTGCAGCTTGCAAAAGGGGCTATCCGAACCGGGATTGAAGTGCTGTTAGTCAGACATGGAATCTCTGCGAGTGAGCTCGATAAGATTATCATTGCGGGGGCATTCGGCACCTATCTTGATGTAAGCAGCGCAATCACAATTGGAATGCTTCCAGAACTGCCGGTTTCAAGGGTATTTCAGGTCGGGAATGCAGCTGGAATCGGAGCAAAACTCGCACTCATTTCCAGGGAAAAAAGGGATGAAGCACAATATCTGGCCAGAAAGGTCCAGTACATCGAACTTGCTGGTGATCCTGATTTTACGAGTGTTTTTGCTAAATCACTGCGACTGGGTTGAGATGTATTCCGTCTGATTAAATTTAGATTCTCAGGACCCTTCAGTCTTCTCAATATTTCTGGCAAGGAAGTAACTCACGATTGAAAGCAGCAATAGAATCCCCTGGAGGATGAAAGTAACGACTGCCTGCTGGAAACCCAATATGCCCATCTTTATACCAATCATTTCGACAATGGAATACGTTAGTATGACCGGGATCAGGCAGAGGAACACACCTTTGCGTTCAATTGGTTTTTTATCTGCCCAGAATAAAATAAGTGTCCAGCCAAGCATCACCGGGGCGCCGTAGAGCAGGGCGAAGCGGAAATCTTTATCCACATTGGCCTGCAGGCCAGCGGTTTTAATAAAAAAAACAGGCACAGCCATTCTTATTGTCTCCAGCAGATCTGCAATAATGCCCCACCATAAAGTAAAACGAATAATCCAACTGTAATTTTTCATAAGATTTCTCTTTGGTGAGATGTTGGTATGTTCAAGCCATTCCCGAGCACACGCATATTAATCTCCCACAACAGGTCTGCAGGAAACACATCAAGAGATTCCCGCTATTTATTCTTCAAAAGGTCACACACGAAAATCAGCAAGGCTTGAGATGGATTCAATACCTTCTGGCACAGGTTTGCCGGAACGGTTCAGCCATACCCCTCGCAGGCCGGCATCGTTCGCTCCAGTTGTGTCATTTTCCAGATTGTTTCCGATACAGCATACCTGAAAGGGTTCCAGATTCAGAAGACTGCACGCTTGGTGAAAGAACCTGGGATCCGGCTTTGAGAGACCCGCCGAGTCAGCTGTCAGCACATGCCTGAAGTAATGCCGAATACCGGCTTTGTCTAATTTTGCTTCTTGCTGAGCTTGTTCACCATTCGAAATAACACTGAGGGTGAGGTAAGCATGATTTTCAAGGAAGGCTGCAACGTCAGGGTATATCTCCCACGACGCCTCATAGTATTTTAGATAGTTGTTGAAGATTGTATCCGCTTCTTCCGGGGTCAAATCTTCTCTACGAAAAATCGTCCGGAGACGTCTGCGTCGCTGCTCCTGGAAACTGATTTCACCGCTGAGGAACGAAATAAAATGCAGCCCGGCGGCTTCCTTCCAGCGTTGAGGAAACTCCTCGGAAACATAATCCGGGATCGTATCCGCAAACTGTCTACCAAACAATTGGGCGGCTTTTTGCTCCGCACCTGTATGATCGATCAAGGTGTCATCAAGATCGAGCAGGATCGCAGAGATGGCAGGCGTTGGATCTGTAACAGGTGAAGACATGGTTGCATTGTATCAGACGCGGTAGGGAAATTCTAAAACATGTAATTGTGCGGATTATTCCAGGATTGTCTGGAAGTAAAGCCGTCCGATAGAATGAAACCGGCGCATACCAGCTCCTGCGGGAGATGGTATGCACACATCCGCGCTCTTCAGGATTTTTGAGGTTACCTTTACCATAAGATAACGTCTAAATGGTATCCAGTTTGTTATAATTTCAAGGAGGCATGCACAGCATTTTTTGCATGTGTGTCGGCAATCGGAAGTAAGTGAGCGAGTGAATTCTCAAGGGAGGAAAAGTCTATGAAATTCCTGAATAAGGTTGTCGTGGTAACCGGTGGTGGAAATGGGATGGGTCGGGAAATGGTTCTCCAGCTTCTATCCCGCGGCGCAAAGGTTGCCGCTGTAGACATCAATGCAGCTGCGCTGCAGGAGACAGTCAGCCTGGCGGGAGAAATGAAAGACAAGCTGTCCACACATGTTGTCAATATCACGGACAGGGAAGCGGTGGCAGCCCTTCCTGAACAGGTTATCGCTGTACATGGAACTGTGGATGGTCTGATCAACAATGCCGGAATCATCCAGCCCTTTGTGAGAGTCAACGAATTGACATATGCACAGATCGAACGGGTGATGGATATTAATTTTTATGGAACACTCTACATGACCAAGGCTTTTCTCCCTTATTTTCTCAAACGGCCGGAGGCGCATATAGCCAATGTGTCCAGCATGGGCGGATTCCTGCCGGTGCCGGGGCAGAGTATCTATGGTGCATCGAAAGCAGCTGTAAAACTGCTCACAGAAGGGCTGCACTCTGAGCTTGCGAACTCCAATGTTCATGTGACGGTCATATTCCCTGGGGCGATTGGTACGAATATAGCTGCAAATTCTGGTGTGGATGTTGGAGCTCAGGCAGAAGCCGACAGTGGGAGCGGATCTATTAAAACGCTTGAACCTGGCAAGGCCGCGGCGATAATGTTGAACGGTATCGAGAAGAACAGCTACCGAGTCCTGGTAGGCTCCGATTCAAAGCTGATGGATTTCCTGTACCGGTTCAACCCGAGGGGTGCGGCCAACTTCATCTACAAACAGATGCGGTCGCTGCTGGGGGAGTAAGAATTCGGAGATTTATCAAACTGTTTTTGAGAAAAACGCCTGATTGTGAGGCGTTTTTTTCGTTTATTAAAAGTATGGAATCCTGGAGAAATACTGCATAACCGGGATGCGAATTATTAAGCCTGGTCAGAATCAGCTGAATCATAACAGGATGCATGCATTATCCGATCGCAAGTATTCTTTTTTCGTTCCCGGTAGTTATTTCGCATGATCAGCATGATTCCACCACCGGAATGTAAGCACCAATCCGATAAGGCTGGAAACCGAAATTATTACGTAGCTATGGGGCCCAAGCATATCGCTTCGGAGGCCTGCAGCGCCGCTGAAAAGAGCGGGAATGGACCAGGGGAATATTTCTCCCCAACCAATAACCGCGAAAACCTGTGCAAAGATCAACATCAGAAATGTCCATCCCATGGGCAGCAGATATCCACGTCCAAGGCCGGCCATAAGAGCGACGAAAGGCAGCAAGAGGATGGTCAGTATTGAAGCGCCAATAATGTTCACAATCGAAGCTTGAAGCAGTGAGACTGACCATCCTGGAATATCCACCAGGAAACCGACCAGCAGGCCAAGACCCAAAACAAGAATTGTCAGGCCGAAAGACCATACTGAGAGAACAACAAGTTTAGCGGCGACAATCGTAGAGCGGGAGGTTGGTACAGCCAGGAAGGTTTTCGCTGTTTGATCAGAGAATTCCCGGCCGAAACTCCAGGCTGCAATCATACTGAACACAACCATGCCTCCAATTGCAACGGCCTGTGAAAGCATGTCGAACATGCTTGCCCATTCTGCGGTGCCGACGGTTAACTGTGCTTTCAGGCTGATCAACCCCATTGAACGAGCGGCTTCAGGATCTTTCAGAATGATCATGAACAGCCCTCCCATAATTGGTGCCAGGGAAAGGCCAGCAGCCGAACCCAGGAATATCTTTGATCGTCTGGCCTTCAGTGTTTCAACCCATAATGCGGCTTTGAGGTTTTTCATATTGATGTTCTCGTTAATTGCATGAAATGATCTTCAAGACTCTGCTGTTCCACTGCCAGGTGCATCGGAGGTGCGCCATTCCGGACAAGTAAGGAGGCGACCTCCTCGGGAGATTCAACAGCCCTGGTTTCAGAAAGCAAAATGGTTTTATCCTGTTCGTTCATGGCGGGATCATATCCCGCATTTACCAGGATCGAGCAGGCAAGATCGTAATTACGTGTTTTTACTACAAGCTGCCGCTTCTTGAAACGTCCAAGGCTTTCCTTATCCAGGTCTTCAATTAGAGCTCCGTTGTGAATGATTCCGATACGGGTGGCAAGCTGGTCAACCTCAGAAAGAATGTGGCTGGACATGAAGATAGTGACGCCCTGGTTTTGTGCCTGGGTTTTAAGCATTTCCCGGATTTCAACGATCCCTGCGGGGTCGAGCCCATTGGCAGGTTCGTCCAGGATCAGCAGAACAGGTTTGTGGAGAACTGCCCGTGCCAGGCCAAGCCGCTGGAGGTTGCCGGTAGACAGAGTGCCTGCTTTGCGGTTTGCATAGGGTGTGATTCCCAGGCGATCGAGGGTTTTTTCGACAACAGTCGGAGAGTGCAGTCCGTGCAGCCGGCGGGCGACTTCCAGGTTCTCCCTAACGGTCAGATCAGGATAAGCAACCGGTTTTTCCACCAGATATCCGACCTGCTGCCAGAGATTCAGATTTTCCGGGAAAATGGATTGGCCAAGCATACTCAGGGTCCCTGTGCCTGGTTTGATCATTCCCAGCAGTGCCCGGATCGTTGTGGTTTTACCCGCCCCATTAAGACCTAGAAAACCGAAAATCTCTCCTGGCTCAATCTGAAGATTGATGTGATTAACGGCCTGGACATCGCCATAGAACTTGGAGAACTGAGTGATTTCAATAGCGTGGCTCATTGAATTTTTCCTGTTATGTATCCGGCTGCCAGGGAAAGTAACGTATTAAAAAGTTCTTCAAACTCATCTTTTTCGAAGTCCTCCCGATGCAGCCAGATAAAAAAGATACCTTTGAGCAGATTGCTGATAACCCTCGGGGACGCGGTAAGGGTGATTCCTTCCTGGTTGAATTTATTCATCAGGCCGGCGGCAAATTCCCTGTCGCCGGCTGCATGCTGCTGGATGCGTTCGGCAGGAATCCTGCGGGTGAGGTATTCGACATCGTTGCTGTGGATATTTTCCAGGATCGGATAATCATCCATGGTGAGAAAGAGATTCCGTAAAAGGTTCAGGAGATTTTCCTGGGCATCGTCGCCCGGGTCTACTGCAAACTGGATGATCTGAAGCTGTATTTCTCTTTCAAATTCCTCGAGGATTTCCAGATACAGTTCTTCTTTCGAATCATAGAATTTATAGAAGGCACCTTTTGATATGCCTGCAGCCAGGCTCAGTTCTTCGATGGTGGTTTTGCGGATTCCCTGTTTCTCGAAAAGGATTTTTCCCTTTTCCCGCATCTGTTTTCTGATGATTTCTTTTTCAGTTTCGGTAAATGCTCGCGGCATGGCTTTTCTATTCCTTACGTATGACCAGAACAGGATAAATAGTCACAGAATTGTAAATGATAAATATTTGGCGGTCAATACAGAATCTTTTATAAAAGCTTTACTCTCAATGCCGAACCGGGAGAGACCAGATAGTGACGCTAGTGGTCTGGATAATGCGTGTTGGGAAGAAAACCTGTGGCTCTTGCTGGTGGATCTTGCGGTTTTCACGGGGAATCTGGATTAAAACGGGAAGTGTGGTCTCCCTGAATTAGATCAGGTTCTGCAGGCTGCTTTGAACATTCGCGGGACAGCTAATGGAACCCGTCTTCTTTGTTTTCGGTTGGTGCCGAAGTTCCAGGCTTTGCGTTTTCAATCAGGCGCATTCGAGGGTTGAGATATGCAAAAACCGAGATCGCGATTTTTACCAGCCCCATGAGGACGAACATCAGCCCAATGCCACGACCTGTACCGGAACCAAGCAGGGAGGCCAGTTTGAGGGATAATGGCCCGCCGGCAATCATCAGCGGCCCGAAAAATTTCTCTGCCAGAGGCCCGGCGGACAGATAAGCCAGCGGCTGGGTCAGGCTGGTAAACATCTGTTGGGTGGCGAACACACGCCCATGGTTTTCCGGTTCCACCCTGGTCTGCCAGATGGTCTGATTTGAACCGAAAACGATTGCAATGGTAAAATGCGCGCCGAAAGCACCAATTGCCACCAGCCAGAAATCCGGCCGCAGACCCATCAGGATAAAACAAAAACCGCTCAGCAGTTCGAATAAAATCACACCATAAACACGGCGTCTGGGGCCACCCCAGGCCGTCATTAACAGACTACCTGCCAGCATCCCTGTTCCAGCGATTGTGATGATGGCTCCAAGTTTATCAGGTGTGGTGAAATTCAGGATCATCGGCACGATCAGGGCACCAACCATACCCCAGATGAAGTTCACTGCACAAAAGAAAAGCAGCAGGTTCAGCAAGCCCTTACGAGCACGAATATAGCGCCACCCAAAGGGGATTTCATTTTTGAGGGAAGAGGGATCGATTCTGGCGGGTTCGCTTTCCAGTCGGGGGAACCTGACCATCAGGAGTGTCAGCATAGCGAACAAAAAAGTAGCGACGTCGATCAGGATGACGCCCTGGAGTTTGATGGTTAATATCAGTAGACCAGCCAGCAGGGGTGAGAAGATTTCGGCAGCGGCCCGGCCGAACTGGATCATGCCATTGGCACGGCCGAGGTGTTTTCTGGATACAAGCTGGGCCACAGAGGCGGCGTATGCAGGCCATTGAAAGGCACCGCAGAGTGCGCTGATTGTTGCGGAAAGGTAGATGTGCCAGAGCTCCAGGTGACCGGTAAAGAGCAAAAGAGAGATAAAGAGGGTGCTCAATCCGGCCCCGGCATCAGCCAGGATCATGATTTTACGGCGGTCGAATCGGTCTACCAGAACCCCGGCGATGGGGGAGAAGAAAATCCTGGGTAGAACAGCGAAAAACCCGATAAACGCGAACAGGGTTGGCGAGTTTGTACGCTCGAAGACCCATACGCCGAGAGCAAAGCTGGTCAGTCCGGAACCGGTCAGGGAGACAACCTGCCCGAGCCATGTGATCAGGAATGTCGGCATGCTGCCGGTGGAGGGTTCAAGCTCTGGTTTTCGTTTCATGGAAACCTCCATAAAAAAACCCTCTCCTTTGTTTGAAAAGGCCGGAGAGGGGGAAAGGAATATGTATAAGCAGAGGCGTGCGGTTCGATCAAAAAAGGGGACTGGCTCCTATTTTTTGATTATTCTTCTTCAAAGTTATGGGCAGCGCTGGAATCGTAGTCCATATTGTAGACTTCCTTCAGGACCGTGATGCGCTGCAATGTATCTTCATCCAATGGTGACGGTTTGCCGTCGAATGCATGCAGCACGATGCCTTCAAGCAAATCGCCGAGGGATATTTCAAGATACTCAGCCAGGGCTTTGAGCACTTTCAGCATGCGTTTTTCAATACGCACACCTGTCTGCACACGTTCGACGCGGATTTTTTTATCGTGATCTGTCATAGGAACTCCATGATATTAAGGTACCAGTGTACCAATGTAACAATACTATTGCCTGTATTGGTTTCTGTCAAGACCTCACCGACCGCTTTAAGGGCACATTCGAAGTTTGAGAAAACTCTCCCGCTGCCTGGAGGATATGGTGGCGGGTAGATATGCAGAGAGGTTTGTGTGTACTGGGTAACCAGGAAGTACGCATGGATTTATGTAAAAGTTACTCTATCAAGCTCGCAGACTGAATGGAATTTCAACCTGGTTCTTGCTCAGCATCACTCTGGCGAGCCTGGCGTGGATACAGGCCAGGCCGTTGACCACGTTCAGCGTCACAGGCCATAACAGCAAACCAATCAATACACATGGCAAGGCATCTACTACACTATCCATCTGCCACAGCGGCAGCCAGGGGCCGAAGGATATTTCCATGGTGTTATATGTGAACGGCAGGGACAGGAAGGCAAGAGTCAGAGCGACCAATGTAACCAGAATCACGAAAGTTGCCAGACCCAGAGGAAATTTCAGGATCAGGTACAGCAGGCTTTTCCAGGTGACCGTATTTGCAAAATGCTCCCTGAAGCGATTCCAGAGGTTTGTATCAGTGTTTGCAGAGTGGTTGAACTCAGGAATATCCTCGTTCAGTATGTGCACTGCCAGGAACCGTTCGAATTTGGCCAGCATCAACCAGCCGGCTGCCATCACCAGGAGGAGGGGAATTCCCACCCAGATAATCGAGAGTGAGACACCTAAAGCGATTCCGGAAACCAGGAACACAAAGTAGAAAAGCCCAAGGGGAAATGAGCTGAATAGATACAGCAGGTTGAGATAGGGCTGCTTGCTGACCATTACCCTGAAGAACTGGCTTAAGCCTGGATTTGGATGTTCCATTATTACCTCCTGTGAAACGCCTCTTCTGATAAAACCCGGGTGAGACATGGTTTCTTCGATGAAAGTTTTTTAGGTGGATAGTAAGAATGCCATCAGAGTAACCCCGATGATTGCCGTCATCAGTAAAGCCAGAAGGATTATGGTGATAAACATGACCAGTTTTGATTTTTTATATGCTTTCAATTGAGCCTCTTCGCTGAGTGGAGCGGGAATACTTCCTGGTAAAGAGAGGGCGGCCTTTTGTTTTTTTACCAGCCCGGCAAGTTCCGGATCAGTTACCAGATATTCCTCTATCAAGGCGTGAGTATCGGCACTCACTTCATCTGTCAGATAGAGCGGCAGCAGATCCAAAATCACATCTTTCGTTACGTTCATATCACTCTGTCTCCTTTTTTATCCAGGCAGCAAGTATCTTTTTTCGAACGCGGTGGATTTTCACTTTTGTGTTTGCGAGGGAGATGCCCAGAACCCGGGAAATTTCAGCATACGGCAGTTCGTGCTGAACTCTTAAAACGAAGGCTGCACGGTCTATCTCGGGCAAAGTCTGAAGGAACTGCTGCAAGCGTAGAATTTCGAGCTGGTATTCAGCCATCGTTTCCGGCTGCAGGGCAGGGTCCGGGTAGAAATCCTGCAGGTCGACCTCGCGTTTCCTCTTTCTCTGTCTATCCAGATAGAGGTTCCGGGCGATTGTAAACAGGAAAGCCTTCAAGGTTTCCGTGCGAAGCTGATTGGGGTATGCCCAGGCCCGCACAAAGGTTTCTGAGGTTATATCCTCTGCGGTAAAACGGCTTCCTGCAAGCCATAATGAAAAACGGTAGACATCAGCCGCGTATGCTTCATAAAGTTCTTTGAACGTGAGCATAAGGTCCTCTACCTATACTATGAGTTCAGAGAGGAAAAGTTACAATACTCAACGCGGCCGCAGCTAATTGTGGAAGAAGAAAAAGATTCCAGGTGATGCACCCGATCCAGCAGCTTCTTCGGTTTGGGGATTTTTGTTTCTGTGGATGGATATTTTCCAGGAGTTTTGCCGAATAAGCGTGTAAGGAAAACATAACCTGTGATTATTCATAGATACCATGCGTTTTGGGGGATTTCTTATGTAGTATAGTGTGTGTGGGGAATGATTCAGGCTGGTATTTTTTTATCCATCAGCTCTTTGGGCTATCAACCTGTTCGGCGGCAACGCACACCTAGAGATGGACCGAAAAAACAGGAGTATGTTGTGAAATATCACAGCTTGCTGATGAGCGTACCTTATTAGTGCTTGTTTCAGGGGGATGCACTGAGGTGCCCGCATCTTGCCCGCCAACCACTCCAGTCGATCTGTCAGATATGCCGACTTACTTTGAAAATGAAAGTGCGCCTTTCCAATTTCCTTTGACCGATCCTGAAATATTTACCGCACAGGCCCAGTTTTCGACCGGGTTTGCAGCGGGCGGCAGGACGATGCGCGGGCATGAGCATCATGCGGCTGAAGATTTTCTCCAACCGGCGGGCACACCGGTGTATGCCATGGCGGATAGTCAGGTTCGTTTTTCCGGGCCGATGCAAGGATACGGTTGATCATCATTGATCATCCGCAGGTCAACCTCTACTCGATATACGGCAATCTGAGTCCCAGCCGCTGGGAAATAGAGAAAGGACCGGTGCAGAAGGGGGAGCTCATCGGCTATTTGGGGGATGAGTATGAAAATGCCGTTAGCGAAAAAAAATCCCATGTGCACACACCTGCATTTTGGTGTCAGAGTTGGGCAGCGGGCTGATTTTCCGGGTATGGGGAAATGGCGCTGGCAAGCGGGTTGGATCAAACCCTGTCCCCAGGAACTGGGCTGGCTGCAGCCCTCCCTGGTAATCATCAGCCAGGACATGCAATTTGGTGATCGTTACCAATCAACAGCAGGTTTTCTGACAAAGTGGTGGCTGGATATCTTGTTTACAGGGATTTACATTTTGGGGGGTATCTGTATGTTTATTGTGGCTAAGAAGCAGGAGAAACCAGTTGTGCTTATTGTCACTGGTGTGTTACTAATTGGAGCGGGATGGACTTTTATTCGCAAAGGAATGCTGATGCTGGTTTTGGCTGCTCTTGTGGGCTTCCAGGATATCGTCGAATCGGTCTGGCTGGGCCTGCACTACCGAGGGCGCCCTGAATCCTTCGAACTCTGGTCTGATCATGTGAACGATACGTTCACGATAGACGTCTATCTGCCGCGGGATTACGAGCCAGGGACTGCATACCCGGCTATCTATGTGCTGGACGGAGACAACGATGGGCGGCCCGGTGGTCAGATTGAACCAGGCAGTATCGCAGAATACGACGAAGCTATTTTACAGGCTATACAGGACGAGGAGAAGCCGGATGATTTAGTAATTGTCAGTGGTATGGATTTTGGCCCCACAGAACCGTTTTTGATACTACCCTACGGTGTAAAGGTGGATGTTAATTCCGACCAGAAGGAAGTCAGACTTGTTGAAAATGCTGTTGTAACTTCAAACTTAAGGTTAATAATCAGGTAAAATTGACGCCTGCTCCGCAGATGCAAGGTGCCTCGGACCATTCGGCTTTCGGAGAATCGGAGAAACATGAAGAAGACCTGTCTGATAACTATCTATGTGGCCACCCTTCTTATCGGCATGATGCTGCTTATCGCCCAGGCGTATTCGGTGCGCCGCATACGTCACGATGACGGTATATCCTATCTGGCTGCAACAGGACATCAGGGTCAGTATGAAACTTCGATACCCGAGAGCAGGTGGGTGCAGGCCAAACAATGGCAAGCATTCTGGACTCCAGATCAATTCTGGTGCTTTAAACAGATTGCCCGAGATCTCGCAGCATTCGACATCCACCCCCCGTTGTACTTCTGGCTGCTTCACATTTGGACTTCGCTGCATGGGGTCACACTTGCTGGTGGGCCACTACTCAATGTTCCGTTTCATCTTGTTGCATGCCTGATGATCGCCGCATCATGCCGTTTGCTTGGGTGTTCGCGGTTGGTGGCTGCGGGAGCTGGACTGCTCTGGCTGTTCGCAGGCACAAATCTGTCTGTAGCATCTGAGGCGAGGCAGTACAGCTTGCTCGGGGCGTTCTCTTCACTTTTTATCTTTTTTCTTCTTCGCTTTCTGCGCCGCCCCACATTTTCTGCTGCACTTTACCTTTGTCTAACGAGTGCAGCAGGGTTACTCACCCACTACCATTTTATTTTGCTGCTTGCTGCCTGTGGAGGTCTGGTGGCAATTCAAGCCCTGATCAACAGGCAATGGCGAACGTTTTTCATGATCGTAATTTCCATAGCAGCGGCGGCACTTCTTTTCGTATCGCTTCACCCAACCTTCTACCTTTCGTTCCCACGGGCGGCCGCACAAGCTCAGCCTTTCTCACGGGCAGAGATTCCACCCCGCCTTCGGAGAGTATTCCTTGCTCTGATTGAACAATTCGTTCCCCATCAACTTGCTGATCCATTTGTTAATTTCCTCTCGCGCAACAGGTTGCCGATCTTGATGGTGGGGGTGATTTGCGGTGTGGTGTGCATCTATCTAGCCCGACGCTTAAGTTGGAGATTGCCGGTACGCCGGATAGCTCGACTCGAATCAGTGCCCATTATTGGAGGGTCTGCCTGCTTCGCCGCTGTCGCATTGCTGTATGTGTCATGCAGAAGCCCTCGCCATGTGATGGGCGCCAAGTACCTTATGCTTGTCACCCCGCTGATCTTCATCGCACTCGGGCAGGTCATCACCTGGCTGACCAGATCGCGCAAGACATGGGAGGTCGTGGCGGTAGTGTGCCTCTCTGTTTTACAAATGACTTATGGGATTCTTGTTACACGAGAAACCGTTGCGAGTGCGCGAGGCCCTCAATACAATCCTCTGCACAATGAGACGCAGTTAGTTCTTGATTCAACTGCCAGAGGCGTCTTACCCTCAGTGCTCTGGCATGCTGATCCGGCAATGTATGTTTTTGCTGCTTCGCAGAAGTCTTTATTATCGAATAGTTTTCCGGAACCGCCGTACCAAGAGGATCTTTTGTATGTATCTGATCAGGATTACGGCAACTCCGAGGCAGGAAGAGGAGCTGTTCTGCAGGCTCTTTCCGACCATGGATTTACAGTCAATGAAACATTGAATACAGGTCTGTGGTACGGCAAAACATACAGACTGATACGAGCAGAACAAGAAGGTCCAGGCGACAGGGAATAGCCGCGTCGCGGTCATTCCTTGCGGAGGAATTGGGATTTCCACTTATACCTGACCGTTAACCAGCAGGATACAAGGGTACACCCCCCGCCTGTGTTGCAGAAGCTGGCAAATTACTGAGTGTTTTGGCTGCGGTTTATCTCAATGCGAGAATCGCAGATTCAGACACAGGTGCAGGTGTTGGAGCAGCCTGGTTTATTCACGATCTCCTTGCACATTCAAGACTGATCTCAGTGGACTTAGGTGAAAAACTGGTATCACATATAAAGAAGTTGTTTGCCAACTATCCAAATGTGGAGATTCGGCAGCGTGATTGTTTCGAAATCCCGAAAGATGAATTTGAAAATATAATTGATAACCTGGCAATGATTGTCTATTTTCTGGGCGGGCTATTGTCAAATGTTGTGGATTAAGCATCAGGCGGCGATCCTTTCCATCACATCAAAATCCACTTCCACAGCATTAAGAATCTCCACTGGCACTGGCTGCTCAGGCTTTACCTGTTCCCCGTCTTCAAATTAAACTCCAGCATGAACCAATGCAACCAGGTGGGGCGCACGGATCCTTCTCCAACGTTCCTGTGCTGCGGTCACCAGCTTGAATGCCATCGCCAGCCCTGCCTGCCTTCCTCCAGCCCCTTTCGTTCTCCTGGTTCTGGCCCGTACCGTTGAGAACGTGGATTCAATCGGATTGGTTGTACGTAAATGAATCCAATGATGAGCAGGAAAATCGAAAAAGGTCAGTAACGAATCCTGATCATTGGTCAGGCACTCAACCGCTTTGGGGTATTTTGCTCCATATTCGTTCTCAAACTGACAGATCTCTTCCTGTGCGCTTTCCCGGTTCTCGGCAACCATGCTTGCATGGCCATAATCCTCGTGCAGCGTCGCTTTCGCCCTTTTTTGCAGGCGTTTAGGAAGCTTACTCAATACATTTCGGATTTTGTGGACCCAGCAGCGCTGTCCCCTGGTTTGTGGATATACCTTTCTCACAGCTGCCCAGAACCCCAGAGCACCATCTCCAATCGCCAGAAGTGGTGCTGGCAATCCTCGGCGCTTCAAATCCCGCAGCAGACTGGCCCATGCCTCTTCTGACTCACTGTATCCATCTTACAGCGCGACAATTTCCTTGCTTCCATCGATGGTTACGCCCAGAATCACAAGGCAAGCCAGCCTGTCTTCCTCCAGGCGAACATTGAAATGCACGCCGTCCACCCAGATGTACACATACTCCTTGCCAGCCAATGATCGCTTTTGCCATCCCTTGTATTCATCCTGCCAGGTCCGAGTCAGTCGATTGATGGTCGATGCAGATAAACCGGCTGCTTCCGGGCCCAGCAGGACAGGCAAGGTTTCCTGGAAATCTCCTGTGGAGAGCCCCCGCAGGGACAACACCGGAAGCGCTTCTTCCAATCGAGGCGATCGGCGCATGTACGGCGGAAGGATCTTGCTGCTGAACTGTTGACCGGTTCTGCGATCGTTCACACGTGGAGCCCTGAGCTTCACTACTCCAGCTCCCATGGTAAGCGTGCGCTCTTTCGCTCTACCATTTCGTACAACCAGGGTATGCCCTTGCCCGTCCCTCTTTTGGCAATGTCTCTGGAGATATTCTTCTACTTCAGCTTCAAGCGCGGCTGCAATCATTCGCCTGGCTCCGTCCCGGGCTAGTTCATCAAGGGATTGGGGAATTTCCGGACTTGTCTTTCCCGGGTCGTTCGTGATAAGCTCCAACATGGCGTATCCTTTCTCCAGCTTTATTTGCTGGCTTTGGTTTTGAACAACCTTTAGGATACGCCGCCTTTTTCATTCATGCCAATCCACAACTTTTAGTTAAAACCCTCGGTAAATCCGAAAGTAAAGTATCTCATTCAGACCAAAAGATAATGCCTCATTAAGCTAAACCGACTCCAGGCAGTTTCTGCCAGTAGATAGTGGCGCAGGCATATCTTCAGCGTATTTATGGGAAACCGAACTTCAGATTGTTAATTCGATGCAAGAGGCCGCTTTTGAATTAAGAAGGGCGGGCACAAAGTGAAGCACTTTCTGTTGGATCCCCGCATAGAAAACGAACTGCTATCAGACGGCCATTAACAGTTCGTTTTAGTGTATACCCCTGCCGCGACTCGAACGCGGGCCTCTGCCTCCGGAGGGCAGCGCTCTATCCACTGAGCTACAGGGGCTGGATTGTGGAATGATTGTAGCCCAAGCCGCGCATACTTTCAAGGGAAAAGGCAGGGCAAGGGATGGTTGGAACATTGGGCGCATTGTATAGTAATTCCTGAAAGGAATGGTGTGGGGGGAGAACGGCGCTTATGTGTGCAATCAATTATTGCGCATAGCCACTCTATCGGAGGAAAGAGCACCTCCTCGCGCGGTTCGGTCAGCCCCGGCAGCGCCCGGTAACTCCCGGCAGTACCCGGCCACGCACGGTCACGCCTGGTCACACCCGGTCATACCCGGTCAGATCCGACCCAACCCGACCTGTCCCGGCCTCGCCCTGCCAAAGGGTCTTTGCTGATAAGAAAAGCGAAAATCAGCCCGAAGATTACATTTACTCCTGCATATACCCAGTATGCGAGCTCCGGTTTTCCATCTTCCCAGAGAAGAAATGGGAGTAAGGGAGCAGCTGTGTTATTCATGGCATGGAAGATCATAGCGATAATCAGCTTGTTGCCACTGGTATTGAAAATCCAGGCATAGATAACCGAGATGCTGGTTGTCATGAGCAGGAAAGCGATAAACGGGTAGGTCGAATGTCCAGCTCCGGGCATTACCCATAAAGGCAAATGCCAGAACCCCCAGATAACACCAATCAGCAGGCTGGCCGGCACCACACCAAATCGTTCTTGCAAAGGTTGTTGAGCATAGCCGCGCCAGCCGAATTCCTCTTGCCCGCCACCAATAAATAGCATAAGGAAAAAGTAAGGGATAGCGATAATGATTGGTGAGGCAGGCAGATCGGCTGGAAATAATGTGTCGGCGACTTCAAGCCCCATGACCGGGGCCAGAAAATGAGCAATCGCATGAATAACGATTGGCAGTAGAAATGCAAGAATAAAAAAAAGTGGTTTTGCCCGGAAATTAATTGCCTTCCGAAAAAACACCTTTACACCTTGCCAACGTCCCTCGCGGAATACCAGGGTGATGGCAGCCAACAAAGGGGCGAATGCCCCAATAGGGACAACAACAGAAGTATATATAGAAACGTTGAAGGGTATTCCAACTCCCAACCCGCTCAGTATTGAAGGCAACCATAGCAACCATGAATATGCAAAGGTTAGTAAGAAAAAACTCCATGGTTTTCTTTCAGTATTATTTTCTAACAATTTGACTCTCCTTGGGCCGGGGAATAATCGAACAGGTTGGCTTATTATAATGTAGGAATTGATTACAGGGTCTGAACACCATCTGAGACTCGAACACTGTTCACGTAAGAATTTCTGTGCCTTGAATCGAAAATCTGGCAAAGCTCCCAATTTTTACCTGGCATCAAACCGAATCATGGGGAATATCACTCAGATCAACCTTGGTTGGTTTATTCCAGATCCCCTGCCGTGACTCGAGCACGGTTGTCTGCCTCCGCAGGGCAGCGCTCTATCCACTGAGCTGCATGGCTGGTTTGCGGAATGATTGCTGCCCATGCTGCACAGAGTATCAGAGTACGTTTGTGAAGAAAGAAGCGTCCAGGCTGATTCGTTGGATATGTATTAAGGCGATGAGGGCGAGTTGGGCAGAATGGCACTCCGCTTCCAGTCATCACGTATACCTGCATATCAAAGCGAGGAAACCTTTTCTCGAGTGTATACATATATACACGGGGGACGCATAAAATCCGTAAAAGCTATAGAAAACTATTGCAAACTATAGCAAAGTATTGTAATCTATGGCATGGATATTACGAGGGGGGGTTGGAAAGTTCCATTAATTCAGATAGGATATATATGCCACAACTACTATCGTCCAAACAGGTACAAGAATTATTAAAAATCGATCGCACGACGGTTTACCGTATGCTCAACGACGGCCGCCTGACCGGAATCAAGGTCGGCAGCCAATGGCGGTTTGACCGCAGGGAAATAGATGCGCTGCTCTCCGCAGCTGAAATAAAACCCGGGCAGCCTGCTCGTCCCCTTGAAGTTCTCCCTGTTCATTGTATTCAATCAATCCAGAATGTGTTCGCCCAGATTGCTGAAGTAGGGGCGATCACCACTGACCGCTACGGCCAGCCTGTGACGGAGATCAGCCACTGCAGCCCGTTCTGCTCGCTGATTCTTGCTTCTCCATCCGGACGGGAGGCTTGCATTCGGTGTTGGAAAGATCTGGCGAAAGATCCCGACCGAGAACCTTCTTTCGTGGAGTGCCATGCCGGGCTTCAGTATGCACGAGGCTGCATCAAGGTGGATGGGTCACCTTCCGCGATGATTATCTCAGGGCAGTTTTATCTTGAAGAACCGGATCCCGGGGAGGAAAAAAGCCGAATCGATTACCTGGCACAGAAGTATGGCATCGATGCAGAAGCACTCCGCAGCGCTGCAAAATCCCTGCGGGTTCTCGATAAGAAAATGGAAGACAAGATTGGGATATGGATGACTGAAGTTGCGAAGACGTTTGGAGAAATCAGCAGCGAGCGGTTTGAAGTTCTCAAACGTTTGAAGCTGATTTCTGAAATGAGCAATCTCGATTCAGATGTCTGAACCACCCTTATATTGAAAGGAGAAGAACATGGCTTACGAGTTTGATCAGGAGCTTGATTGCAGTGGAATGCCATGCCCGATGCCGATTCTGAAGACCAAGAAGGCACTTCAGGGCATGGAGGCAGGTCAGGTACTCAAGATGGTGTCTACAGATGCTGGCTCAGTACCCGATGTTACAGCCTTTTCCAGTAAAACCGGCAATGAATTGCTGGGACATGAGGAAGAAGACGGAACGTTCACATTTTTTATAAAAAAAGCCAGTGATGTTTAAGTCTGGCTTTTTTCTGTTTAAAAAAATCTAATGGAGGAAATTATGTCGGAAAACCAGGCTGAAAGATTGGCCATTATCGCAGGGCATGGGACGCTGGATGCAGCTTACCCGCCTTTTATTCTTGCAACCGCAGCAGCAGCTATGGATATGGAAGCTGCAATCTTTTTTACTTTTTATGGGCTTGAGATCCTGAAAAAAGGAAAAGCCGATAAATTGAAAGTTGCTCCGATTGCCAACCCTGCAATGCCCATGCCCGTTCCCAATATCATTGGTATGCTGCCGGGGATGACCGGTATGGCAACCATGATGATGAATTCATGGATGAGCAAGGCTCATGTCGCCAAATTGAGCGAATTAATGGAAGCGGCGCTGGAGATGGATGTCAGGCTGATCGCCTGTCAGATGACAATGGATGTTATGGGCATAAAACGGGAAGATCTCATCGATGGCATAGAAATCGGCGGTGCTGCAACCTTCCTTGAATATGCCAGTAACAATGCTGTGGTAATGACGTTTTGATTGATTAAAGGAGCAGGTAATGGAAGACAAAGTAATGATCATCATGACCAGCGGCCCCGATTTACCCCGCCGCTGCGCAACCCCCTTCTTTTTTGCCACACTGGCAGCTGCAATGGAATACGAAGTAACCATGTTTTTCACCATTGACGGCACACTGCTGTTGAAGAAGGGAATGGCGGAAACAGTGTATCCCAAGGAAGGCGGCGAACCAGTCAGCAAGTTCCTCAAAGACGCAATGGAGGCCGGGGTGGAATTTACAGCCTGTACTGCCTCCACAGAGCTGCATGATATGACAGCTGATGACCTGATCGATGGCATCCGGATGGTCGGCGGGGCCTATATGTGGTCGGTCGCTGAGGACTGCCAGACTGTACTGACCTTCTAGTTCTTCGTGCTGTACGTAATAAGGAGGAGACAATGAGCATTATTAAGGGATGTGATCTGCCTGAGGATCTGTATTACCTGATTGAAAAGCACGTCTGGGCGAAACCTCAACCGGATGGAACGGTGCGGGTTGGCATGACCTCGGTTGCCGCGAAGCTGGCAGGCGGCTCCTTTGCTGCTGTCACGGTTAAAGCCAAGAAGATTGGCAAGGAAATACCTCAGGGCAAAAGCACAGCCACGGTTGAATCGAGCAAATTCGTGGGGCCTGTGCCGGCTCCAGTAACCGGCGTTCTGCAGAAAGCAAATGAAAAACTGGCCGAAGATCCAGACCTCGTTGTGCGTGATCCCTACGGTGAAGGCTGGATTGCTGAGCTGCAACCCAGTGATTGGGATGGTGAAAAAGACACGCTGGTGACCGGTGCGGATGGCCTGGCAGCATACCAGGCGAAACTGGAGGCGGACGGCGTTTCCTGCGAGTAAGTTCAAGAAGATCTGGAGGGAGAGAGCAAGATGGATGATGGAACGATTTATGACCATTTAAAGAAAAAGGGCGTTTCCCGCCGAGACTTTATGAAAATATGCGGGACGCTCGCGGGTGCGATGGGATTAAAAAGTGCGCCTCCCCTGCAGCAGAGCAGCCTGCCGGATTTCCTCAATACAATGGGTGAAACACCGGCAGCCAGGGTTGCAAGGGCATTGGAATCAAGGCCGCGCCTCCCGGTGATCTGGCTTGAATTCCAGGACTGCGCCGGCTGCAGCGAGGCTTTAACACGCTCCCAGTCGCCTACTTTGATAGACCTTGTATTAAATGTCATATCTGTTGAGTACCATGAAACGCTGACTGCGGCTGCAGGCTTCCAGACAGAGGCCAACAAAGAGGCCATCATGAAGCAGTATCACGGCCAGTATGTGCTGGTTGTTGAAGGCAGCATTCCGACGGCGGCTAACGGCGCCTACTGCACTATCGGAGGTCGTTCGGCTGTGGACCTGCTGCGCGAGGCTGCAGAAGGGGCCGCGGCTGTAATCGCCACCGGCAATTGTGCTGCGTTTGGTGGTCTCCCCAAGGCGGATCCCAATCCAACGGGCGCAGAGGGAGTCTGGGACATCATCACAGACAAGCCGGTTGTGAATATACCCGGCTGCCCGGCCATCCCGGAAGTATTTACGGGTACTGTGGCTTACTTCGCTGTTTTTGGTTCTCTCCCCGAACTTGACGATCTTCACCGTCCCATGACCTTTTATGCCAATACTGTCCATGATCGCTGCCTTCGGCGCCCGTTTTATGAAGCCGGCAAGTTCGCAAAGAGTTTCGATGATGAAGGTGCACGCAAGGGGTGGTGCCTTTACAAGCTTGGCTGCAAAGGGCCTACGACCTATAACGCATGTGCAACTATCAAATGGGATGCCGGCCTGTCTTTCCCGGTCCAGTCCGGGCATCCGTGCCTGGGCTGTTCCGAACCGAACTTCTGGGATGGCGGCGGGTTCTACCAGGGCCAGTCTGCACCGCTTGACCGTCCGACACTGACGACCGCCGGAGCTGCAGCGGCAGTAGGTGTGGTTGCTGGCGTGGCTGCTGCGGCAGCCAATCGAGGTGCGCAGAAACGAGCCGAGACCAGCACGAGTGAAGAGGAGTAGGAGGAGGACATGGATTGGCATACGATTCTTCGATTTTCGCGGGGACCATTGTTCCAGGCCTCGCTGTTGATCTTTATCGCTGGTATGGTGTACCGGTTTGTCCGGGTAATAGCTCTGGGCTGGAAGAAGGACAGGGTGCCCGCACGCGGCAGCAAGGCAGGCGGGGTGGTGAAATCCTACCTTAAAAGTCTCCTGATCTGGCCGTTCATCCCCTGGGTAAAACAGACATTCAATCGCAACCCTGTTATATACCTTGCAGGAGGTTTGTTCCACCTCGGTTTGTTTGCTGTATTAGTACTGGGCACGCCGCACATGCTTGTTTTCAAGAGTCTCATCGGGTTTGGCTGGCCGACATTGCCGCTGCCGATTGTTGACTGGCTGGCAGCTGGCGCTATCGTGGCCATGATCGCACTGTTCATCAACCGTCTTTTTCATCCTGTAATGAAACTCATTTCCGGCCCGGCTGAATGGCTGAACCTGCTGTTGGTGTTCCTGCCGATGGTTTCAGGCTACATCATGACCCACCATCTGTTTTTTAAGTATGAAATGGCGTACAGCCTGCACATGCTGGCTGTGGATCTGCTGCTGATCTGGATACCATTGAGCCGGATTTCGCACTTTGTGTTCTATTTCTTCTCAAAGACCATCCACGGCACAGAGTATGGCAAACGTGCGGTCAATCCATAGGAGGCGAAAATGAAAACCCAACTAGCTTTAGATACGTTTGTAAAGGAAACCGGCGGATGGGTTGCCTCCCAGTTGGAAGCATGTACTCGCTGCGGCATGTGTGCTGAAGCCTGCCATTTCTACCAGGCTACCGGTGTGCCGGAATATGCACCTGTGTGGAAGATAGAGCTTCTGCGTAAAGTGTATGAGCAGCGTTTTACCCTGGCAGGGCGCTTCAAGGTGGCTGTCGGCGTCGATAAGCTAATTACTGACGAGGATCTGCTCAACTGGAGTTCCTACGTCTACCATGCGTGCACAGTCTGCAACAGGTGCTCGATGGTGTGCCCGATGGGCATCGACCTAGGCTCTTTGATCCACGATGTTCGCACAGGGCTCGTCGCAGCCGGTGTTGTTCCGCAGGATTTAATGGATGCTGTCCGAAAGCAGCTTGAAGAAGGCAGCCCTCTTGGTGTTACCGATACTGTTTTTGAAGACCGCATGGAATTTATCGAGGATGAATGGGAGGAGGATCTACCACTCGATAAGGAAGGCGCGGAAACACTGGTAGTCTTTTCCTCGATAGAGATCATGAAGTTTCCGCAGAATATAGCTGCGATAGCAAAAATCCTGAACACAGCGGGTGAAAACTGGACTATGAGCTCAACCGCTCGAGAGATAGTAAACTTCGGTTTCTATGAAGGCAGCCATGAACACACCAAGCTGTTTCTTAAGCGTGTGGTCGATGGCGCTATCGAGATGGGTGTCAAACGGATTGTGGTCACCGAATGTGGCCATGCGTATGATGCGCTGCGCTGGACGGCGTACAATCTGATGGATATACCTGCTTCGTTGGAAATCACCCATATCGTTGCGTTGATGGATGAACTGGTTCAAAGTGGGCGCATCAAGCTAAAATCCGGTGCGTTTAATAACGGGACTATCACATTCCATGATGCCTGCAAGATCCAGCGCAAGGGTGGCCATATAAACGAACCACGACGGCTTCTCAACATCCTTGCACCTGATTCCTTTAAAGAGATGACACCAAATCGTGAGGAAGCGATCTGCTGCGGGGGTGGTGGAGGTGTGATCGCGATCAAAGAAGCCGATCCATTAAGGTATGCGGCATTTAAACTGAAGATCGACCAGGTGAACGCAGTTGGAGCCGATACCGTTGTAATGTGTTGTTCGAACTGTCGATTGCAGTTTGGTGACGGAGTCAGTCATTTTAATCTGGATTTCAAGGTAGCCGGGCTGGCCCAGATGGTCGCCGACGCGCTGATTGACGGGGAGGGATGAGAAAATGTCTTCCTTTACATTAACCCCGGTGGAAAAAGGGATCATGCGGTGCCAGCACACAGGCGGATTCTCGCATGAAGATGTACGCGCACTGGCTAATTTTTTCCATGATTATCATGGGAAACTGCTGATCGATTTGCAGGGCAGCTCGGGCGAAGAGTGTGCCCACCATATGAAACAGTTCCGGCCGATGATGCCAACCTCTGCGATTTTTGGCGCTGATATCGATCCCGCGACGCTTGAAATTCCAGACAGTTATTACACTCACGAGGTTCGCCATTTCCAGACAGAAGATCAGGCACTGGTCTGGCTGCGCGAACAGTAGGAGGAGAACGTGTCTCAAAGAATTGTTGTTGACCCCATCACACGCATCGAAGGCCATCTGCGGATTGAAGCAGAGGTTGGTGCGGATAATGTCATTACGCAGGCGTATTCCTCCGGGACGATGGTTCGCGGTATTGAAATCATCCTGCGGGGACGTGATCCCCGGGAAGCATGGGCTTTTACGCAGCGTGCCTGCGGCGTCTGTACAACTGTACATTCGTTTGCATCTATCCGTTCCGTAGAGGATGCACTCGGTATCCAGATTCCGTCTGCGGCGAATCTGATTCGAAACCTGATGGTCGCCCAGCAGTATGTACACGACCACGTGATGCATTTCTACCATCTGCATGCACTGGATTGGGTGGACGTTGTCTCTGCCCTTGGCGCTGACCCGTCCGAAACCAGTCGTATACAGCAGAGCATTTCCGGCTGGCGCAATTCCTCGCCGGGGTATTTTGCAGATGTTCAGAGCAAGGTGCAGGCGATTGTCGACAGCGGGCAGCTCTCACTGTTTGCCAACGCTTACTGGGGCCATCCGGCCTACAAATTACCGCCGGAGATTAACCTGCTGGCGGTGGCGCATTATCTGGAAGCGCTGGACTGGCAGTCTCATGTCACCAAGATCCATACGATATTCGGTGGAAAAAACCCGCATCCGAACTTTGTTGTCGGCGGGGTTCCGCTGCCGATCGATCCGAACAGTGATACGGCTCTAAATATTGAGCGTCTTTCCATCATTAAGGATTCGATCCACCGCATGATCGAATTTGTCGACCAGGTCTACATCCCTGACCTTCTTGCGATTGCGCCGTACTATCTCGAGTACGCCGGCCTTGGGGAAGGGCTGGGTAACTTCCTTACCTGGGGAGAGTTCCCCGGGACGGACAACAGCGATACATCCGCATTCCTCGTTCCCCGCGCAGTCATCAAGGGCCGGGATCTTGCCAACATCATTGAACCCGATCCCAATGACTTCAATTTGATGAAGGAATTCATCGCCCATTCGTGGTATGAGTATGAGAAGGGTGATCAGCAGGGTCTGCACCCGTGGGAGGGTGAGACCACGCTGAACTACACTGGCCCCAATCCTCCGTATGATCACCTGGAAGTTGAGAAGAAGTACTCCTGGCTGAAAGCGCCGCGTTGGGACGGTGAGCCGATGGAGGTAGGGCCGTTGGCACGTGTGCTTGCAATGTATGCCACCGGCCACGAACAAACCCAGGAACTGACCAACTATGTCCTCGCGACACTAGGGGCACCGATTGGCGCTGTCTTCTCCACTTTGGGGCGTACTGCTGCCCGGGCGATTGAAACCAAGGTCTTTGCCGATTCGATGCTGGGGATGTATGACAGCCTGATCAATGAGATCAAGGCGGGAAACACCCGCACTTTTAATGATGAAAAGTGGGAACCCCGCACCTGGCCCAGATCAGCACGCGGCTTTGGCTACATGGAGGCACCGCGCGGTGCACTCGGGCACTGGATCGTGATAGATAACGGTAAGATTGAAAACTATCAGATGGTTGTACCGACGACATGGAATGCCTCTCCGCGTGATCAAAACGGCGCGCCTGGAGCTTACGAAGCCTCCCTGGTCGGCACACCGTTGGCCAAACCGGAATGGCCGCTTGAGATATTACGCACCATCCACTCCTTCGATCCCTGTATGGCCTGTGCCATTCATATGGTTGATGTGGACGGCAAGGATCTGGGCGAGGTTGGAACCGGTTTGAGTGTCTGCTCCTATTAGGAAGCAGTGTATATTCCTTTTTAAATAGGCACCGGAGAGCATTCGCATACCGGTGCAGGGTCTGCTATGGAAGAACGAAAAATTATTCTCGGCCTCGGCAATACGCTTAATAAAGATGAGGGCAGTGGTATACACCTGTTGAATGCTCTTCAGGAAAAACTGGGCGAGCTTGCAGGTGTGGAATATGTGGACGGTGGTGTCCTTGGCTTGAATCTGCTGCCCTGGGTGGAGGCGTGCAGCCATTTGCTTGTGCTGGATGCTGTGAATGCCAACCAGCCGCCAGGAACAGTTGTAGAGCTGGAGAAAGATCAAATACCGATGTACACCGGGGTTAAGCTATCCGACCATCAGGTGACGTTTCAGGAGGTACTTGGTCTCGCCAAATTCCGGGAGAAACTTCCCGAGTACCTGCATCTTGTGGGTGTACAACCGGCGGATATTTCCATTGGAATAGAGCTGAGTCCGGTTGTGCAGCAGGCTTTTCCGGAAATGATGAAGCGGGTTAAAACCCGGCTGCTATTATGGGATCTGCTTTAGAGTTTTCTATCTGTGAGAGGTGTTGTTAATGGAATGCCTGTTTCTTGATAAAGTATCCTGGGAGTACAGCCAGGGATTGTATCATGCGGCTGCGCACCTGGGACGTGAGATGCTGTTGATTTTAAGGCCGGCGACACCATATGTTTGTATTGGATGCCACCAGGATGCACAGCAGGTGATCGATCTGGAGTATGCGGAAAAGCATCAGATACCTGTCTTTCGTCGTGAGGTTGGTGGCGGGGCTGTATATCTGGATGGGGGTCAGCTTTTCTACCAGCTGATTCTACGGGCTGAGCATCCAGAAGTACCAGCAGCCAAGGAAGCTTTCTATCGTAAATTCCTGGCACCGGTTGTCGAGACATACCGGACGTTTGGTGTCGATGCAGTTTATAAACCGGTAAATGACATACTTGCCAATAACCGGAAGGTGTCCGGCAACGGCGCTGCTGAGATTAATGACATGGTCGTGCTGGTTGGGAATTTTATCAGCCAGTTTGATTACGAAGCCATGAGCAGGGTGCTGCGTGTGCCGGATGAGAAGTTCCGTGACAAGGTGTACAAGACTCTGCAGGAAAACCTGAGCACCATCGAGAGGGAAACCGGTGCTGTCCCGGCGAATGCCGATCTGGCGTATACACTGGTGGGTGCGTTCAAGCCTCTTCTTGGAGAACTCAATATTTCGACCACTGCGGACGATGAACTGTTGTCAGCTGCGGAAACGCTGATGGCTGAGCTGCACACTCCGGAATGGCTCCTTGAAAATGACCGCAGGCAGGTAGAGATCAGCTCTGTGAAGATTCGCGAGGGTGTTGCAGTAATCCAGAACATGGTCAAGACACCAGGCGGACTGCTGCAGATGACCGCAGTGAATAATGAGGGAACACTATGCGATGTTCATATCGCCGGTGATTTTTTCTTTTATCCCCAGGACCTTCTTCCTGACCTGGAAAAGCACCTGGAAGGAGTACCCGCAAATAAGCAGTCGGTCAGCGAGGCTGCTGCTTCCTTTTATAAGCAGTTTGAGGTGGAATCACCCGGGTTGGCGCCTGAGGATTTTGCCAGGGTGATATTCCCTGGGGTGTAATCAGTAGTGGGATATGGGTGATCGTTGGGTTGTTATTCGTATTGTATATAGCCTGCCGGCTTTTGACGGGTTGCGCGTGTTTTTCTATCTAGGAGGGGTATATGTGCCTGGCCGTGCCGGGAAAAATTATTAAGATCTATCATGCTGGCGGGTTGAAGATGGGCAAGGCGGATTTTGGCGGGGTGCTGCGCGAAATATGCCTGGCATATGTGCCCGAGGCCCGGGTTGGCCAGTATGCCATTGTCCACGTGGGATTTGCTATCAATTTGCTGGATGAGGAGGAAGCGCAGCAGTCGTTGGATGCTCTCAAGCAGATCACCGATCTGGAAGAACAGCTGGGAATAGGCTATTCACATGTAGAATAGAATTACAGTTGCATAGCAGGTTCTGCATACCTGCGCCAGAATTGGACTTCCCGCAATGCTGCTCTCGCAGAGAAGAAGCATTGCAGCAACTCCTTTATTGGAGCTTCTGCCAGGGTTGTGCTGTATTTTTCCTGCTCAGCATATTGCAGCCTTCTATATTAAAAAGATAGTTGTATTCTTCATTACAGAAGCTGTAAAACTGTCACACGGCATCCGGTCAGAACTGCAACCTGGAATTTTGCTGCCTTTATACCCGGAAGGGGTGAAGGTATGCCTGAATTACGGGGGATCTGGAACTGTCTATTTTCAGATAATCTGGGGGATTTTTGCTCTCTGCGGCTGGACAACCAGGGGTTCTTCCAGTAAAAAGGATAAGCCGAACAATGAACAGGTGGGAATCATGAGTGAGCAGCAAACGCACACACTGGGATTGGCTCTGGCTGGCGGGGGAGCGCGAGGGTTTGCCCATGTTGGTGTTCTGAAAGTATTGGAAAAGCATGGTATCAGAGTCGATTACCTGTGCGGCAGCAGCATGGGTGGACTGGTGGCAGCGCTCTATGCAGCCGGTTTTTCACCTGCGGAGATAGAGAAGACCGTTCTTTCATTGCGCTCCCGCAGGCAGCTGCTGCGCTTGATAGACCTTTCCCTTCCCACACACCACCCGCTGCGGGGTATGTTTGCCGGTCAGAAGGTCCGCTCCTTTTTTGCTGAGCTGCTGGGTGATATTAAAACGTTCAGCGATCTGCGATTCCCGCTTGCTGTTACCGCTGTAGATCTCGTTACCGCCAGGGAGGTAATTCTGAACGAGGGTTCCCTCCTGGACGCGTTGATGGCAACCACTGCAGTGCCCGGTGTTTTTAACCCTGTCGAAAAGAATGGGATGGAGCTGGTGGACGGTGGTGTGCTCAACAACCTGCCGGTGGATCTGGCCCGAGGTCAGGGCGCAGACCGGGTGATCGCGGTCGATGTTGCTGTGAAGATTTTTGATCCATCTACCTGGCAGAAGACAAAGCTTCCTGGGATTGCATATGAAGTAGAGCGGATGGCTGATATTCGCACTCATATGCTGGTAAGCCAGAAACTCGCCGCATTCCCGCCTGATCTGTTGATTCATCCTTCCATTCCGCCCACGTACAATATGTTCCTGAGTTTTCGTGATCCTGAACCGATCATTGAAGCTGGGATAAAAGCAACAGAAGATGCGATTCCGGTAATTATGGAATGGTTTGCCGGCACAGATAAGCAGATATCCGGAGACGAGTGAGTTTAGATCAAAACTTCACGATAATGAGGCAGGTATGGAAAAAGTCAATCTAGGCCAGAAGTTCGATCTGATAGAGGAATATTGGGATCCAAAAATTGTTGGTGAATTAAATGGGCAAATGGTCAAGATAGCGAAAATACAGGGGGAGTTTATCTGGCATCTGCATGAAGATGCGGAGGAATTTTTCTATCTTTTTCAGGGGAGCATGAGTATCAGGCTGCGTGACAAGGATGTAGCGCTGGGGGAGGGGGAGTTCTTCATTGTCCCACGCGGCGTGGAGCATAAGCCTGTTGCTGAAGAAGAGGCTTGGATCGTAATGTTCGAACCGGCTGGAACGTTAAATACCGGCAATGTGGAAAGCGAACTCACCAGGAAGGGTCTGGAGTTTCTATAGCCACGTCCCGGAAGCACCCGGCGGCACCCGGTACGAAAAAACCTTCTCCAGGAATTCAAGAGAAGGTTTTTCGGGTTGCAGTCGGGGCGGGCGGATTTGAACCGCCGACCTCACCGACCCGAACGGTGCGCGCTAGCCGGGCTGCGCTACGCCCCGAAACTGTTTTGTGATTATACTGCAGGCAAACCCGGGAAGCAAGGTGGATTGTTGTTGTGCGGGAAACCTGTGCACAGCCACTACAGTTTTCGAGGTTCACTTCCTATATTAACTGAGATTCCATCAGCAGACAGGTTGAGCGGATTATTCGGGTACGCTCCGGGCTTCAGGAGGTGCGGAATATTCGTGCAGCTGCTTCGGCCTGCTGCTGGTTGGCCGGAAGCATAAAACAGAACAGGCTGCCCATTCCAACCTTGCTCTCAACCCAGATCTGTCCGTTGTGCAGCTCCACCATGGCCTTGGCGATTGATAAACCGAGACCCATCCCGCCATGTTTGCGGGTAAGATGAGATTCTACCTGGTAGAAGCGCTCAAAAATCCGGTTTTGCTCTTCTTCAGGAATGCCAATCCCTGTATCGACAACATACACCTTGAGATATCCGGAATCTTTTTCAGCTTTAATCCCGATCTGGCCGCCGGGATCGGTGAAGGTGATAGCATTGCGGATCAGGTTGGTAAGAATGATTTGTATTTTTTCTTTATCCCCCTCCAGTAGAAGATCTTCGTCTGGTACATCGTAGCCCAGTTCAATCTTCTTGCTGGCAGCCTGCTTCTGGAACTGTGTGGCTGTAGTAGCTACCATCTCAGAAATGGAGAAGGGGGTTCTGCGGATACGAGACTGTCCCTGTTCCTTATGGGCAATGGTTGATAGATCTTCGATAATTGTTTTCAAGCGCATTGCACTGCGGATAATGACGTCAATCTGCTCCTGGTGCTGGCTGGGAATATAGTCTTTGAGGAAAGAAGCATGGCCCAGGATCAAGCCCAACGGCGTCCGCAGTTCATGTGAGGCGATCGCGATAAAGTCGGATTTGACCTTTGTATGGCGCATTAATTCCGAATTGGCCATCCGCAGTTGTTCAACTAGGCGCGCATTTTCGATCGCAATCGCTGCCTGACATCCCAGATTCTCTAGGATGCTGATGTCATCTTCGGTATAATGAGAGTTGTTTTTCTTATTCACAGCTTCAAGCACGCCGATCGTTTTCTGTTTAACCTGCAGCGGAACGGCGATCAGCGAGCGGGTGGTGAAGCTCAATGCACTATCTATCTCCCGGAAAATTCGCGGGTCATCAGATGCATCCTGGATAACAATGGGTTTGTTATTTTGAAAAACCCAACCAGCAGCACTTGAATCCAGTGGTACACTGAGGGTGTTAATGGAGGTGGAAGGCTTTCCAGGAATTGCTTCAAAGCGCAACTCATTTTTCCTGGCATCATAAAGCAGGATAGAGGCTGTTTCACTCCTGGTAAGCTCACTGGCTGTGTCTGCAAGCGCTTCAAGGAGCTTGGGAAATTCAAGCGTGGAAGAAAGGATATGGTTCACTTCTACCAGACGCTGAAGTTGTTGTATTTTGTGGTTGGGTGAATCTGCTGTCATTACCGATCCTTCATACTAGTATCGATTGTAGCATAGCATAACATCGCTGCAACAGGTTACTTAAGTATTCTGATTGTAAGCTCCACCGCAAGTGGAGGATGTTTACAAAAAAAAGATCTAAGGAAACTATCATTAAGGAGTCACAAATGCCGGATGAGAAAGTACGAGTTGCAATAATTGGCGTGGGGAACTGCGCATCGTCCCTGGTTCAAGGTGTGTACTACTACCAGAATGCATCGCCGGATGATAAAGTCCCCGGTTTGATGCATGTTAATCTGGGGGGGTATCATATCCGTGATATCGAGTTTTCTGCTGCCTTTGATGTGGTAGATACCAAGGTGGGAAAGGACCTGTCTGAAGCAATTTATGCAGATCCGAATAACACCATCCGATTCTGCGATGTTCCCCACCTGAATATACCTGTCCAACGGGGTATGACCCACGACGGATTGGGTACATACCTGGCGAAAAGGGTAACAAAAGCGGAAGGCCCCACAGCTGATATCGTTGGGATACTCAAAGAGACGAAAACAGATGTTGTCATAAATTACCTGCCGGTTGGTTCAGAAATGGCCACGAAGTGGTATGTTGAGCAGGTGCTTGAAGCCGGATGTGGTCTGGTGAACGCAATCCCGGTGTTCATCGCCAGCTCGGAATACTGGAGAGGGCGCTTCGAGGAGCGAAACCTGCCGGTCATCGGTGATGATATCAAGAGCCAGGTTGGTGCAACCATCACTCATCGGGTGCTTACAGCTCTCTTCGATGCCCGCGGTGTCCGTATGGACCATACCTACCAGTTGAACTTCGGCGGTAATATGGATTTCTATAACATGCTCGACCGCAATCGGCTGGAATCAAAGAAGATTTCCAAAACCGGTGCTGTCACCAGCCAACTGCCGTATAAGATCAAAGAAGAAGACATCCATGTCGGACCGAGCGACTACGTTCCATGGCTTACCGATCGCAAATGGTGCTACATCCGTATGGAAGGAACCACTTTTGGCGATGTTCCGCTCAATCTTGAGTGCAAACTGGAAGTATGGGATTCGCCGAACTCCGCCGGTGTGGTGATTGATGCTGTCCGCTGTGTCAAGCTTGCAATGAACAAGGGCATGTCGGGCGCACTCTATGCTCCTTCATCCTATTTCATGAAGACACCGCCTGCGCAGTATCTGGATGACGAGGCGAAACGGCAAACAGAAGAGTTTATCGAAGAAAACCAGTTGTAAGGTCAACCCAAAGAAATTTTTTCAAACCGGGGATCGGGAAGCAGAAGATGCGTGCTATGCGGCTGACTGTTCCAGCAGAAATCTTGGAAAAGCCGCTGCAGATCACGCATCTTTCCGTTCCTGAGCCAGGTCCGGGCCAGCTGCTCCTGCATCTGCAGGTGTGCGGCATTTGCCATACAGACCTGCATATAGTGGAAGGCGAACTGAAACCGCCCCAACTGCCTCTTATACCCGGACACCAGGTTGTAGGGCATGTAGCTGCGATAGGCTCAGGTGTACAGGGCTGGCAGACCGGTGACCGGGCCGGCGTGCCATGGTTCTACAATGCTTGTGGAACTTGCAGATTCTGCATAGCCGGTCGGGAGAATCTCTGCCCGGACGCGAAGTTCACCGGGTTCAGTGTGGATGGGGGATATGCTGAGTACATGCTTTCGGAAGCAGATTCAACACTTCATCTGCCTGAAACGATCAGCGATTTGCATACAGCGCCTTTGCTGTGTGCAGGAATTATCGGCTATCGCTCATTGAAGCTTTCTGATCTGCAGCCCGGTGAACGGCTTGGTCTTGTCGGATTTGGAGCAAGTGCTCATCTTGTGATTCAGATAGCCCTGTCCTGGAACTGTGAGGTTTATGTGTTTACCCGCAGCGAGGGCCACCGGAAAATGGCACAGGATCTCGGAGCATCCTGGGTCGGCGGCCTGGAAGAGACACCACCTGGAATGGTGGATCGGGCTATTCTGTTCGCTCCGGCAGGCAGTATGGTCGGGCCCGTGCTTGAAAAAATCAGGCCGGCCAGTACACTGGCTATCAATGCTGTGTATATGTCTCCCATTCCGGAGCTGGATTATGCGCTGCTCTACGGCGAACGAACCATACGAAGCGTTTCTCATGCTGTCTATCAGGATGGTGTTGATCTGCTGGAAATAGCTTGCCGTATAGGTTTGAAACCATACACCAATGTATACCCTCTGGAAGACGCCAATCAGGCTTTGCAGGATTTGAAACTCAGCCGGATCAATGGCGCAGGAGTGCTTGTCCTATGATCCGCCTGGGAACATCCGGATTTTCGTATGATGATTGGGTTGGCCCCTTTTACCCGCAGGACCTCCCGAAACAGCAGTGGTTGTCTTATTACGCTGCAGAATTCGATACGGTTGAATTGAATGTCAGTTATTATCGTGTCCCAAGTCTCAGGACTGTTACCGGCTGGGTGGAGCGAACCCCGGAGAATTTTCTGTTTTCCGTAAAAGCACACCGCAGCATAACCCATGACCGGGAGGGGCAGCTATTTGGTCAGATGCAGGAAGTGCTCGAGCCAATGGTTCGGTCGGGAAAACTGGGCTGCATCCTGGCCCAGTTTCCGTACTCATTCCACCGGACAGAGGATAATTACGAATATCTAAAATTCGTGCGTAAGGAGTTCTGGGGCTTGCCTCTGGTGGTTGAATTCCGTAATGAACACTGGATTCAACAGCGGACTTTTGATTTTCTGGCGGAATGGGATTTAGGCTTCTGCTGTGTTGATGAGCCGCGGCTGCAGGGACTGATCCCGCCTGTTGTGGCAGTAACGGGTTCGATCGGATATGTCCGTTTCCATGGGCGAAATGCAAAGCAGTGGTGGAATCATGATCACGCCTGGCAGCGGTATGATTATCAGTACAATGAGGAAGAACTGCAGGAGTGGCTTCCACATTTCCGGACGTTGAAATCCGCTGCGCCGCTCACACTTGTCTATGCAAACAACCATTACAAAGGAAAGAGTGTGGAGACACAGCGAGCCTTACAAAAAATTCTGGCAGGCGAGTTCGGCAGTCTGCAGTAAACCACAGGTTTCTTATGGCAGGTTGTAAAGCTCACAGGGCATTCTGCTGATATCAGATACATTGCTATGATTGTCGGGATCAGAATCACTCTGGTATAATCGGGGCAAAATATCCATTCTCAGGGGAAAGAACGAGAAAATCAACTTTTCTTTTACTGGAAGGGTGATGTATGTCAGGACATTCAAAGTGGTCCACGATAAAGAGGAAGAAAGCAGCAAACGATGCCCGGAGAGGAAGTATCTTTACACGGTTGGCACGTGAGATCACCATTGCAGCTCGTGAAGGCGGCGGGGATCTGGATTCGAATTTTGCTCTTCGCCTGTGTGTGGATCGAGCGAAAACCCAGAACATGCCCAAGGACAATATCGAAAGGGCGATCAAGCGCGGTACCGGTGAGGACAAGGACGGCGTGCAGATCGAACAGGTCATGTATGAAGGGTATGGACCGAATGGAATCGCCCTCCTGATTGAAACGCTGACCGATAATCGCAACCGGACCATTTCTGATCTGCGGCATTTGCTTGCCAAAGCAGGTGGCTCAATGGCAGAAGCCGGTTCTGTAGCCTGGCAATTCACAAGGATAGCCTATTTTTCCTTTGAAGCAGGAGACAGAGATGAGGATGAGGTCTTTGAACTGGCGGTTGAGGCGGGAGCAGATGATGTTCTCTTCTCTGATGATGTAATTGAGATTTTCGCCCCTGTCGAGTATTTCAAACAGGTCCTTGATACACTCCAACAGGCTGGAATCAGACTTGATGAAGCTGAACTTCGCTTCATGCCCAACACACCGATGCAGCTGGCTGCTGAGAAAACTGCCCAGATCATGAAACTGATTGAAACCATCGAGGATCTGGATGATATCCAGAATGTTTTCTCAAATCTTGAGGTGACCGACGAGGCCCTGGAGCTTCTTGAAACAGCCTGAGCAGCATAGTTAAAGGACGGACATTGCGTGTTATCGGAATCGATCCTGGAACAGCGCTTACTGGTTATGGCGTTCTCGAAACGGATGAACATGGCTCAATCACAACCCTGGATTACGGTGTGATAGAGACTTTGAAGGACCGGACACCTTCTGAGCGGCTTCTGGATCTATATAACAAATTGATTAAGGTAATTCAACTCCATCGTCCTGCACAAGGGGCGGTGGAGAAGCTTTTTTTTCAGAAAAATGTTAAAACAGCCTTATCTGTCGGGCAGGCACGGGGTGTGGTGATGCTGGGGCTAGAGCAGAATGGAATTACACCCGTTGAATATACGCCGAATGAGATCAAGCTTGCGGTGACAGGCTATGGAGCCGCAGATAAAAAGCAGGTACAGAAAATGGTGCAGATGCTGCTGAAACTTGATTCCATCCCTACGCCGGATGATGCTGCTGATGCACTTGCGGTTGCCATATGCCATCTGCACAGCGCATCCTTTCAGCAGCGGATCCAGGAGCAGTTATGATTTCAAGTTTACGAGGAGTCCTGACCCGAATCGAAATGGATGAACTCGTCCTGGAGGTTGGTGGTGTGGGGTTTGCCGTTGCGATTCCGGGATCGGTATTGAAACAGCTCGCACCTCTCGGTGACGAGCAATTCCTGTATACCTATCTGGCAGTACGGGAGGATGCACTGCAGCTGTATGGATTTCTCTCCTCTGGGGAGCGGAAGCTTTTTCTGCAGCTTATCGAAGTCAGCGGTGTGGGACCGCGCACTGCACTTGCTGCCCTTTCTTCCATGGAAGTGGATATGATGAGGAATGCAATTGCATCAAATCAACCCGAAATCCTGGCTCGTGTACCCGGTATTGGACGTAAAACCGCTGAGCGTATAATTTTTCAACTCCGGGATAAGATGGAAGGTGCCGGAGAAGAATCAGGCATACCTGGACTTGAGGGTGGTGAAGTCGTTGCAGCGCTCAGATCTCTTGGCTACAGTCTTGTGGAAGCTCAGATTGCTATGCAGGCTGTCCCCGATGATAATGATCTGAGCCTTGAAGACAAAATTCGGTTGGCGCTGCAAGCGCTGGCCTCCGGGAAGGTTTGAGCAGTTTATTTAAAATGAGGCCTTCTGCCTGTACAGGGATGAGGGGAAACCCTGCGGTTTCTGAATCCGGATATTGAGTGATCATTATTCCGGCCTGGCGGCAGGATAAGCAGTCAGCCAATACACAGGAGGAGAACAACAATGGAGGGAAAAATCGTCTTTATTGGACCGGGGGTCATGGCTGAAGCCATGTGCAGCGGCTTGATAGAACGCGGCGGCATGGAGCCGGCTGCAATCCTGATGAGTGGACCTGAACAGGATCGTCTTGACGAGCTTGCGGAAAAGTACGGGGTAAAGACAACAACCGAAAACCGGGAAGCAGTGGATAAGGGAAAAGTTATTGTCCTGTCAATAAAACCCCAGCGATTGGGAGATGTTCTCAAAGAACTCAGCGGCAGTATTCCGGCTGAAGCAGTTGTACTGTCTATTGTTGCCGGGGCTCGACTGGGAACGATGTCTGATGAGCTGCAGCATAAGGCAGTTGTACGTGCCATGCCCAATACGCCCGCCCAGGTTGGTGAAGGCATCACAGTGTGGACGACAACCGAAACAACAACACCTGAGCAGAAAGAATGTGCCGGCTTTATCCTTAAAGCGCTGGGGAAAGAGATTCATGTTGATGATGAGGAATACCTGGATATGGCGACAGCATTATCCGGTACCGGTCCCGCATATGTCTTCCTGTTTATGGAAGCCATGGTGGATGCGGGTGTTCATCTTGGATTTCCCCGCAGGATTTCGGAGGAGCTGGTGGTGCAAACCATTAAAGGTTCGGTGGCTTATTATGAATCCCATCCAAATCACATGGCTCGATTGAAAAACCAGGTCACCTCACCCGGGGGTACTTCCGCAGAAGCACTGTATTACCTGGAGAAAGCCGGCTTCAGGACGGCACTCTCCCGAGCGATCTGGGCTGCCTATGAACGATCTGTTCAGCTGGGAGAGGGGAAAAAACGTAAGACAGATGTGTGAGGCTGCAGCTGCAGTAATAGAAATATAGTTCCGCAGGGGTGCGGCATTTGTCTGGCAGATGGGGTTGTACGGCTGGATTTCTATACCCG
This sequence comes from Anaerolineales bacterium, assembly GCA_016927115.1. Taxonomy (GTDB): domain Bacteria; phylum Chloroflexota; class Anaerolineae; order Anaerolineales; family E44-bin32; genus JAFGNH01. The sequence goes on along the minus strand of JAFGNH010000028.1, from coordinate 175,459 downwards.
ACAGCTCGCACACAGGAGCTGGCTGGACAAATAAAAACCCTTACGTTATTATGTCCTTATTGTCCGGACGATGTACCCTGGATATGGTTGGACTGAGCAGAGTCAAATGGTTCAAAGCGGCAGTGAGCAGTTCGGCAGGTTCAGAGTATAGCAAATAGGACCCTGGCCGGTGTTTCCACTAAAGGCAGGAGGCTGTATGAGCGAAATGATCCGGGATCTATCCAGTGACCTGAAACGACAGATTGAAGCTTTTAAGCCGGAGATCGGTGTGAAAGCTGTCGGCAGGGTAGTTGAAGCTGGCGATGGTATTGCACAGGTGCGCGGATTGGCCGATGTCAGAGCCCAGGAACTGGTTCAGTTTGAGAATGGTGTTATGGGTATTGCCTTTAACCTTGAACAAAACGAGGTTGGGGTCATCATCATGGGGGATTATTCCGGCATCGAAGAAGATACCAAGGTATCAAGCACAGGTTATATTGCCTCTATACCGGTTGGTGACGGCCTGGTCGGTCGGGTAATCAATGCCCTTGGAGTACCTATTGATGGAAAAGGTGTGTTGAGCTATGAGACATACCTGCCGGTAGAGCGGATTGCCCCAGGCGTTATTGCCCGAAGTGATGTTGATACCCCGGTCCAGACAGGGATAAAAGCGATTGATGCCATGATACCGATCGGCCGGGGTCAACGAGAGTTGATCATTGGTGACCGGCAGACCGGGAAAACCGCTCTGGCTATCGATACGATCATAAATCAACGAGGCAAGGATCTTATCTGCATCTATGTGGCTATCGGGCAGAAGAGTGCTGGTCTTGCAAGGACCGTTGCAACACTGGAAGAACACGGGGCCATGGAGCATACAGTAGTTATTATGGCTGCAGCTGATGAACCCGCAGCGCTGCAGTATATTGCACCGTATGCTGGTTGTGCAATTGGTGAGTATTTTGCCAACAAAGGGAAAGATGCTCTGGTTGTGTATGATGACCTTTCGAAGCACGCCTGGGCATACAGACAGGTCTCACTGCTCATGCGGCGCCCACCAGGGCGTGAGGCCTATCCGGGTGATGTGTTCTACCTTCACAGCCGCCTGCTTGAACGCGCGGTACGCCTGGCTGACCAGTACGTTCTCGTCTCAAGTGATACAGGAGGAGAGGCTGGCGCAGATCAAGGCATAGATGGTTTGGTGTTCGGCGGACCACGTGCGTATGCTGAAGCGGAAGCGGCTTTACAGCAGCGGAGTGATGCTGAAACACTGCGTATAGCGAAAGTGGCAGGCTCCGGTGGCTCGCTGACAGCACTTCCCATTATTGAGACACAACTTGGCGATCTTTCCGCTTATATTCCCACTAACGTTATCTCCATTACTGATGGGCAGATCTATCTGGAAAGTAATCTGTTCTACGCCGGCATTCGGCCTGCGATCAACGCCGGCCTGTCTGTTTCGCGTGTTGGAGGCGACGCACAAAGGAAGGCAATGAAGCAGGTTGCTGGAAAGATGCGGCTGGATATGGCAAGCTATCGCGAGGTGGCGGCGTTTGCACAGTTCGGATCAGATCTGGACCAGGCCACCCAGTCGCAGCTGGAGCGCGGCCAGCGGCTGCAGGAAGTTTTGAAGCAGCAGCAGTATCAGCCGCTTGAACTGGAGGAGATGGTTTCTGTTCTGTTCGCCGCAACAAGTGGATATCTGGATGGCATTCCTGCGAGCAAAATTTCACAGTGGGAAGCAGAATTCTTACGGCACCTGCATGCTTCCTATGGGAGCCTGTTGAACAGTATTGCTGAAGAGAAGGAAATCACGGAAAAATCAGAGCAGAAACTCAAGGAAGTGATTGAAGGGTTTACTCGCAGCTGGACAGAATCCTGAGGCAAGGGAGTAAAAATCGTGGCATCTATCCGTGAGATGCGCATGCGCATTTCAAGTGTACGAAATATCTCGCAGGTAACGCGGGCCATGCAGGCGGTCAGCGCCAGTAAAGTCCGTAAATCCCAGCAGGCTGTTGAAGAAACCCGACCCTACGCTACCAGGGCATGGTTTGTACTTCAGCATCTGGCTACACAACCGGGCCGGGAAACCATCCATCCGCTGCTGGATCAACGTGAAAAGATCAAGCAGACAATGGTAATCCTCCTGACCGGTGATCGCGGGTTGGCTGGAGCTTACAATGCCAACGTCATCCGATTCGCTATGGAGAAATTCCGTAATTATTCATCACCGGTAAAGTATGTACTTGTCGGCAAGGAGGGGCGTGAGCCACTGCTCCGGATGGGGGTGTGCATTCAGGCTGAGTTCAGCGAACTCCCAGATGACATCAGTTATTCAGATGTTTCTGCAATCGGGCGACTTGCTGTGGATGAGTTCCTTGATCTGAAGGCTGATGAGGTATTTGTTGTTTATACCGACTTTGTAAATATGCTCTCACAGATTCCAACCTTGAAAAAACTGCTGCCGCTGGAATTCGACAGCGGAACCGGGCGCGTCTCAGATTTTGCAGCGCTTGCTGAAGAAAGAAAGCTTGGATATCTCTACGAACCCGGGCAGGATGAACTGCTTGATACGATCATTCCCAGCTTCACATCTCTGCAACTGTACCAGGCGGTCCTTGAATCGATTGCGAGCGAGCATGCTGCCAGGATGGTAGCCATGCAGAACGCGACGGATAATGCGCTTGAACTGGTTGACCTGCTGCAGCTCGAATATAACAAAGCCCGGCAGCAGACGATCACCCGTGAGATGCTGGATATTGTTGGTGGAACGCTGAAGTAAAATACCTTTCCTATACAGGTTGGTTCCGGCTTGTTTTCTGGAGGCATGAGAGACGATGGCAAACGGGAAAGTAGTACAGGTTCAGGGTGGTGTTGTGGATGTCGAATTTCCAGTTGGAGAACTGCCCGCGATTTACGATGCAATTCAGATCGAGCGAGACGATCAGCAGTCACTAACTCTGGAAGTGCAGCTCCATCTGGGAAATCATATTGTGCGTACCGTTGCCATGGATACGACGGATGGCTTGCGACGCGGTATGGAGGTCACAACGACAGGATATCCCATCCGGGTTCCGGTGGGCGAAGCCACTTTGGGCAGGATGTTCAATGTTCTGGGAGAACCAGTAGATGGGAAAGGATCTGTACAGACAGCCGAGGAGCTCCCAATCCGCTGTCCGGCTCCAGCATTTGAAGAGCAGTCGCGTCGTGTAGAGGTGTTTGAAACAGGACTCAAGGTTATTGACTTGATCGCTCCCTTTACCAGGGGAGGGAAAACCGGTATTTTTGGTGGAGCCGGGGTCGGAAAAACGATTATCATTCAGGAGCTAATTCGCTCAATAGCCCAGGTGCATCAGGGGAATTCGGTTTTTGCTGGAATCGGGGAACGAACCCGTGAAGGCACACAAATGTACAGGGAGATGATCGAATCCGGTGTATTGAAGGACATGGTTCTTGTTTATGGCCAGATGAATGAACCAGCGGGTGTGCGGCTGCGGGTTGGATTGACTGCGCTGACAATGGCAGAGTACTTCCGCGATCAGGGGAAGGATGTGCTGCTGTTCATCGATAATATCTTCCGGTTCAGTATGTCCGGTGCTGAAGTCTCCGCCCTCTTGGGCCGGATGCCTTCCGCAGTTGGTTATCAGCCCACGCTGGCAACAGAAATGGGTGAGCTGCAGGAGCGGATTACATCCACCCAGACAGGTTCAATTACCTCAATGCAGGCTGTTTATGTGCCGGCGGATGACTACTCCGATCCGGCACCGGTTGCGACTTTCACCCATCTTGATGCAACGATTGCCCTGGAACGCTCAATTGTTGAGAAAGGCATCTACCCGGCAGTAGATCCTTTGTCTTCCACATCACGTATTCTTGATCCCCAGATTGTCGGTGAAGATCACTACTCGGTTGCGCGCCAGGTCCAGCAGGTTCTGCAGCGCTATAATGACCTGCAAGACATTATCGCCATTCTGGGTATGGACGAGCTCAGTGAAGAGGATAAAATTCTGGTCTCCCGTGCCCGGAAGATTGAACGTTTCTTCTCACAACCCATGTTCGTGGCTGAGCAGTTTACCGGTGTTCCGGGCAGCTATGTGCCTATGTCTGAAACGGTACGCTCCTTCAAGGAAATCCTCGAAGGCAAGTACGATCATCTTCCGGAGCAGGCATTCATGCTGGTGGGAACGATCGACGATGCTCTGAAGAAAGCGAAACAGCTTTCCGGAGCGGATTAGATAGAGATAGAAGGATCCGGTCCCGGCGTGAAGGAAACCCTTTCCTGCTGTCAAAGTCCGGCAAGTACCCGGCCTTCCTGTTCTGTTCGGTTGAAGCTGTTAAGCGGGTTTACTGGATTCGAAATCGGATCTGACAAGAGTGAAGAGGAGCAGACCGATCATTTTCTGGTAAAAATAGACTACCATTTTGGCAGGGTTTGGCGAAAGGAAAAGAAGTTATAATACTCCTGCGGCTATTGCCTGGCACAGCATACCTGATGTGATACCTGAACGTTGTGATGAAGTTGCCGGTGAAAAACGGTTTTGCTGATTGGGAATTACTTCCTGAGTATGGAAGAGGAAATCTATGACACTGCGCTGTGAAATCGCAACTCAAGATAAACTTCTTTTTCAAGGCGATGTTGATATTGTTGTTGCGCCAACCACACTGGGAGAACTCGGTATCCTGCCTAATCATACTCCACTGCTCACCAAGCTGGATTATGGCGTTTTGAAAATCCGCCACGGAGGGATTGAAGAATTGTTCACCGTAAGCGGTGGCGTGCTGGAAGCCCGCCCCGATATGGTCATAGTCCTGGCGGATGTAGGTGAACATATTGATGAGATCGATTATGAGCGCGCAGAAGCAGCACGAAGACGTGCGGAAGATCTACTCAAGCAGATACCATCCCGAAATACAGAAGAATACCTTGCTGTTGAAGCAGCTCTTCGTCGCTCTATGCTGCGGTTGGAAGCTGTACAGCGTTTTCGCCGTACCAGTCGGAGACGCTCTCGCAGGGATTCTGTAGAGGACACTTAAGTATATGGGACTTTTTGGAAAAGAATTAGGTATCGATCTTGGTACCGTGAATATATTGATCTGCGAAAATGGCAAAGTCGTACTCCATGAGCCGACGATTGCTGCTGTTGATATTGAGATGATGAAAATTGTAGAAACCGGACAGGCTGCCCGCGATATGGAAGGACGCGTCCCGGAGATGATCCAGGTGATGCGACCGATGCGCAGCGGGGTTATTGCAGATTTTGAGATTACCTATGAGATGCTCCGGTACTTTGTTGAAAAAGTTACCGGCTCAACACGCCTCTTCAAGCCCAAGCTTATGGTTACCGTCCCTTATGGGGTCACCAGCGTCGAGAGCAGGGCGGTTCATGAGGCGGCTCTACAGGTTGGAAGCCGCGAAGTATACCTGATCCAGGAACCAATGGCTGCTGCGATCGGGGTCGGTTTGCCCATTTCCACTCCTTCCGGGAACCTCGTGGTGGTAATGGGTGGCGGCGTTACGCAGGCTGCCGTTCTATCAATGGCCGGGATCGTTGTGGCCGACACTGCGCGCCTGGGCGGCCTGGATCTTGATGATGCTATTGCTACTTACATCCGCAAGAAGTATGGCCTGGTCATCGGCCAGCGAACAGCGGAGGTCGTCAAGATTCGCATCGGATCCGCCATTCCCCAGGAAGAGGAAAAATCCATGGAGGTCCAGGGTCAGGACCAGGTGACCGGCCTGCCCAGAACGGTTGTGATCGAAACAAGTGAGGTGGTTGAAGCTATTCAGGAAACCCTGCAGCTGCAAGTAGTGGCGGTGCGGAATGTTCTTGAACGGACCCCACCTGAATTGGCTTCCGATATTATCGACAGGGGCATGGTGATATGTGGTGGAGGGGCGCTGCTTCGTGGAATTGATAAGTGGTTAACGCGTGAGACCGGTGTTGCTGCGTATCTGGCTGAAGAACCCGTCACCTGCAATGTTATCGGTGCAAGCAGGGCGCTGACCATGCTGGACCGCCTCAAGCGCAGTTTGCCTGTGGTGTGAGTGCTGGTTATAGAGTTTTGGTGTTATCGGGGGGCTGTCCTGCGACAGCCCCTTTTATTTTCTGTGAAAACCAGCACCTTTTCAGGAGATCCGCTCCAGGCGTCGCAGCAGGACCCTGGCTTCTTTATTGTGCGGTGAACTCAGACCAGGGCCTAATTTTCCATGGCAGCTTCAGCGCGCATTCTTTCAGTACAATCTAGTCAAATTGGAAAAAGGATAAAGATACACCATACCGGGTGTTTACCTGAGCCGATCTGTACATCTGAACCGGGTGGTTTCCATGCACCAGTGACCCGGACCTGCCTGGTTCCGGGTTTTCATGGATTAGATTGCCGGTCATCCGGCTGGGAATCAGCTTTTACCGGCAGATCCTGTTCATATCTGACAAGTGATGCGGTTGTTTTATTCAAGAAAAAAGGTCATCTTCTGCAAATGAAGTACCGGGTCGATATATTCCACATGGACATGAGCAGGCACTTTAATGGAGATGGGCGCATAGCTGAGGATGGCCTGGATACCAGCCTTGACCAGGATATCGGTTGCGTTTTGTGCTTCTGTAAAGGGGACGGCCAGCATGGCTATACGGATTTCTTGCTGACGGATATCTGTTTCCATCCTTTCATAATCCTGGATGACAAGGCCGCCGATCTTTGTTCCGATTTTCTCAGGATCGTTGTCAAACAGGGCAGTAACACGGAAACCCCGATCGAGGAAGCCTTGATAATGGGCGATCGCCCTTCCAAGGTCACCGACACCGATAAGGGCGACATCCTGGACAGAGTCCACTTTCAGGATTCGTTTCAGCTGGGCGGTGAGAAAGGAAATGTTATACCCTGTTCCCTGTTTCCCGAATTCCCCGAAGTGAGATAGATCCTTTCTGATCTGTGCTGAGGAGATCCCCAGATGCTGTCCCAATTCGTGGCTGGATGTATAGACTTTGCCGGCAGCAGCCATACGGCTGAGAGTCCGCAGGTAAATAGGGAGTCGTCCGATTACAATTTCTGGTATTGATGTATCTGGCATGCTGTCCTCCGGTGTAAGCGCGGTACCGTTTCATTTAAAGCATTGAAATGGGAAAAATGCAATTCCGGCTCTCAAGAGAAACCATCAATCAGCGGTGGGGAATGCTGGTTATTTCCATCCCGACTGGATCAACGAGGTTGAGTGAACGTGGAAAGGCAATGGATATCACGGATGCCGGCATGATAATGTGGCCTGGTGGTGGGTGATATAATCACAGTCAGACTGGTTGCGAAAGGACAGTTTAATCCATGTTTGTTGATGAAGCAGTGATCCAGGTCGTTTCCGGGAAAGGTGGGAACGGTGTAGTTCATTTCCGAAAGGAAAAATATGTGCCGCGCGGTGGCCCGGATGGTGGTGATGGTGGTACCGGCGGTGATATTGTTCTGGTTGTGAACACACATCTGAACACGCTCTATTCCTTCCGAAAGCAGCGCATCTTTCGCGCAGAGAATGGCGTGAATGGAGGCGGCAAGAATCAGACTGGAAAATCCGCTGAGGCACTGGAAATAAAGATTCCGCCGGGTACTCTGGTTTATGATGATAAGACCGGCGAACTCATTGTGGATATGCTATCAAAAGGGCAGGAATTTGTGGTTGCCCGTGGAGGGCACGGTGGCCGGGGTAACGCCCGTTTTGCATCTTCCCGCAATCAGGCACCTCGTATGGCGGAAAAGGGGGAGCCTGGTGTCGAACGTCAGCTGAGGCTGGAGTTGAAGCTGTTGGCTGACATCGGCATAGTGGGCATGCCCAATGCAGGCAAATCCACGTTTCTGGCAGCTGTAACCAATGCCCGACCAAAAATCGCAGGGTATCCTTTTACCACACTCACCCCTAATCTGGGTGTTGCCGAACTGGATGATGATATTCAACTGGTTCTGGCTGATATTCCCGGGCTTATCGAAGGCGCTCATGAGGGTCAAGGGCTGGGATTTCAATTTTTACGTCATATCCAACGCACCAGGGTTCTGATCCATATGATCGATGGAGGGGCTAAGGAACCACTGCTGGATTATTCTCAGATCCTCTCTGAATTAGCTCTGTTCGATCCCACACTTGGCACCAAACCACAGGTTGTTGTCCTGAACAAGATTGATCAACCAGAAGTTGCTGACCGGTTGCCACAACTGGAGCAGGCCTTTAAAGCTAAAGGCCAGAAAGTGTTTTCAGTTTCCGCATTGGCCCACAAGAATCTGCGCCCGGTTTTGTGGGAAGCACACCGGTTTCTGCAGATGCAGTCTGTCGAAGAGCAGGTGGAAGAAATACCCATCTACCGTCCTGAAGCGGATCCGGAATTCTTCACGGTTGGCCGCGATATGGACGGTGTCTGGCGGGTAGAGGGGGAAGCGGTCGAGCGCGCTGCTGCCATGACTTACTGGGAATATGAAGAGGCTGTGCGCCGCTTCCAGCGGATGCTCCGGGAAATTGGGATTGAAAAAGCACTCGCAGATGCCGGAGCCAAAACTGGTGATTTCGTACGCATCGGCGAGTATGAATTCGAGTGGATGGCATGATAGGTGTTTTGGGTGGCACTTTTGACCCGCCACATCTGGGGCATCGTATCCTGGCAGTAGAAGCGTTCGAAACCTTCGGTTTAACAAAACTGCTCTGGGTGCTTACGGCGTCCCCCCCGCATAAACCGGATAGAGTTGGGGCGTCCCTGCAGGACCGGATTAATATGGTAACAATAGCGATCGCTGGTGAAGTCGATTTTGAGCTTTCCATGGCTGATATCGATCGCCCTCCACCACATTACGCAATTGGCACCATCCGATGGTTGAAGAAGCAATATCCGGGAGAAACCTTTATATATCTGATTGGCGGAGACTCCCTGCGGGATCTGCCTTTCTGGTATGAGTCAGCAGCTTTTCTTGAGGAAATAGAAATGCTGGCAGTTCTTTCCAGACCTGATGTGGAGGTGGACCTGGCGGTTTTGGAAAAGGATCTTCCAGGACTGAGGAAGAAGGTTCGATTTCTAGAGGCTCCCATGGTACAAATATCCGCTTCAGATATTCGGCGCAGAGTCCGGGAGGGCAGGCTGTACCACCATCTCCTGCTGCCAGAGGTTGCAGGGGAAATTGCAGCTCAATGCTTGTACCGATAGGCATGCCAGCCTGAGGATTATGTAACCAGAGAACAAGTACCCATACAGGTATTCGAGCCTGCGTAAGTTAATCCTGCACGGTTTTGCCGGGTTTTTATGATTGAAGGTATGCCCTGGGATCGGCGCATAGTTAATAGCTTCCGGAAAAAAGTTGGGGATAATATACATAAGAAGCGCCAGCAAACTGGCGCTCCCTGTATTCTTTTCATGAGTGGTTGTACAAAACAGTTATTTATTCAGCCTGTTTGGGGGGAACAGTTTGTTCCAGCTGTTCAAGTGACACCCGGTTTGTGTTTCGGCATTTGCTGCAGCGGACATTGTAATGATTGCCGCCGCTCTCTTTTAATGCTTCAAGAGCAAACTCAGCTTCTTCTTTCTTGATCTGAATGCTCCATCCGCAGCGATAACAGCGTATCTGCATGGAAATTCTCCTTCTTGACTCACTCCGGTAAGGTAATAGCTACGTTTTTCGTGGGAGTGAATATCGGTCCGAAATGACATCTGGATTATACTGCGTTTTTTAGATAAAACATGAGTGGTTGTTTTAAATTACGAAAAAACAGGAGTAACAAGGTTACCAACAGAAGTGATCGGTTTTAAGATGTGTGTTAAAACCGGAGGCGAGTGTTGTGGTTCCTGTTGCGTTATGCAACCCCGGAGAAGATCAGGAAGATACTTTCTGACCGGCACCTGAGGTTGATCGGGAAGCAAATACAATGCCGAGAAAAATCAGGCTTGCGCCGACAAGAGTCAGCCTGGCTGGCAGTTCCTGGAATATGATATATGCAAGGATAGATGTGCCGATCGGCTCTCCCAGCAGGCTGATGGAAACGAATGCAGCTGGCAGAAAACGCAGCGCCCAATTCATTGAGGAGTGTGCGATAAGCTGAGGGATCAGCGCCAGGAGCAGGAACCAGAGAAACGTCTCAGGTGGGTAAGCCATAATGGGCTGGTGGAAAAGCAGTGCCATGCCCAGCAGGATTACAGCTGCTGAACTGTAGCTGATGGTTATGTATGGCAGCAGCGAGATACGCTTTCTGAGATCCCGACCTATAAGAATGTACCCTGCGCCCGCCGCAGCCCCCGCAAGGGCAAGAAAATCACCCGTTACAGCTCTTCGTGTAAGATTAGCCGGGTTCAGGGATTGCAGAGTGGCCAGAGATACTCGGCTATCGGCGGCTGCAATCAGCGCAGCACCCGAAAAAGCAAAGAAAAGCCCCAGAATTGTCCAACTGCGGATTTTTTCTTTTAACAAGATGGGGGATAGAGCAGCGACGAAAAGAGGGGATGTGGTTACCAGAACAACGGAGCTGGTAATGGTGGTGTACTCCAGCGATGTGATCCAGGTGGCAAAATGGACAGACAGGAAGAACCCTGAAAGGATGCCCATCCGGATCGAATGTCTGTCAGTTGAACGCACGGTGGAATCTCGTGTTAGTAAAATGTATAACCACAGGATTGCTGATGAGATCAACATCCTGTACGCAGCAATGACAAGAGATGGTGCATTCTCCTGCGCAAAGCGAATCAGTATTGAGGAAGATGAGGCTCCGATGATGCCAATCGTTACCGCTGCATAAGGATGGAACCCTTTTGTTTTTTTTGACAATGTATAATCCTCACCGGGGCTCAGGTAGCTGATGGAATTCTGATAATTTTCTGCCAAATCTGGACATGGAAGGATGGTACTTGATTTTTAAAACGCGGTCAATCACTCACTCTTTTTTCAACCTGGTTCAGGCAGAGGAAGTTCAGTTTTTCCCCAGTATGCACAATTTACCGAATCTGAGCGACACATGACAGACCATAATCAGGATGTTTATCAGGTTTTTGAGATTGCATTTTGCTCGTGGTTCAAAGTATGATACCTTTATAACGAATTAGCCTGAAGATTGAACTTCTCCCGTATTGGTTTTTGATAAAGCGGGAGATCCGGGAGAAAGCCAACGTCCTGACTGACAGGGGCGAGCTTACCCTATAAAACCAATAAATAAGATGGAAAAGAGTAAAAGGAGCGTACTATGCCTCACCGGATAACCCGTTTGTGCCTGAGAGATTCAGGGTGTGTGGATGTGTGTCCTGTAGATTGTATTGTCCCGGGGGAACCTGTGGATCAATGGCCCTGGTATTATATCGATGCAGATACCTGCATTGACTGTGGAGCTTGCGAAGCTGAGTGTCCCTTCAATGCCATTTTCCCTGAAGAAGATGTTCCTGATGCTTATGAAGCAAAGGGTGGGGAAATTGTCAGCATGCCAAAAGGAACACCTGGCTATGACCAGACCTATGAAGGTGAAAATGCCGTTGGCGAGGCTGTGGTACTGGCTTCCACGCGTACGCTTGAAGCTGGTGAGGTTGTCGATCTCACCGCTGATGTGGATCAGAACACAGCGTTCTTTGAATCTGGTCCTGGTTACAGTGTGCTGGAAGGCTGAGAACAAAAATCGCACTACTTGATTGGTAAGATAGTCACCCTGCCAAGGGCGTGGTTCCATGCTTGAATAGACTCTCTGATCGAGGGATGATACTCCCTCTATCAATTAAGAGTGTTATAGTCAAGCTTAGAATTTATGAAAGCGAACGCTTTCCTTTAACATATTTAACATAGGAGGAAATCTTTCAGATGTCCAGTATTATTACCCGTCTCTGTTTGCGTAATGGCAGTTGTGCTGAGGTATGTCCTGTTGAAGCTATCATAGCAGGGAAACCTGTCGAACAATGGCCGTGGTATTATATTGATGCGGAAAGCTGTATTGATTGTGGTGCCTGTATCCCCGAATGCCCGCATGAAGCGATCTATGAAGAGGGTGAGGTTCCCTCGAATTATGTCGCAAAAGGCGGTGAAATTACCAGCATGCCGGCCGGAACACCCGGCTATGATCAAGTTTACGATGGCACTAATCATGATGGTGAAGCAGTGCACCTGGAGCACACCCGAAAGCTTGAGGCTGGTGAAGAACTGGACCTCAGCGAGGATGTTCAGGCAAACATTGATTTCTTCTCGAACGGACCCGGCTACGACGCCTGAGTGAAAGGTGTCTGGCCATTTTATAAACGAGACCGATTACAGGCTGCCTGCCAGGGCAGCCTGTCCGTTTAAAGTTCTGGAGGATTGGAGGCAGAAGCGCAAAACAGAAAACCACCCGCTATGCCGAAGGTTTTGACTTTATAGAAAGGAAAATCCGGATCAGGATCTAGAGGAATACAACAACCATCAGCAGCGCAACCAGGCTGATCAGGCCATACTCTGTGAGTGAGCGGCGGCTGATTCTGTCTTCCAGGTGAAGGCTCATCAGACCAATTCCAGCATAGGAAAGAATAAATAAAAGCAGTGATTCCTGCAGGGGAGGGACAGGGAAATAGTGCAGGCCGGCGTGTATTTCTGCCAGGATCAGACCGATACTAACCGCATGGGGAAGGATGGAAGGTTCAGGGGAACGCAGCAGGAGCAGCCGCCAGGCAACAGCTGTAGTCATGATGAGGATAATAGGAAAGCTGAAAAGTATCCGGATACCGGCTGAGCGCAGAACGAAGAATCCCCCGGTGAGGAGAAGGAACGCCAGCGCGAAAATGCTGACTGTGGCAGATGGGTATCTTTCATCCTGAGGGGAAACAACGATGAATTCCGTAATCAGAACACTGATAAGCAGAATTACGATCAAACCAAGGCCAATCCACATGGCCGACCCTGCCGGCAGTTGGGTAACGAGCGCTCCTCCGGCATAGGCAGCCAGCATGGGGATAATCCAGTGCTGGAAGGATTGGCTTCCAGATTGGAAGCCTGGATGGGAACGGACAAGCCAATCGGTTCCCGCTGTTGTCAACGCTGCAGCAAGGAATAGAAATATCAGCCGTGTATTGAGTTTGAATTCAATCAGCAGCCCCATTGTGGCAAAGCTGAAAGAGAACTCCGGTAGTACAACAAGACGCACAAGGCTGAGTGTGATCAGCACAAGCGCTGTCATACTGCTCAGTTGATCCCTGTTGGGGAGCGGCCGGTCCAGGTCCATGCCCGCATTCTAGCATTCGAACAGTCGTCTGTCGAGATCGGGGACTGAGAGGAGAATCTGCAACCAGTGCGCTTTGCAGAATTGAATCAGTAATATCCTGTTCCCGATCTGTTGAGATCAAGTACCGGGGGAAGCATGGAATCCTTTCAGTTTTGGAAGGATTGAAACCGAGTCGCTGAAAACGCCACATTCTATGGAAGCATGACCAGGAGAATTATATGCACCTATGTCTTTTTTCCGGAGCCATGTATAATGCGTACATGATTATTGTATTCTTGATATGCGGAATTCTGGTTGGCGGCGTGATCAATATTCTGGCTGATCATTTACCTGTGGACCGCTCCATAGTTCACCCATATTGCCCGGCCTGCACTGCACCACGCCCGGTTCTGGAGTGGTTTGGAATCCCTTCTGTGCTGTTCAAACGTACGGAATGTTCCTACTGCGGCGCAGGGCGCGGACTTCGGCCGATCATTGTTGAGCTGGTCAGTGGAGCGGCAGCTGCGGCTGCTTTTCTTTTCAGTCCGGATGTTTTTACCTTTCTGAGTGCATATCTCATTTTTTCCATTTTTCTTCTTATTACTGTTATTGACCTGGAGCACCGGTTGATCCTGCACATGGTTACAGGGCCTTCTGCCATATTGATGGCTGTGATGGGATTGTTGGGTTGGATTGATCCTGACCGGGGTGTGCTGTCAACGCTGCTGGGTGGCATGGCTGGTTTCGGCAGTGTGTACCTGCTGTATCTGTTGGGAATTGTCTTTTCAAGAGCGATGGCAAAGAAGCAGGGAGCTGAAGTTGAGGAAGTAGCCTTTGGATTCGGAGATGTCACCCTGTCGGGTGTTATCGGATTGATAGTTGGTTTTCCTGGCGTGGTGGTCGCCATTTTCTTCGGCATTATGGCAGCAGGTATATTCAGTCTGGGCTATCTCGTGCTAATGATGCTGCGGCGTCGATACAATGCTTTTATGCCAATTCCTTATGGCCCTTTTCTAATCCTGGGGGCGTTGTTTGTATATCTGCGCTGGATCTTTCCTGGATTCTGATCATTCGAAGTCTGCAAAGGTTAATATTTGGTTACAAAACGGTATCCAGCCGGCGTTAAACTACTGGTTAACGCAGTATTCACCTAGAAAAATCAAGCGGCTGTTCTATACTAAAGTATGCAGAGACATATAGCTCTGTTATAAAAATGAATCCGTACGGGGGATGAACTATGTGCGTCGGGGGGCGAACGATGAGTGAGGGACTCTATGGAGCGATTACGTTTATTAATCTTCAACCTGAAGCTCCGTCGAGCGGAGAAGAGGCCAGGGCAGAGCATGGTCGAATTTGCACTGCTGCTGCCGCTTCTGCTAATGATGCTCTCCGGCTTGGTGGAGTTCGGTTTTGCGATCAATAGTTATCTTGACCTGGTGGATACAGCACGGGAAGTTGCCCGGTTTTCATCCGATGATGACCCGATCCATCTGCCGGATGGATCGTTGACGGATTACAATCAGGTTTTCTACCTTCGAGCTGCCAACATGACTACTTATACACTCGGTCAGGCCGGCCAAATTACACTGGATCCCAATGAGGATGATCTTGTGGTCAGTGTTTTTCAGGTGAGGGACCAGAATGTGATCAGTCGCTTCCCCAATACACTCACTGATACCCGAACAACCGGGAACTGCCTGGGCGCTACGCAGGGCGGGGAAATGGGTTGGAGGATGTATTGCAATGACCCCTCCGCTCTGACACAGGTGGAGGTGGAGAGACGTGTTGACCGGCTGCCTACAGTCCCTCCCAACACCGGTGTTGTTCTCGTAGAGATTTTTTACGACTACAACATGGTTCTTGCATTGCCATGGATTACCGCATTTGTGCCAGATCCAATTCCATTGCATGCGTACACATTTGCGCCCAATGCGGCATCGGAGCCAGCTCCATGAAAACAATTATAAAATTTGTTCGAAAACAAGGTCATACATACGAACGCGGACAGGCGATGATCCTGATCGCAGGCGCTTTTATCGCCCTGGCGGCATTTATCGGGTTGGCCATTGACTCAGGTATTCTCTTCACTCAAATCGGTCACCTGCGCCGTGCTGTTGATACGTCCGCATTATCAGCGGCGAACCAGTTCCGTGAAGGGCAGACGGTCACTGAAATTGAGGATTCAGCGAAAGAACTGATAGTTTTGAATATGCCTGAGATTGATCTTGATGCCGGCACAACAGAAGTACGAGTGTTCACCTGTGCTACAGACCACACCCTCTGCCCACCGAGTGGAGAACCACCGCGCAAGCTGGTCCGGGTTGTCGCTACACATCAGGTGGAGTTCGCCTTTCTACCAATTATTGGTATTGATAACTACACGATCACAGCCGACGCCATTTCAGAAGCCGCTTCACTGGACCTGATCCTTGTGATCGATACTTCACCATCCATGTCCTACGATGCAATGTGTGGAGATGGCGATGATGATGATGGCGATGGCACTGCAGATGACGGCTGTGCGGGTGGCCCGGCCCAGGTTGGTCCCAATCCCGATGATTTCTATCGCGACCAGGAAGAATGTGTCCTGGTAGATGAATGTCACCCCTTTGAGGAAGTGCGCGAAGCAGCCATCGATTTGATGGACCGTGTCTATTTTCCGTATGACCGTGTTTCCCTGGTAACTTTTGATCGGGTGGCCACGCTCCAGTTGGATCTTACCTATTGCAGCCAGACTTATTACGGCAATTCAGCTGCACAGAAGCAGTGTGTCATTGATGAACTGAATGATATGGTGATTATTCCAGACCCTGATCCTGCAACTTTCTGCACGGATTGGCCTTCTACCGGAGATCCGCGAGGCTGCATGTCTACAAACTCTGCAGGCGGCCTTCTGATTGCCGGTAATGAATTTGGAAACCATGGGCGTGATGAATCGGTGTGGATCGTGATTTTCCTGTCGGATGGTGTGGCCAATGCCGGTAACAATTCTTCTCCACCAACGCTTCCGGAACACTGGGTTTGTCCTGAAGACACCTGGCGCACAGCAGATAATCCGGAAGGTCCCTTTTGTAATGATGGTGTTGCCAGTACAAGGCACTTGAACACTTCGACGTCCTATGATTCCGATGATTATGCGCGCGACATGGCCGATTTTGTTGGCTGTCTGGATGCTGACTCACCAGTCCAGTATTGTACAACACCAGGGCAGGGCGCTGTGGTGTTCGCAGTCGGTCTGGGTGATCGTATGACTTCGTATACAGTCGGCCATCACGTACCTGGACTGGACGCGGATCTGGGAGAAAAGCTGCTGCGCTATGTAGCCAATATTGGGTTTGATGGGGATCCCAGCAATGATCCCTGCAGCAGCGTTTCAAGCGGCCTGAGCTGCGGCAACTACTTCTACGCTGCCACTGGCGCAGATATCGGACCGATTTTTGAGGCTATTGCCTCACGTATTTTCACCCGGTTGACACACTAACCGGAGGATTTGTTGGGGGATGATGCCATTTCCCGGGGGGGAACCGTGGCGGACGAGTCTGAATTCAGACTGATTCTGCATGGATAATACCGCTGCTGCCTTTTGTAAAACGGGGAGCAGCAGCGGTTGATTTCGATTCCGGGACAGCACGATAAGGGCGGTGAACACAGCCCGAGGAAACACCGTTTTTCGGTGTATATCACTGCGTTCCTGTATGGGCGGGTGTGAAAGGAGTAACGCCGATGGAATCTTGACCTGTGATAGGTCAGAAGTACTGAAGGATAACACTGTATAAATTGTTATAGTAATGAAAGGAGCCTGCAAAGGGCTTCAGGGTGGTTATGCATATGATACAGGGGCAGGGGGCAGTATGAATAAGCTAAATAACTTTCAGTTCGTGTTTTGTAAATATCGTCAAAGAGGAAATGTGGGTCAGAGTTTTGTTGAGTTCGCTGTCCTGCTTCCAGTTTTGCTGATACTTTTTTCCGGATTGGTGGAAACAGGATTCGCACTCAATATGTACCTTGATCTCGTAGACACGGCTCGTGAGGTGGCTCGATATACGTCCGATGACAATCCTTTCCCGACCGATCCGGCAGCACCAAACCCAAAATATAGCGAAACTTTCTATTTTGACGCAGCAGAGCTGACAAACTACACATTGAACATGGCACAGCAGGTGGAACTCAATCCTGAATCGGATGATCTGGTGGTCAGCATTTTCCAGGTTAAAAATGGTGTGGTGCTTTCAGATCGTATCCCACCAATTTTTATGGATGATCGCCTGGGGATTGATGTGCCCAATGGCGGAGAGCTGGGATGGCGGCTGTATGGCAATCATCAGACCAGTTTTTCACTTGCCGATGTCCAGCAGCGAATAGATAGCATGGGGGACATTCCACCGGATGCCGGTCTGGTTCTGGTTGAAATCTATTATGAGTACGATATGCTGCTGGGTCTGCCGTGGATCACAATGTTCGTGGAAAACCCGATCCTGCTGCATTCGTATACGTTTGCGCCCATTCCAGCAGCAAAACCAACGAATTAATCATGTTCTAATAAACCTGGCTGGTGTTGCGGGAGATTGAACAGGGGGGAGGGAGGAAAAAAGAGATGGATAAGTAACATTTAAATTGAACCAGAAACGGGCTTTCCTTTGATCCGTGGTATGCAGGGGAACATGTCAGAAAACCCGGATGGAGCGGAGCCATAAAAAGATAACACCTGAAACATGGGGGATGGGGGGCAGCAGATGGTGACGAATATATTTCAGAGAAGAAGAGATCCGTTTAATACAGAATGCGGCCAGGCGATGATTCTGATCGCGGGAGCATTTATCGGACTGGTCGCGCTTGTCGGACTGGTCGTTGATGGGGGAATCCTGTTTACTCAGCATGGGCAGCTGCGCCGGGCGGTTGACACGTCGGCGCTTTCAGCTGCGAATGAATTCAGGCTTGGTCAGACACGGGAGGATATCGCACGATCAGCGCGCGAGCTCATTGCACTGAATATGCCGGAAGCAGATGTTCAAAGTGGTAGTACATCGATAAAAATTGATACCTGCGATGATGTTCCGCTTCCTGATTTCTGCCCGGCAACAGTGCCGCGAAAATTCGTACGGGTAGCTGTAGAGCATGATGTGCAGTTTGTGTTTCTTCCCATTATCGGAATCCATGAGCATACCATCTACGCTGAGGCTATCGGGGAGGCAGCATCAATTGATCTGGTCCTGGTGATCGACACATCTGAATCGATGGCATTCGATGTAGGGTGTGATGGGGATGATGATGATGGAGATGGGGTTATTGATGATGGATGTGGATCCATCCCGGCCAATGGCCCTCCGGATGATGCCGATCGCGACCCAACAATCTGTAATCCAGCGCATGCCTGTTATCCATTTGAGGATGTACGGCAGGCAGCAAAACAACTGCTGGACTACATGTACTTTCCTTATGATCGGGTGGCGGTGGTTACTTTTGATCGAATTGGATACGTCCAGCAGGGTTTGACGTCCTCTCGATCTGTTGTAGATGCTGTGTTGAACGATATGCAGATATTTAATAAGCCGCGCCAGTCTGATTTGATAAGGCCCTGGATGCAGCAGAACTGCCCGGATTGGGGACCGGATATGGATGTGAATAATAATCCTACCGGTTGTCTTTCCACAAATTCCGGAGATGGGCTCCGGAATGCCGGCAATCAGCTTCGTGATTATGGCCGGGAGGAAGCAGTATGGGTGGTGATATTTCTTTCGGATGGGATTGCTAATACGGCGAATGTGGTCGAGTCGACTGCAATCACGATTCCACCACAGGTGAGTACCCTCGGTCAGTGGATCTGCCCTGAATCGACACAGTACCTGGCCGGAACCAATGAATCCGGTCCCTTCTGTATAGACGGCCAGGCGGAAACCCGCCACCAGTTTGGGAACCAGAACTATGATGCTGAGGATTTTGCACGTGACATGGCCGATTGGCTTGCATGTCCCCAGGCAGATTCACCTGCTGCCAATCACTGCATCGGCCAGCAAGAGGGCCTAGGTGCTGTCATATTCAGTGTCGGGCTGGGAGACCGGATGATTAATGCCCGAAGCGGCAAAGAGACAGTTCCCTATACGCTGCCGCTGAATGAGGATCTAGGTGAACGGCTTCTCCGGTATATGGCAAATGTCGGGTATGACGGCAATCCCAATACCGAGGAATGCAGTAGTGCAGCTTCGGGCACAGATTGCGGCAATTATTATTATGCGGCAAGTGGGGCCGATGTAGCTCCTGTTTTTGAAGCGATAGCCCAGAGGATATTCACCCGGATTGTGCACTAGGAGTGTGGGATTGAAAAAATGTTTTTCCACTCGGAAGGAGGGGGAGGGACATGAAATTTATTAATTTTGAAAAGAAAAAAAGAAACACGCAATCAGTACAACGTTTTGGCCAGGCGCTGATCGAGTTTGCACTGGTCCTGCCGCTTTTGCTCTTCATATTGTTCATGATGATTGAGCTGACCAGGGTTTTCCATGCCTACCTGGCTGCTGAGAACGGAGTCCGCCAGGGCATCCGGTATGCAGTTACCGGAGAATATGACAGAGCTAACTGTCCGGGTCAGGCTATGGATTGCGTGAGTGAATCTGATGAGGAAACGGCTCGTCTGGCTTCGATAAAGAATATAGCCTATGATTCGTCCAGTACCATTTTACGGGACGATCTTGCCGGGGATCATGACCCTGGATTCTTCCAGACCACCGTCTGTGTTTCGGTTGAACCAGCCCGTTATATTCCGCCGGATCCAATTGATCCGTTATCTTCAGCATCCTGCTTGGGTGGGGATGATCCCGGTGATCCGGGGGATTTGGTTTCGGTGACTGTCGATTACAACCATCCCCTGATAATTCCAGGGTTGGCTGATATATGGCCGGTGGTTCACATCCACACACGGAGGGAAGCGATCGTTGAAGATTTCAGGACAGGCCGTGAAGTCAGTCTGCCGCCAGTATTTGGCCCGACTGATCCGGAGCCTCCGGAGCCCCCGCCTGCTATCGAGCCGGAGTGCAGCAAACTGGTTATGCTGGAATATGATTTTGAAAACAGCGATTTTACTGCCAGATTTCGCAACGACAATCTTGTTGATCCACAGATTACCTATACAAGGGTGACAAAATCAAGCCCCATGTCGCATAATTTGCATGTGACTTACCTGAACTTTCCATTTCTCTCGCGGGGAACGGTTTCATACTGGCATGACACCATGTACTACAATGATACACTGGAGTGGACTGCTGCCTATGGTAGTGGTGTGCCATGGCCGGCTGCGAATGAGGCTTTATGGGGTGCGGATTTTACCGGGCAGAAACCGCTCTTTGGTCAGTTTGAAGCTGAAATCGGGTTTGAGTTTTCGAATGGGTTAACCTGTACCTATTTTCCTGCTGTTGAAGTCGAGGAACCTGAAGATCCTACAGAACCTCCTCCGAATCCCACAGAGACTGATCCCGATGATCCCGTTCCGGACGAAACGGACACGCCAACGCCTGTTCCGCCCACTCCGGTACCACCAACACCAACTCCTGAAGACCCTGACCCACCGGATCCAGGTGATTAGTGGGTGTGGATAGAGCACTTTGAGTTCCTGGATTGGATGGGTGTGAGGCGCTGGGGTTTTGCTCCAGCGCTTCAAAAGTTCAGGTCCACTACGCCTTTTCCGGGAGCCCGTAAACCGATCAACCTGTCTGTTAGGTCGTTGTTAGGCAAATGAAAGTTTTCTGTAAAGTAATTCTGAAGAATATTATGACAAGATAGGACTTGGGATGTCGGCCTATGATGGTGGGTGAATGACAATAGGTTCAGAGGGGATTGGAAACGATGTTAGTCCAACGGGGCAAGAAGGTATGGGGGCAGTCTTTTGTAGAATTTGCATTGATACTGCCCGTCTTAATAGTGACTGTTCTAATCATCGTTGAATTGGGACGCTTGTTCTTTACATGGTTTGTGGTTGAGCAGAGCGCACGCGCAGGCGTGCGTTTTGCCGTTACACTGGAGTATGATCCGGCATTCTGCCCTTCCGGGGCGATCAATGGGGAATGTATCGACGCAACCGAAGAAAAAACAGCCCGGCTCCGATCCATTAAAGACACCGTAAGAGATGCTGCTTCTATTTTGAACTATGATGAAAATGTGCATTGGATGGAGGAGCATTATTTCAAAACGACAGTCTGCGTTTCACCGCGCACTGAGGGGGACCCACAGCGATATCTTCCTCCTGATCCGGACCTACCCTTTGATCCCGCCGATTGCATCTATGGTGATGACCCTGGGGGTCCTGGGGATTTTGTATTGGTAACTGTAGATTACAATCACCCACTTGTTGTTCCTGTTTTCAAATCAATCTGGCCTCAGATCCATCTGCATGCAAGGCGCGAAGCCAGAGCCGAAACATTCAGATCCAACATTCCTGTTTTTATGGCTACTGCGCCGGCTTCTTACGGAAACGGACCAACTTCCACATCGACACCAAATCATACGGCCACTATCACCCTGACGCCTCTGACAGAGTTTCCAACTGCAACCGAAAGCGGTACTGGTACTCCAACACCAGATTGCAGCCTTCTCTACGTGGAAAGCGCTTATCGTGACGATAATGAAGTGCACTTTATTGTTCGCAACGAAAATCAGGATTTTCCCTATCTAATTCGCTCCGTTTTTTTCTGGCCGGCTAATGATAGTGATGAGCTCTTCCACTTTACCCGGATGTATTTCCCGTACTATAACTTTCATGAATATGTGTTTTTGAATAGATCAATCTTTACCTCACCTGTTGACAGTGGACCTGTAAACCTTTACTGGCCTGAAGATGCCCGGCCGTCCACAGATTGGGCAGCCCGGTTTATCGTAAATGATAACCAGCCGGTTTTTGGGCATTTCAGTACCAGTCTTACTTTTGAGTATCCATTCTGGGGGACCTGCCAGGTGTCAGGGTCGGTAGATTTCCCGCGCGTCACGAAAAATCCAACCGGGACACCTACACCCGGTGCTTCTCCTACCACCACAAGCTCCCCGACACCGGGCGGACCAACACCAACCCGCCGTGTAACCCGGACACTATATCCCTCTTCAACACCGACACCGGATTCCGGATCCACAGCGACAGCCACAAATACCCAGTCATCTACGCGTACTGCTGAACCTACACTCACGTCCACAGCTGCTGAGGGTCCAGGTGATTGATTCAAATCGAATAGTTTTTCATAACAGGTGAGCAGGAACTGCAGCTGCATGACCGCATTTCTTGCGGCACCCGTATCCTCGGCGTACAATGGCAGAGATGATAGATATCGCGCGTAAAGCTGCAGACGTGATACGATCCGAGTCACGCTTTTACTTGTTACTGGGGGTGGGACTTGTTTTCGCGTGCTGGATATTATTTGGGTTTCAATCACCTGTCCGGTCGGCTGCTGGATTATTGCTGCTTATCGTATTTCAGGTTTGTTCTGGCCTGGAATTCTGGAAGGAATCCAGAGAGGCTGGACCGCCGTTCGTAAGGTCCTGGCAGATCCTCGGTGCAGCAGCTCTTTTATGGGTTATTGCAGACGGAATTCTTGCTTCGGTTTGGATCAGCAAGCAGGCTGTTCCTTCGGCTCCTTCCATCTGGCACTGGATCCGTTTTGCCGGGTATCTGGCTTTCCTGCTGGGAGTTGCAGTATATCCCCTCACGCCCTCAGGACGATACAGCAGGCTGCGCACCATCTTTGATATTCTGACCCTGATTCTGACCATTACAGGATTGTTCTGGGCTATCTTTCTTCGTCCTGTTCTGAGAATTGGACTGTTCCATCCAATACCTTTCCTGTGGGAAAGTGTAGTTGTATTGCTGGATTTTATCCTCATCGTACTGTTCTTCCGTATCTTTGCAGTAATGAGCCCTTCAAAATATCCACCAATTGCATACCTATCATTTTCTGCGGCTTTTATACTGATTCTACTTGGCGATATGGCTGTTGTGATTGCATTGCTGGATGCAGATCTGAATCTGGATTTTGTTTTAAGCTGCTGGCTGCTTGCCAATCTTGCTTTTCTATCCGGGACCAGAAGGATTCGCTCAATCCAATCAGGGAAGGAATTCCATGGGCTTTCTACAGCTATGCAGCGACGAGTCGAGTTCTGGTTGCCAATCGTACTCGCTTATCTGACAACCGGATATATTCTGATTCATTGGTTTCTGACAGATGAAGCCGATTGGATTGGATTGGGCTTTATTATCGTGATCAGTACTGCATTGGTGGCCCGGCAGGGGGTCATCGCAGGACAGTACGAGATGCGTCAGTTTGAAACACTGGTAAATACTGTGGCCAGTCCGGCATTGATCTGCACCCCAGACGGTTCACTGCGGTTATTGAATCCCGCCATGAAAAACCTGGTTGCTGCATTCGAAAATCCGCTATCTGAAATAAAAATCGAGGAAATATTCTGCGCGGAGGAACCCTTCGGTGAGATTTTCCGATACGCTGAAGAAGACGGGTGGTCAGGGATGGTAACGCTTGCTGGAAGCGAGAGCCCGTACAGCCTCAGCTTGCAGCCAATCCGGGATGAGAATCGAAGAGTATCTCTTCTGGCAGGTAGTGCGTATGATCTCAGCGAAATACTGAAGAGGGAGAAAGCTCTGCAGCAGGCAATTGAGGAAGTAGATTTTTCCAGAAGCCAACTGGAACTGCTGAATGCGGAACTGGAACGCAAGGTTGGGGAACGGACAGAGGAATTGCAGTGTTCTGTTCAACGCCTGGGGGAGTTGAATGAAGAACTGAAGGAATTGGACAGGTTAAAGAGTGAATTTGTCACACTGGTCTCACATGAACTCAGGGCGCCATTGACGGTCATTGAAACCGGCGTGGAGTTGATTACACGAGAATTCAGATCCAGTGGTGTTGAGCCTTCTGAAACACTTGCACTGGTTCAGCAGGAAACAAGGCGCCTGGAGATTTTTATTGAAACTATCCTGGATATTTCAGCCCTCGATGCGGGGAGGGTTCATTTTGAGTCTGCACTGGTAGATATCCATGTGGTAGTACATTCTGTCCTGGACCAGTTTCAAAAAACCAATCTCGATTCACGTCTTACGCTTTCCATACCTGATACGCTGCCCCCGGTCCTTGCAGAAAGCCGTGCATTGTACAGTGTTCTGTATCATCTATTTGATAATGTTGTTAAGTACGCGCCAGAAGGGCCGGTTATTTTCCGTGCAGCGCTAGAAAGTGGAGGGATCCAGCTGCATCTCTGTGACAGCGGCCCCGGGATACCAGCCGGGGAACGAGAGCGTGTATTTGAGTTGTTCCACAGGCTGGACAGCAGCGATAACCGGGAAACGTACGGATATGGTCTCGGGCTGTCAATTGCGAAACGATTTCTGGAGGCAATGGATGGCCGGATCATTATTGAAAACGGAGAGACGAAGGGTGTATGTGTTTGTTGCTGGCTGCCCACGGAGAATATGAGCAAGCGTTCACATTAGAGACCTGGTTTTGCAGCGGGGTAGTGATGGAAATGGAATATCATTATACCAGGCAGCTCTGCTGTGAGGGGAGATTTGGATTATGGCAAGCACAGAGAAATTAAAAATTCTCATAGTTGATGATGACAAGACCCTCCTGTTATTTCTGGAGAAGTTCTTCCGGGAAGAGGGATATGAGGTGTTCAGTGCCGACCGGGGCCGGTCAGCGCTGAAGACTTTTTATGAGCAGCAGCCCGATCTTGTTGTCCTGGATCTGATGATGCCGGGCATGGATGGTTGGGAAGTGTGTGCCCGGATCCGTGAGCTGGCGGAAACTCCGATTATCCTTCTGAGTGCAAAGTCAGGTGAAGCAGAAAAACTGCGGGGATTTCGCCTGGGAGTGGATGACTATGTAACGAAACCGTTCAGCATGGCGGAATTGGCAGCCCGGTCACAGGCGGTGCTTCATCGTGCCAGGCCTGCCAGGAAAGAGGAGGAGATAACTGCAGGGCCGTTGAAAATCAATCTGAAAAAGAAGGAAGTCGATTTTGAAGGGAAGTCTGTTGACCTGACGCCCACAGAATTCCGGCTGCTGCTTGCGCTTGCGCAGCGTTCTGGTGAGACAATATCCCAGGAAGAACTGCATGAAAAAGTTTGGGGGGAATATTCTTCCTCGCGACAGACTGCGCTGCGTCGCTATATATGGCTATTACGTCAGAAACTTGAGCGTGATCCTGCTTCTCCAACTTTGCTGGTCGCCGTTCGCGGGTTCGGCTACAGGCTTGATACGGATTAAGAAGCCATATATAGTCCCCGGGTATAGGGGTAGATGGGGGTGCACATTACGCAGAATTCCTGTACAATATTGCTGGGGTATACGGGAAATTTCGATCGGGGTACTATAGTACTATTGGATTAAACTCCTTTGTAAGGTGATTGTAAGGTAAGCGGAATAGATAAGATATAGACTCAAATTGGAACAGTAGGCCTGCAGCCTACGTCGGTGGAGGGTACCCATATGAACCTATTCCAAAGACGCCGGGCGCGAAGCAGGGGGCAAACGCTGGTAGAATTCGCGATAGTATTACCGGTATTATTAACAACGATCTTTACGTTTATTGAAGTTGCGCGCCTCTTTCATGCCTGGCTTGCAGTTGAGAATGGCGCACGCACAGGGGTTCGATATGCTGTAACAGGTGAGTACGATAACGATCAGTGTATCGCGCTCTTTGGCGCAGATTGTGTCACCGATTCGGAGATTGATCAGGCGCGCGTTGCTTCTATTCAGGAATCCGCCTGGAATGGTTCAGTATCGATTCTGCGCAGCCTTTCAGTTGGCTGGGACCAACCCGGATACTTCAAAACATCTGTTTGTACACCAGCAGAATTAACCTTACCGAATCCTGCTATCGAACTGGACAGTTTTGACTGCCTTCCGTCAGATACAGCTGGAGAACCCGGTGATCGGATCAATGTGGTGGTGGACTTTAATCATCCGGTGATCGTGCCGTTTTTCTCAAACTGGGTTCCTACCATTCACCTGCATTCACGACGTGAAGCGGTTATCGAACAATTCCGAACTGCGAGGGTGGTATCTCTTCCACCTGGTGTCCCAACCATTGGCCCTACAGCTCCGCCTGCACCTACAGCTACCAATACAGCAACAAATACTGCAACTCCTACCGAAACAGCAACACCCACGCAAACACCGACTCCGACTGTAACATTGGACTGCAGTCTGATTTATAACACCGGGATTGATCTTGGGAACTGGGGCTATGACGATTTCTATGTCCGGGTGATTAATGAGAATCCTCGTGATGCCTATCTGACTGGTTCCTCTATGGTCTGGACCGATTCTTATGATCCTAATCAATATGTTGATTATTGGCAGTGGAACTGGGCTACCTATTATGATGGGAATGACTACGATTCTCCCACAGTTGCTAATCCTTCTCCACCACTTTCCTTTCCTTCCGACGCAAACTGGTGGTGGCGGGGTGATTTCAGCGGTGTACCCAGCGGCCAGGGTCTGGATGGAACCTTCACCTTATCGCTGATGTTCGATGAAATCTGCCCGGTTGAGGTTTCTGCTACGAGGGTTGCACCAACACCAACAACTACTCCAACCCCGAACTGCAGCCTGCTTACCATCTCTAATCCATGGATTGCAGATTATGATAATTTTAATGTGAATGTTACCAATGGTAATCCGATGGAAGCTTATCTTGTTGCCAGCAGTCTGATCTGGCCGGATAATAAGCCATCCGACCCATTTCTGAACTACGCCCGCTGGCGCTACGACACCTATGACGAAGGCAATTACAGCAGTTCACCTGCGAACCTGAATTCATCGTACAGCTATGCAGATCCCAACAGAACCCGAACCTGGCTGGCGGACTTCAACGATATAACAGATATGTTCGGCTACTATCATGTCTTTCTGACCTATGAGTATCCTGACTGGGGCACATGTTCAGTTGATGCTGATATCGAGCTGTCTCCGGAGCCGTCAATAACACCGACTCGCACGGTTACCGTTACACGAACAGCGACGATTACCCGTACACCTACGATCACCAGAACGCCTACAATTACCCGTACGGCAACAATTACACGGACACCGACTCAGACCCTCACACCAACCAGGACACCAACGCCTGACTGTGATGACCTGACGGTGAACAGTGTTACATTCAGTGGCGATGATTTTGAATTCAATATAAGGAACCTGAATACACAAACAGGCTACATCACATCAACGACAATGTTCTGGCCTGCCTCAGGTTACGCACCGCCAATGACGTTCAACTATTTCAGCTACAGCGGGAGTGCGTATTACAACACAGATTCGACCGGCTCACCGGTTTCATCCTCGGGTACATGGGTCTCTGTTGGAGCCGGAACCAATAACCATTGGGAAGCTGATTTTAATAACATGCCGTCTTCCATTGAGGGAAATTTTTCAGCCAGCCTGAATATTGAATTCCCTGGCTGGGGTTCCTGCAATGTGGGCGGGTCATACCACCTGGAGATTGTGCCGACTAATACACCAGCTCCTCCGCCAACTGCGGTTACGACCAACACACCCTCACCGGTTCCAACCAACACACCAGCTCCAACGGCTACCATTGGTGGTCCAGGCGACTGATCGTTTATTACGAGGTATAAAACAGGGTCGAGCAGTGCTCGGCCCTGTTTTTTACATGCAGGCCAGAGATGCCGTTTTGCACCTGTAAGGTCAGTGTAAAGTGTTTTCTTGTATTATGTTTATTAGTCAGGGGTGCCCCTCAGAATTTTCGTGGCTGATTGATGGTATGAAACATAATGTGCAGGGGAAGTGGGGAGGTCGTGAGTATGCGAAGTGAAGGCTCATCTGTAGAATCCGTAACGGGCACTCTCTTGATAGCTGATGATTCTGTTGAATTTGGTCAGATGCTGGTTCGTCGGGCAGAGAAGATAGGCTGCAGGACTAACTTTGCGGTCAATGTGCGCGAGGCAAAGGCATTGCTTCGCAAGAAATCCTTTGACCTGCTGGCAGTAGATATGTACATGCCGGATGGGACCGGTTTGGATATCCTTGATGCAGCGAGAGAGAAGGATCCTGATATCCATGCAATTGTTTTAACAGGCTCTGCTACACTTGAAAATGCCATTGATTCACTGAGAGCCGGAGTATTTGAGTACCTGACCAAACCATTGGAACCTGCTGCTGCGTTTGATATTGCGGTGCTGCGCGCGCTGGAAAGGCGAATTCTTATACTTGAAAACAAGCGCCTTTTCGATGAAAATCAGCGCCTGGCAAAACTGGATCCGCTGACCGGTTTGTTGAATCGTTTTGAGATGCGGAGATTACTGAAGAAAGAAATTGAGCGGGCATTTCGTTATGGCCGGAAGCTGGCTGTATTAATGCTCGATCTGGATCACTTTAAAGAAATCAATGATAGTTTCGGGCATATAATGGGTGATCAGGTTCTCATTCATGTAGCGAAAACGATCAGAGCTGCTATTCGCAGTGTGGATTATGCTGCAAGATTTGGAGGGGATGAATTTATTGTGATCATGCCCGAAGCTGATTTGAAAACAGCGGTTGATGCGGCTCAAAGAATCATCGATGTGTTGGGTGAACCTTTTTCAGATATCGGACCTGTACGAATCAGTGGTGGTGCAGCAGTATGGGACCAGTCGATGTTATCGATTGAAGCATTGTTGAAGGCTGCCGATGATGTATTGTACCAGGCGAAAGCCATCAGGCGGGATAACAGTGTAATAGCTGTAGATATCAGGGGAGTTTCTGCGCAGGCGTAATGTATAACGCAGTTCTCTGAACGGGGGAGGGGCTCATGGTCGCAAGACAGGAGCCAGGTAAAAACGTAAATTTACATCCAATTGATCGACAGAGGTACAATGTCCATTCTTCCACAACACAGAATGGGCTCAATTCGCGCTCAGGGAGGCAATCTTCCGAAAAACCCGGGAAGTGTCTCCGCCGTTTGGTATCCGGCTTTTTCAAACAACTGCACAGCCTGAAGATCAAGCTGATCCTTCCGTATGTGATTCTGACATTATTTACGGCAATGACCGGGACCTATGTCGTTACCCGGTTGGTAAGTTCTTCCGCCCGGGAACGTTTTATGAACCAGCTTTATGAAGCCAGCAGGGTGGCGGCTGATGGTGTCTTGCGAACAGAACGTACCCATCTCGCTGACCTGCGATTGATGGCCTACACCAGCGGTGTATCTGATGCGATTCTCAATCAGGATGAGGTGGCGCTGCAAAACCTTCTATGGCCGCTGGTCTTGAATAACGCCATGGAGGCAGTGAGTGTGCTGGATTTGGATGGAATGTCTCTGCTGACAATGGCACAGGACCCTAACAGTGGGCAAACTATTCTATATACCGGGGAAGATTTTTCCAGCGTCAGGATTGTCCAGGCAGTTCTGCAGCGTGAACAGGATGAATTAGGAGATAAGTTCAGTGGATTTATCGACACACGTGCAGGTACATACCTCTTCTCCAGTGCACCAGTAAAAGATGAGACGGGGAAGCTTGTTGGTGTCCTTCTGGTTGGGACGCGCGGCTTTTCTCTGGTAAGCGAACTGAAACAGCAGATTCTGGCTGATCTGATTTTTCTTGATGCTGAGGGAAAACTCCTGACAACATCCTTTACTGAGGTAGAGGAGGGTAATGAGAGCCTGCAGCTTACTCAGGAACAAATGATTGAAATAGAAGACAACCCGATAACTGCTCTGGAAATAAACCAACGCCAGTATCTGGCTGCCTATACCCCCCTTATGGTTCGTGAAGAGTTGGTGGGATATAAGGGTATCGCGCTTTGCAGTGAATACCTGATCGATACGGAAATCACCAGCAGGAATATCTTCAGCATTATCTTTTCGGCTGCCACTATAGGTGTGATACTCATCGGGTTCTTTCTGTCGCGCAGTATTGCTGCGCCGATTCTCCATCTTCAATCTGTTGCACGCTCGATTGCTGAAGGGGATCTTGAACAACGATCCGGTTTGCAGAGGAAAGACGAAGTGGGGCAGCTTGCAGCCGTCGTCGATCTGATGACATTCCGTCTCCGTAGGCGTACAGCTCAGGCAGCAAAGCTGTATGCTGAGACCGTTGAGCGGAACGAAGAATTAAATCGGATCAATGAGCGTTTACAGTCAACACAGCAGCAGTTAATTCAGTCGGAAAAATTAGCTGCAGTGGGGCAGTTGACAGCAGGTATTGTTCATGATGTAAAGAATCCGCTGGCTGTGATCAAGGGCCTGGCAGAGGAAATGGAAGAAGATCATACATTTAACGAATCAGGCCAGAAAACCCTGAAAACTATCCGGGACAGCGCATCACGGGCTACCCGGATCGTGTCTGACCTGCTTACATTCGCAAGGCAATCAACTCCGACCATGCAACGGCAGAATATTGTGGATACAGTAAAAACCGCGCTGCGGATGACAGATTACCTCACCAGGAAAGGGCGGGTGCAGGTTCAGGCGGATTTACCAGAACAGCAGGTTCTGCTCGAATATGATGCTCAGCAGATCGAACAGGTATTGATTAATCTCATTCAGAATGCGATCCAGGCAATGCCTGATGGGGGCAAACTCTTGCTCTCTGTGAAGCCTGAAGGTTTGCACACCCGGATCATCGTACAGGATAACGGAGTCGGAATCCCGGCTGAATATTTGAGACGAATATTCGATCCTTTCTTTACAACTAAAAAGGAGGGTGAAGGCACTGGCCTTGGCCTTTCTGTCAGTTATGGGATTATTACGAAGCATGGAGGCAGTATCGATGTGGAGAGTGAGCCGGGGCAGGGAACCCGGTTTGTAATCACGATGCCAAATGGCGTACAGGAGGGGAAAAATGGTAGGGAAGAAAATTCTGGTAGTTGATGATGATGAGTCATTCCGTGAGTTAATGGTCTCACATCTACAAAAAAAGGGGTTTAAGGTTGAGGGAGCGCAGGATGGGCATTATGCAATCCAGCTCCTGCGATCTCACGGGCCTTATGCCATCCTCGTTACAGATATGATGATGCCCGGGATCAGCGGCCTTGAATTACTGCGGTTCGCGAAAAAATTTGATTCTGATCTGGAAGTCATTGTCATAACGGCCAGTGGTTCAGTGGAGGCAGCAATTTCCGCACTCAGGGAAGATGGTGCTTTTGATTTTCTTACAAAACCACTCGGCATGATGGCGGAACTTTCTATTGCGGTTGATCGTGCGCTTCGCTACCGCGACCTGCGCAGTGAGCGGGAAGTGCTTAACCATCGGCGGGCCGAGGAAGCAGATCGTATCCATTCCATCCTTGCTGCTACACGTGAAGCAGTGCTGGCTGTGGATTCCGATGAAAATCTGGAGCTTGCAAACAAGAAAGCGGAGATCTATCTAACAGAACGAAAAGCCGGTTTGAAAATTATGGATATCCTGCCTGATGATATCGCGGCGATTGTCAGGGGATGGAAGGAAACCTTCAAGCAGGAAACAGCAAGAGTAACAGCTTTTCTCCCCGGGTATGGTGTAATTCATATCGATCTGAGTACTCTCCATACGGCTTCTGGTGACCCGGATGGCTGGGTGATGACCATCCGCACCCGTGATTATGAGCCTGTAAGTAAAAAATATTCCGAGAATCTGCTTGCTGAACTCGATGAGATGATCGGGGTCCAGGCCGGTCTTGTGAAATCTCTTTCCGGTTTCTCAAGGTTTACCGGGATGCAAACCCCGGAAGCAAGAAAACAACTGGGAACTGCCGCTGCATATCTGAAGAAGCTGGATCAGTCAACCCATAAAGTGAAATCTGCGATTAAACTTTACCGTTGTTCTCCGGAACATCAACCGGCCGGGGTTCTCGCTGCAGGGCCTTTTGTGGACCTGAAGGATTTATTAGGAAAAACGGAGTATTCCAGCGACGGTACTGTTCACTGGCATATCCCCGAAAGGATCTCACCAATAAAGGCAGCACCAAATCTGATATGGCAGGCTGTCAGAGCTTTTCATATGCAAAATGGTGAGGAGGAAGCTCAGGAGAAGGCAACGATTGTGACTGCTGAAGAGGCAGCGGGTTGGGTCTGGCTCGATCTTGTTGATGCTTCACCAAAGGCGAAGAATGGTTCACGTTCTGTGGATTACAGCATCTGCAATGAAACTCTTACACAGATTGTGGTAGACAGGCTGGGTGGCCAGTACTGGCAGTATGCTGATGAAAACCATGCACATATTGCCCTTACCTTCCCTGTTTCCTGACTGAAAACAACTATTTTTTCAGAATGATTACAGCAGCATCGTACTCTGCAATCCGTGTTTAGAATAGTGAAAATCAGCGGGAAAGACAAACCTTTCTTCCTGTATAACAAGCCGGATTGGATGTGCTGGTACGTATTTTCCCGTATACATTGTTTTGGCTTTCTCCAAATCCATTCAGCCCAATATTGGAAGCGGGGAAAATATTTTGTTTTTGAATGAAGAGAGGACCTTGTGATGGAGCCAAGAATACTTGTTGCGGATGATGATGAAGTTTTGCTGGATCTCATGCTGCGCAGGATACGACGTCTCGGTTATTCTGCTGATCGGGCCGAGAATGGCAGTTATGCTCTGGAAATGATTAGTAGTTCCTACTATGACCTCATTATTACAGATATCTATATGCCAGGTGTTACAGGATTGGATGTTTTGGAGAGGGCTCTGGAAAAGGATCAGAAGGCTGTAGTATTGATCATCACGGGAGGGGCTACGATCGAAAAGGCGCTGGAAGCGCTGGAGAAAGGCGCATACTTCTATCTGACAAAACCTTTCGATCATCTGAGCGTATTTGATTTTATGGTAAAGAGAGCGCTTGAATACCGGCGGATGATATTTGAAGAGGGAACGCAAGCTCAGGATGGGGAGTTTGCTGGAGTTAATGGATTGGATCCGGAATCAGATCAGATAAATCTACTCAACCGAGCACAACTATATGACATTGTGGATCGCTATCCCGACGGGATCGTTGTGCTAAATCCTGAAGGAGATATGATTTTGTGCAATGCAATTGCTGAGAAGTGGACTGAGAAGTGGTGGGACGATCAGGAGCAGGCACTGGAGGAATTTCAGGCAAGTAACGGTTGCCAGGATACCGCCGGGAAACTTCTGCAATTACCGGGAGGAACCGTTCGTATCCGCTCTGACACGTTTACGATTGGAACCGGCAAAGTGTGCACATTGCTGGCATTGGAAGAGGAGCATAACTCTGGCAGGGAAATTGCCCAACTGATGGTGGGCCCGTTGGATTATTTGAAAAAAGCGCTGACATGGTTGTTCAATCAAAAAATGACCACACAGGAATTTCAGGTTATTCGTTCGATGGCACAGCAGATCGGCAAGATGGAAGCGCTGCAAACCAGCCTACAGCAAAATCAGAACTGCGTGTCGAGGTGATTGAATAAATCAGTATGGAAACAAAAAAGAGGCTGTTGTGCAATTTCCGACACAGCCTCTTTTGATTACTGTGAGACCCGGCTTCTCTATGAAGGGGCAATCCCCGGACACGCTCTATCAAGATACCCCCCATTTTTTTATTCCGGGTATATGTCTGACTATGCAGACTGACTGCTCCGTTTCCTGAACCACGTCTTCCATTCCTTATACTCCCATACAACCAATATCTGCGCAGCATTAAAAATGGAGGAATAGGTACCGCTGAACACACCAATCAGAAGAATGGTTACAAAATGGCGTGTGGTAATGCCTCCGAAAAGAAGCACAGCGAGCAGTGCAAGCAAGACTGTAAGCTGGGTATTGATAGACCGATCCAGTGTCTGCACGATGGAGTGATTTACCAGTGTTTCATAATCCAGATGCCGCAGGATTCGATTGTTCTCGCGAATTCGATCAAAAACCACGATGGAGTCGTGTACGGAAAATCCTATGACTGTCAGCAATGCGGTCAGGAACAGTGAATCGACTTCCCATCCAAGAAAGTGGCCGAGGATTGCTTCGATTCCTACAACAACAAGCACGTCATGCAGCATTGCGATAATTGCTGCTATTCCGTAGCGAAAAGCGTGCCGAACGCCACGAAATGCAAATGATATATACACAAGAATACCGAGCGTTGCCAATCCGACAGCATAGGCGGCTCTCTGTGCGACCTCAGCCCCTACGGAAGGTCCTACCAGTTCAAAGCGGAGAACTGTGACCTCGCTGTTGAACCGGTTGGCCATCTCAGCAACCAACATGTTCTTTGTTGTTTCGTTGATCGGTTTGCTGCGGGCGGAAATTTCATCAGTTCCTGCTGACTGAATCTGTGGGTCATCGATTTCGAATTCTTCGTAAAGTGCCACAACTTCAGCCGGTGATGGGCGCTGCCCTTCAGAAAACTGCACTTCAAGATGGCTCCCTCCGGTAAAGTCAATGGCGAGCGGTAATCCCCAGATAATAAGTGCAATCAAACCGGGGATGATGATCAGAAAGGAAAAACCAAAGAACCAGTATCGTTTATTGACAATATTGATCATCTTCATGTACTCCTATACCCCAAACCAGTTGGAGTGTTTTGATAACTTGATACGGTCCAGAGTTACATGCAGGAAAGTCCTGGTAACTGTGATCGCAGTGAATAAACTCACAATAATACCAAGGGCAAGGGTGAGGGAGAATCCCTTCACAATGCTGGCACCGAACGTGCTCCCGAACCAGTACAGGATCAGACATGTGATCAGGGTTGAAATATTTGAATCCCGAATGGAAGGCCACGCCCGGGACCACCCCATGTCGATAGCCTGGAACAGGGATTTTCCGTTGCGCAACTCCTCTTTCATTCGCTCAAAAATCAGCACGTTAGCGTCTACTGCAACACCGATCGACAGCACAAATCCTGCAATACCAGGAAGCGTCAGTGTTACAGGGATGGTCTTATAGAGAGCGAAGGTAATTGCGGTGTATCCCAGCAATGCCAGATCGGCAACGATACCAGGGAGGCGGTAGTAGAGCGCCATAAACAGCATCACCACAGTCAGACCGATCACACCGGCGGTGAGTGATTTTTGCAGGGAATCTTCTCCCAGAGTCGGGCCGACTATCTTACTTTCCACTACTTTCAACGGGATAGGCAGTGAACCAAAACGCAGCTGGACAGCCAGCGAATTGGCTGATTCATAGGTGAAGTTTCCGGAGATGGAGGCTGATCCATCTGTGATTGGTTCGGAGATTCGGGGTGCGGAAACCAGTTTTTTATCGAGGACAATCCCGAGCAACTCACCTATATGGCTGGTTGTGTAGTCTGCAAAAAATACACCACCTTCATCGGTAAATTCGATGGCTACAATATACTTTCCAGTCATATCCTGGGAAACAATCGCCTGGGCGAGATCAGCCCCGGTCATCACAGTATGGTAGAGATTGGTTTCGCTGGCAGAGGTATCAATGGCCTCTGCTGCTTCTTCAGTCTCCAGACCGAAATCTGTCTGGATCTCCATACCGGTGGTGACCAGATTGTAATCCGCCATTGGGATTTCAACAAACTCAAGCAGTGCGGTTTCCTGAATAGCCAAGATGGCGCTCTCAGTGTCGGAGATACCCGGGAGTTCGACGAGAATCCGTCGATCACCGGCCACCTGTACCAGAGGTTCATACAAACCGAGCGCATTTACACGGTTTTCAACAATGTCGCGCGCAGATTGCAGACGGTCAGTTTCGACTTGGACTGATTCAGGCAAATTCGCTTCCAGCAGGACGCGTAATCCGCCCTGAAGGTCGAGCCCACGTACAAGTTCGATATCTTTTTGAATAGGTCCCAGATGGATTCCTGGATGATCCGGCAGTACCGTCCAGATTGCCAGACCGAACAGTATCAGTATTGGGATCAGCAAACGAACATAGCGATATTTCATTGGGAAGAAATCCTCCTGTTCAAAGTAAAAAAACAGCCTCTCCATATCCTGGAAAGCAGGAGGGCTGGCGCAACGAGCCAAATTATACTCTGCTTGCTCAGGTGTGTCCAATCCTGAGAGCCTCCAGAACCGTTTCCAGGACTTCCAGAGGGCTTTTTCCGTCTGTTTGGATATAAAGATTGCTGTGCTGCCTGGCATGCCTGAGACGACGTTTTTGTTCCTTGTAGTCTTCTACTGTCCAATCGAATTGTTTGCGCTTCTTGCAGGTTTCAAAGGAGGCATCAAGGAAAATTAGAATATCAGGATGTGCCAGTTTCTGCCACATATCTGGTACAAAGGAATGTTCCTGGGCAACCTGGCGTGCTTTAATTTGGTGTTGCGCCAGGTCTTTGACCAGGGTTGTCTTGCCAGATCCACATGGTCCAGTGATGATCAGGACAGGTGGTTCATTGTCAGGTTTCAAAACTTCGATCCTTCCGCTGATTGCAGTTTTAGATCGGCATTCTGGCCTGTACGCGGCGGATGTCATCCTGTCTATTGGGAATAATAGCTACAACAACTACACTGATGTCATCACAGGGTCGGTCATCTTCCAGATTTAGCGCACAGGAAAGCAGATCTTCCGCCCACATTGCAGGAGTGATTGGATCTTCATTGAGTTTACTCTCGATGAAACCAGGAACATCCATGCGTTTTCCCTTACAGTCTCCAGCATAGGCAAGTCCATCGGTGAAAGCGATAGCGATTAACCAGGGCTCAAGCGGAACTTCAATGATTGACGGGCGAATTTCCCGAACCGTACCGATAGCTCTGGAATCATCATTGAGCAGGTGGATCGAGCCATCCCGGATCAGGAGAACCGGTTCCGGATTATTGCGTGTTATTACCAGACTCTGTGATTGGAGGTCTATGGAAAGGATATTCAGCGTAGAGAGAACCTGCCCGGCGCGATAGGTATATAAATAGTCCGAAGCTGCACGGGCTGCAGCACCATCGCGTACGCCTTCAGCCAGAAGACTGAGGGTTTTCCGTACAACGATGTTTGAAATGGCTTTTGCTGATCTTCCGGAGCGCTGGCCATCTGCAAGTACAACAGATATACCCCCACCGGGGCGTTCTACAATTTCAAGCGTATCGCCGCTTTCGGAGGTGGCGTATTTGCCGATTTTTGCTGCAGTAATAAACGCTTCCATTGCCTGAATTCTAATACGCTATTCTTGCGTTGTCCAATCTGTAAGCTGATGGAAAGGTTTTTTGGGCACAGGATAGGCTACATTATATGCTACATTATAAGGCACAGGTCTTTCTGATGAAGGGAGAGTCATTTTGAAGCAGGAACCTGCCGGGTTAGATCTACAGAGGATTATTGAGGATTCTATTCGTACATCCAGGGATCTGGCTGTGGATATTCCAGTTGGTGTGATTGCTGAATATCCTGCGCATCTCCCCGCAGTGGGGATTCTCCGGGAGGATCTTACCGGCGTTCTGACCAGTTTAATCACACATGTGCTTCATTACACGATCCATCCTGAAATCACAGTGCGGGCCAGTCTAATTACCCAGGATATGCTTCAAGCCATGAAAAGGATTCCACCAGAAAGCCATTTGGAGCCTGGTGACACCGGTCCATGGGTGCTGCTCACTATTATGGATACCGAAGCTCCAATTCTGCAGGTGGCCAACGATATGTTCCTTGATGCGACAGTGGTCAGGACACGCAGTAGCGAACAACTACTTTCGATCGCTGCCTGTAAAAAGACTTTGGAAACCTCCGGGGGGACGATGTGGGTGGAATATCAGCAGGATATTGGATCGCGATATTATCTGCTGCTTACCTTACACGCAGCACACCACAAGAATACTGATTTATCAGTTCTATACCGCGCGGTTGAGTCCCATATTCCTGGGGGGCAGGCGGGAGGAAAAACGCTGATCCTTCTGACAGAAAACCCTGAATTGAGAGTCGCTCTGGCGAATGACCTTGTCACAGGTGGATACAGGGTGTTAGCTATGGGAGATAGTGCTGAATTGTTGCGGGCAGCACACACTGAAAGCGTAGAACTTATTCTCCTGGATATTGAACTGCGTGATCCACCGGTCTTTGATCTCGCTATGCTGTTGAAAGCAGACCCAGCTACAAGGCGGATCCCTATTTTATTTCTGACAACCATGGAAGATTCGGAACATGAGACCCGCATCGGTGCCGCAGATTTTCTCTCCCGTCCAGTAGGAACGGGGAAATTACTATCAATTGTAAACGACTTCTTGCAGCTAAGATTAAAACCAAACGCACGGGTGCTGGTGGTGGAACCTGAAGAGAACCTCCGCTCTTCTCTGATTATGATTATTCGGGATCATGGCTATCGCGTTTCAGAGGCAGAAGCTCCTGAAGAAGCACTTGTTCTTGCGGAGCGGTTCTCTCCCGGGCTGATCCTGGTAAACGCCAATTTAGCCGGAGAAGGGGATTACTGGCTGCTGAGACAGCTGCGCCGGTTGTCTTCTGAAACAGAAATTCTTGTTCTGGCAGATAACTATTCTGAAGTAGAGAGCAAAGTAGCTATCAATCGGGGTGCTTCTCGCTATGCGGAAACCGGAAAGCTGCCGGATCTGTTGGATGGTGTCTCAAGAGACTGATCGGGGAAGATCGTTTGAAGATTGAATGAAGTTGGGGATTCCATTCCATACCATTGATCCTACACCTATTTTACGACGACTGAAGTGCCATACCCGAGCTCGATGCGATCGGTATAAGCTACGTGAGGGGTGGACCAGCGGTATACCCAACGGGCATCTTCGTTGCGCATATTCACACAACCATGGCTCTTTGGACGCCCAAAATCCGCATGCCAGTAGGTACCGTGGAAGGCAACACCGGTTTCGTGGAAGAAGGATACCCAGGGGATACCGGGAAGTTCGTAGGCTTCAAGGTCTGCGGTTAGGTGCCCATCACCCATATGCCGCACCGGCATCTTCTTGTCAATATAGAAACGGCCTGTAGGTGTAATTGTCGGGATACCGTTTCCCCGGGGTTCTGAGTCGGGGATTCCGCTGGAAATTGAAGCTTCAAAAACCTGCTGGCCGTTCTCAAAAGCGCGCACAGTCTGTTCGCCCAGATAGACTATAAGCTGTTTCTCATGTGAGGGGATATCTGGAGATAAGGGGCTGACCTCTTCTGGATGAATCCAGCGGAAGTGCTCAGCACGGGCATAGTAGTCAGTGTGCAGAAGCTCATCATTCAATTTGTACCAAAGACGTCCCTCGCTGTCATCAATCACATCGGTGATCCACGCCGCTGCTTCATAGTAGTGTCGGTAGAGGGGCCGCGACTGGGGATCAGGTTTTTCGTAGCTGCGGGTATAGGGAACACTTACCTCGAACAAAGTTCCCTCTTCTGGCAGAAGGGTGAGCGGTTTCTGGGGATTCCAGCGGACGAGCTGCACATGCCCGGAGTGTACATACCCTTCAGCAATCCTGTACCAGGTTGTATTATGGCTCGGGCTCTCGGCTTGTGTAGTTGAAAGAATTGTGATTAATTCGTCTCTTAAGAGTTGGATTCTACGTGTTGAAGAAAAGCTGGGCTCCGTATACAGGCCTATCCAGGTTGTAGTAACCCGACCGAGCACAGGTTCGAAGCCTGGCTGAGAGGAAAGGGGGCCAGGGAGCGAGACTGCTCCTGCACCCAGCGCAGAAAGTTTTACAAAATTGCGGCGTGAGATGTGTAAACTCATAGTATTATTCTACCAATATGTTGACCATTCAGCAGATAACGTTGATTATACCCGGTGGTGGATACTAAAT
The DNA here is from genome assembly GCA_016927115.1 of Anaerolineales bacterium. Taxonomy (GTDB): domain Bacteria; phylum Chloroflexota; class Anaerolineae; order Anaerolineales; family E44-bin32; genus JAFGNH01. The sequence goes on along the minus strand of JAFGNH010000028.1, from coordinate 135,687 downwards.
TAAAATTCAGATCAGATCTTTTTCAACAGCCGTCCGGGAGGAAACCATCTGCTTTATGGGACTGAGAAAGAAGGAATAGATGCTCCGCACTTTTATCGCTCTAGAAATTTCACAGGATACCAGAAACAAACTATTGAATATTATCGGAACTCTGCAAGAAATGGAAACGAGTCGGAGTATTCGCTGGGTCGATCCTGAAAAAATCCATCTTACGATTAAATTTTTAGGAGATATTCAGCCCGGAAGGATTGTGGATATTGTCAGCGCACTGGATGAAATCAGTGTAAAAATCGAACCGTTCCAATTTGCTCTTCAGGGATTGGGTTGTTTTCCGAATCCGCGAAACGCCAGGGTCCTCTGGGTTGGCCTGGGTTTGAAGGAAAGTGGTAGCCTTTACCAACTGCACACATATGTTGAAAAAGCACTGGAGAAAGCAGGATATCCAGCTGAGAATAAACCCTACCATCCTCATCTGACACTGGCAAGAATTAAGAATCCGTTGGGCACAGAAAAAATAACGGCTATGCTTGATCGGTTCCAATCTTTCAAGACAGAAGAATCAATATCCAGGATAGTCTTTATGCAAAGCGAATTAAAACCTTCCGGATCGGTTTATACACCCCTTCATTTTTCCGTGCTGGATGGAAAAAATTCAACTATACGTTAGGCGGCTTTTAACCTACAATAGAAAGTCACTATAAGAATGAGTATATAAAAGAAAGCAGAACAAGAAGGAGTTCAATGGCGGAATCAGGATTATCACTTGGGCATAAAATTGTGAATACTCTGGAGGAAAAAAAGGGGGAGAATATTATTTTAATAGACATCACTGAGCATTGTTCTTTCACAGATTACTTTGTTATCTGCAGCGCGATCAGCGAGCGGACAATGAAAGCATTGGCCAATGATATCCAGAAGGAAGTAAAAACGGCGTATTCACTGAATGCGTGGGGAGTCGAAGGGAAGCCGGATGACGGTTGGATGCTGATTGATTTCGGCGAAGTTGTTGTCCATCTTTTTTCAGCAGAGCAGCGGGATTACTATCGATTGGAAGAATTATGGCAGGAGGGAACGGTTCTTCTCCATATTCGATGAACCTGGATAGTTCTCCAGAAGCATTGGCGAACAAAAGATAAGCACAGAACTTTTGATCTTTCCCAGGACTCATACTATAACTGAAGGTGGCCAGTTTCACTTTTATAATCCGGCAAAACGGTTTTTTCGTAAGGAAACAAAGAGGCTGCCGTATTTTTCCGGCAGCCTCTTTAGGATTCCGTATTTGATCGATTGAATGGATATTCAGTCCTCAAAAACCCAGCGGTCTGATTCTCGCTGCCAGGTCACAAGTTCATCCTCTGAAAACCACAGCAATATTTCAGAAGCTGCAGTTTCCGGACCATCGGAAGCATGTGTAAGATTACGGCCGATCATCAGGCCAAAATCATGGCGGACTGTCCCCGGTGCTGCTTCAGTGGGTTTGGTCGCTCCCATAGTCTGTCGAACAGCTGCGATAGCATCTACACCTTCCCAGACCATTGCCATTACCGGAGCTGAAGTAATGTATTGAATCAGGCTTCCGTAGAATGGTTTACCCTGATGGACAGCGTAGTGTTTTTCTGCCAATTCCTGGCTGACCTGAAGGAACTTTGCTGCTGTCAGGCGAAGACCTCTGCGTTCAAGCCTGGCGATGATCTCACCAATCAGGCCGCGTTGAACACCATCTGGTTTTACGATCACAAACGTTTTTTCCACTTAATACCTCCATAATAGAATCAGGGATCACAGCGTATGTAATAAATCTGTGGTCCCTGTTCATGTACTCAGACGACGTCCATCCCATGCTGATAGGCTTCTATAGCTGTTGTGGGCTGATTGTTCTGCATATAGGCATCGCCCAGGGTCTGCCATAGGAGTGCAGAGTCAGGATAGTCCACTATGGCAGATCTCAGATCATCGATACTTTCCTGAAGGTTCTTCCTTCGTTTAATCAGAATGCGGTACTGTTCGATTGCGCCATCGAGGTCATCTGCTGCCAGTGATTGGCGGGCTTTCTCGATCAGCTCTTGACCGGCTTCAGCAACGCTTTTCTTTTTGGGCTTTTCCGGGGCAGGTTGCTCCCGGGCGGTTCTACCGGCTTGTTTTACTTTTTCAGCGGCTGATACTTCCGGTTGTTCAGCAGGGGCTGAAGGTGGCTCGGAGGGTTCCTCTGATTGGAGCCACTCAGGAATATCTTCATCCTGATCAGCTGGTGGCGGTTCCATTACTTCTTCGGAAGGATGAAGCCATGCAGGCTCTTCGTCATCTTCAGCCGGAACTGCGATTTCTGTTTCTTCGCCTGATGGTTCCGGTTGTACTGGTTGGACCAGCTCTTCTTCCTCTTCCTCAACGGGCTTACTCTTTTGTGCTGTGAGTGTTACTTTCCAAATCTTCTTTTCTTCAGGAATTATCTCTTCCGGTTCGATCGCAGGAAGTTCTTTCTCTTCAAAGGTATCTTCGATTTTATCAGTCGATGGTAGATGGGTTTCTTCACCAACCTCTTCCGAAGCAACTGCCGGTACCTTTTGTTCGTCGACTGAAACAGTCTCCACATCTGCAGCAGAAACACCAGTATCACCCAGATTCTCTGAGACTGATGGTAGTTCAGTGGTGCCGGGTATTATTTCAACAGCAGGTTCCTCTTGTACTGAAGGTGCTGCTTTATTGAGCTCTTCGGGTGAGGGGGGTTCCGATGAAGAGACTGGAACGCCTGATATAGACTTATCATGAGAAACGGCGAGATCGGATAACCACTCGAGGCCTTTGCTGATGTCTTCAGGAAGATCCCGTTGTGATAAGATACCCGTTCTTTTATATTCAGTTGGGGTTTGAGAAGCTTCTGGTTCAGTTTCCTCTTCATCCGTCAATACAGGTGGTTCTTCCTCGGTTTTATCGAATGCCTCAGCTGTTTCTTCAACAAGTTCGTATGTGGGCTCAATCTCCAGATCAAACTCCGGTTGAGCTATTTCCATAGATGGTAATTCTGCATACTCGGCCAGATCAGATATAGATGCGGCATCCTCTGAAAGAGAGCTGCTATCAGCTGCAACAGCTTCAGTAGCATCTTCCGTAGAAGGTCTTTGTGTTTGGACTTCTTCCTCGGCGGCCAGCGTTTCGAAGAAATCTTCGGTTTCTATCTCTTCTTCCACTATTTGGGTTGCGGGTACATCCTCGGACGCTGCTGATACCGGTTCCTTTTCTGTTTCAGCCAGTTGAGTGGCTTCGGGTCTGGGAGCGGGGGCTGTTTCATCCAACCAATCCAGAGCGCTTGTTAATTCTTCCTCAGTGATGTATGGTGCATGATCCTGCAGGTCTTCATCGGTGAGATCGAGAGAATCAGGTATCAGCTCCGTAAAAAACTCACCAGTGCGTTCAGTTTCAAGTGCGTCCGGTTCCTCTTTACCTTCACCCTGTGCCTCTTCCGGGATCCATTCGACCGGTTGGGGGGTGGTTTCATAAGTCTCTGCAGGCGTTTCTTCAAAAACCGGTTCGTCAACGGTTTCTGCTGTGTCCGAGGTGGAAGGGGCTGCGGAGAAACCTTCCTCAGTAGCCAGCTCGGTAAGCCAGTCAGGTGCCACTCCTTCTTCAATCTCTTCGGTTTCTGATACTTCCGCAACTGATGACTCTATCACTGCCGCAGTTTCGATCTCCTCAACACTCAACGGAACTGACGGAGCTGTTTCTGTCGGTTGGGCTCCTTTTTCTTCCTCTGCAGTGAATTCAAGGTTTTCCAGTTCATCCTGTGTCGCACGCAGCGTATCAGGGACGGTGCTGCGGGTGTTTCTGGCGATAATTTCAGCGAGCAGGGCATCTGCATCGTTTTCAGACACAGCACTATCCGGTTCGAAATCTTCCTCTTCAACACCCGTCTCGTAGTCAGACAAATCTTCCATTTCAATAACAGGTCGATTGGAAGGGATTGTGGGGCGTTCATAGATCGATTTTCCTTCATCTTTCCACTGTGTCTCAGATACCAGAGTGGGAGTATCGGATGCTGCAGCTATGTCTTCGTCACTCACATCTGAACGAACAACCTGTTGAAGCCAGTCCACTTCGTCAGAATCTTCACCAGCTATTTCATCTGAATCCGGGAGAATTTCGGAAAACCAGTCATCGCCGGCAGTGCGTTCAGTTGATTCGCTTGTTTCTGCGGTGGGCTTTTCACCGGAATACTCCCTCAGCCAATCGATTTCATCAGCTTCCATTGAAGAGAAGTCTTCTTTTTCAGCAGGTTCCTGTTCGATAACGCCGGCAAGCCAATCAGGGGAATCGGCGGGTGTAGCAGGTGTTGAGATATCCGGTGTGTCGTCCACCAGTTCTTCCAACCAGTCCAGGTCTGATGGTTCAGATAAATACTCCGCAGTTGTCTCCGGTTCAGCAGTGGGTTCAGATATGTCTGAAATCCACTGCGGGGCTTCTCTGGGAGGTTGTGGTGCTTCCTGCGGTTCCGCCTGTTCGGAAAGCCAATCAGGAGAATCCGCCTCCATCTGTGATGAAACGGGCAGGTCATCCGTAGGCTGTGTTAACCATTCTGGCAGGTTCTGATCTGGTATGACTTCTCCTTCATCATCATCTTCTGAAAGCCAGGATGGGCTTTCAGCTTCTGTTGTTGGAGGTACTGGGGCTGGTTCTCCCGTCTGGTCTGCCATGGAATGAATCCAATCAGGCACATCGACTTCTTCTTCACGAAGCTCTTCGTTTGAAGCGGCATCTGAAATCGTATCCAGCCAGTCTGGCAGATCTTTCTCCGATTCAAGTACATTATCAGATTCAACTGTCTGGAAATAGGAAGAGTCGAATTCAGGAGGTTCCACCTGTTCCGAATCGGTGGTTTGGTCTGGAGCAGGGGGAAGAGGGGGTCGATCCGGAATGATAGCCTCTCCAGCGCCTGCAGAATCACTGAGTGATGTGGGTTCGTCTACATCGGAGGTAGAATCGGTGTTTTCGATCTTACCGGCAGCCTGGCTTAATTCAGGTTTACGGTAGCTGTCGCGTGATTTATCTCCCAGCCAGGTTACGATAGTCTCGGTTGCGCCCGGGGTAGCCTCTTCCAGCCAACTCGGCAGAGAAGGTAGGGATTCATCGATACCCAGGTCAGTATCATTTTCCTGAGAATCTTCCATGTTCGGAAGATCAGTTTCCTGCATGGAATCCACGTCAGGTTGACTGCCCGGGCTGGATTCTGCAGCTTCTTCAGATTCGATCCGGGTTTCTTCAACCCCAACTGGTGGCTCAGGTCTGCTGACAGGTTCTTGCTGGACATCCTGCAGCCAATCCGGCATATCAGAATCGTCTGGAGTGGGAAGCTCAGGCTCTTCGTCTGGTGGCGTGGACGTGACAGATTCAGGAGCTACATCCTGCAGCCATGATGGAAGTTCTGCAGGGGCCAGTTCAACTTCGTCCGGAAGCTGTCCGCTTTCGAGCTGTTCCAGTTCGTTATCTGAAAACCGGATTGGCCCTTCCACTGCTTCTCCATTCGCTTCTGTCCAGCCGGCATCGCGCATCCACTCAGGAATATCAGCTTGCTCGGGTAGTGGGGCACCAGCGAAAGGATGGATCGACGGGGTCTCATCAGATTCAGCCTCGATGGATTCCTGTTCACCGTTGACGGATTCAAGCCAGTTGGGGAGTTCACTGGCTGCGCCTGCAGCGAACCCGGCTTCGCCCAGATCAGTTCTCAGAGATGCTGCCCAGTCTGCCTGCTCTATTACTGATTCGGTTGAGAAGGAGACAGCGGTACCGCTGCTTTTGGTAATAATGATTTTTGATTCCGGGATTGAGGCAGGATCTTCAAGCGGAGTGGAGAGGTAAGCTGCATAGGGATCCATGGTTTTTACGCGCTCGAAGAAAGGCTCAGCTTCTTTTGGCTGGCCGCTGTTAATCAGGAAAGCAGCAGCGATACGGTTAGCAAGCAGACAATTAGGCAGTTTCTCAAGAATACGGAAACTGATTTCACCCGCTTGCTGCAGATTGCCTGATTTCAGGTGGACATCTGCGAGCAATACCTGCAAGTCTATCCGGCTGGAATCTTCAGCAAGGGCCGCATTGATTTCAGCGATAGCCTGTGGATAGAGTTCTCCATGTGCATAAACGCGGGCGAGAGCGCCGCGCGTAAGCCGGATTTTCTGCGGTTCAAGCCCATCACGCTTGAGTATCAGGCGGCGCAGTTCCTGTTGGATGGCTGTATTAGCTGGATTAGCTTCAAAGGCGCGCTCCATGTGCCAGATTGCATCATCTAAGTTGCCTTCGTCCTCGCGAACAATGGCCATTCCAATATGAGAGACAAAATCGTCAGGAATTGCAGATAGGACACGAGCAAAAATATCTGCGGAATCACTGTACTGTTTCTTTTCAAGGAAGGCTTTTCCAAGCAAGCGGTAAGAGGCGACGTGTTTGGGGTATTCTTTGAGGATCTGCCGGCAGTGGTCGATAGCCTGATCTATCTGTCGGCCAGATTCGATTAATTCGTCAATTTCGTTGACATAATTACGCAGTGCGATTTCAGCCATCAGTCCTACCCACCTTAAAGTATGCCTTAGTTAAATCGAATGTGCAAGGTATGCCCTCGCAGTTCGGCTCCAACTGTTCTGTATACAGGATTATTGTATCGGAATCTCTTATAAAAGATAACAGAGGTTTCCAGGATACGGTCTAATAGTTGCATGGTTCGTTCCACAATTTAAATATATACATAACTGCATTATTATTAGTGAATTATCCTTTGTTCTCATTAGAATATCAGCAACAAAAAATCAGGTCTGTATAAGAAAAAGAAATTTCAAACACGTTGATCCAGGTATTCTATTTTAGGAGATGGGAAGGGTTGATTCGGTCAGGTTATCCTCACGGCCGGGTTCAGCGGTTCGATTCATTATCAATGTAGCGCGTGATCTGTTCAGCAAGATCGGATGAACCGCGACTGAGGTGATATTCAGCCAGCCAACGCAGATCTTCTAGCCCTTCGAGTGTCAAGTTTCCATGGTTGTACTCCGGAACGAGATCAACCTGAGGTGCATATTCACCATATACGTTGTAGTAGTACTCCAATGAAAAACTCTTTGAGGTTAGCAGATCAAAGGCAGTATCGAAACTCTGTACAGCTTCTGCATTCTGCTGGATAGCCCGAAGGATCCGTCCATGTGTCAGGTAAGCTTCGGGAATATTTTTTGACAGGAATAAGGCAGTGTCGATGAGGTCTTGTGCTTGTTCTGATCGGCCTGTGCGATAGTAAACCTCTGCAAGGCCGATCATAGCATCAGTATTTGTACTGTTCTCGTGTAAAACCGTCTCAAAACAGGCTTGTGCACGGACAGAATCCTCAGATGCCAGATAATACGAACCCATCCATTCGAGTTTTTCGGAGTTGCTATTGAAACCATTACCTGAATCAGACAACAGCAGATCAGCGACTTTGCGCGTAGTTCCGATACGCAGTGTTGAATTCTGCATAAAGACCGAGAATATAAGCTCCGGGTCGGTGAGTAATGCATTCTGATATGCTTCGGCTGCAGAAGTTTCCAGCCCACTCTCTTCCAGCATCCAGCCAAGGTTAAGGTGAAAGCCGGCCATGTCCGGCGCGATTCTAACGGCCTGCTGCATCAGGTGGATAGCTTCAGTCCGGTCCATCCCTTCCCAGTATAAATAGGCAAGGTTAACTGTATGAACAGGCCATGTCGGGTCACCTGATAATGCATAGGTAAGAAGCTCGATGGCAGGTGAGTAATCCGGTTTTTCCTGGTCCTCCAGATTGTATGCTTCAGCAAGACTGCATTGGAAAGCATAAAAAGGTAGATCAGGATAAATTTCCTGTGCAGCACAAAAAGAGCTTCTGGCGCTGTCCCAATCCCTGGCCTGTGCGTAATCAATGCCGTTCCAATACTCGAATTTTGCCTGGAAGGGTTTGAAAAAAACCAGGGCGAGTGTCATGCTTATTACAAGTGCAGGAGAGAGGACTGCCAGGTTGTGAACTGAATACGCCTGCTGAGGTCTCTCAAAAATAAACGGAAGACTGCAGATGATAAGAATCAGAAAGGGGAGGAAGGGGTTCTCCAGTGCATAATCAAACAGGTGATGGGTTAAGATGCCACCCAGGGCTCCACCAACAGCGGCGAGTACAGGAAGTGCTTTTTCAGAGGAGCGGCCTATACGAAGAAGGGCGGTAAGAAGGAGTACGCCAGCGGATAGTACAAGCAGAAGCCCTGGAATCCCGAATTCCAGCCAGATCTGCAGCACAAGGTTATGTGCATGTCCGGAGATCCAGGCAGGGGGTGGGGCGCTGTCTGAAATGTACAGCAGGGGAAATGATCCAGATCCATGTCCCCAGAAAGGGGATTGCTGGATTGCATTCCAGGCCGGTCTCCAGATATAGCCTCGTGAGGAAAATAACGGCCTGTGTGATGTACGTTGAGCCTGTCTGTTGAGGAGGAAAAGGAGGGCACCCATAATGCCGACTGTGCCAAGCAGCAGCGGGATACGCCTCATGCTAATGAATCGGCCCAACTCTTCTTTAATACTCTCTTGTTTTTTGAGGATGGGAGGGATGATATAAAACACAGTAGTGAAGGAAAGAGCGGCAGCTGCCCCAATCCATCCTCCTCGGGAGGAAGTGTAATAGTCTGATGCGAGGAACAGGATCAGGACGCTGGCCCAGAGCAGCCTGTGGCTTCTCCCGCCTGTCTTGAAGATTCGCACAACGACCAGCGGCAGCAGCATGTTGATAAACACCGCGAAGAGGTTGGGGTGTCCCAGCAGCAGTCCGGATGCCCGATAACCTTCAGGTGGAATGGAAGGAAACTCCGAAATTGTCCACCAGCTTCTGTACCAGAGGATTACGAGGAGTATTTCTATTGCAGAATATATCAGACCAAGGCTTATCAATGCATCTTCAAAGACAACACTGTTCCAACCTGTCTTCAGCAGGTTATGTATCAGAAGAAAACCAAACAGTATGACAAAAGTATAAGGAACAAAGCGCATGCTGGCCGCAGGGATGATCGCCCGCAGGGACAGAAAAACCTGGAGCGGCAGGAGGAGTGTAAGAGGAATAAGGAATCGCGGTATGTAGATTCTCTCAGACTTTCGTAAGGCATGGAAAAGCCAGATCAGGCCAGTTAGAACAGGCAGGATTAAACCGGTCAGTCTGAAATGGGGATTGGTAGACTGCCAACAAAAATTTAGCAAAATCAACCATACCAGGACAAAAGATGTCCTGAAGAAATCCTTCCAGCTTCTGAGGGGAGGTTTTCTTTTCATTCGAATTGCTGCATCCGTTGGTTGCTGAAGTTATTTTTCCGATTCTTAATCCCGGAAAATCTGTCTAAAGTGTATATCGACACTGGCTGGAAGGAAAGCCTGCATTGAGCAGTTGTTATTCCTATATGAAGGCAGAGTTCCGGTTGTGTTTACCAGAACGGTTTCTGATAGTGATTCAACCCCCGGGGCTGATAAAGAGTAAAGGATCTCCTGTTGAGAGGAGACCCTTTTAGTGTTCTTTGAAGAAGGTAGCAGAAGGCACTCTTTTTCTGCACAACGCTATTCTGCATCGAGATATACTTCCCGATCAGATCGGCGAATAGACCAGACAACAGCGATCAAAGACAGGACAATTGCAGCTGCGATACCCGGAGTAAACCCAGCATGTTCGACGATGATCGGTGCAATAATCAGACCTATCAGGTTCATAACTTTAATCATAGGATTCAAAGCTGGCCCTGCAGTATCCTTCAGTGGATCACCTACTGTGTCCCCAACAACGCTCGCTTTGTGATTTTCTGAGCCCTTCCCACCATAATGCCCATCTTCCACATACTTTTTCGCGTTATCCCAGGCACCGCCAGCATTTGCCATAAAGACAGCCTGCAGCTGGCCGCTGACAATTACCCCAGCGAGAAACGCGCCCAGTGCCTGTTCCTTCAGCAGCATGCCGACAAAGATCGGTGAAAGAACTGCAATAAGGCCCAATGGGATTAGCTCAGCCTGAGCGGCGCGGGTACTGATCAGGACGGCTTTGGTGTAATCAGGCGCTTGCTTTCGTGACAGGATCGCTGGGATGCGAAGCTGCCTGCGCACTTCTGCCATAATCTCGGCTGCTGATCGATTTACAGCTTTGATCAACAAACCAGCGAAAAGCAAAGGCATCATCCCGCCCAGCAGCAGTCCCACGAATACCGTGGGATCGGCCAGATTGATTACTGCTTCAAAAGGCCCGCGCGTTTCAGTTGGCCAAACGCGCTGGATATCGGTGAAAAAGGATCCATATAGAGAGAGAGCTGCAATCACAGCCGAACCGATTGCAACACCCTTTGTGATAGCTTTTGTTGTATTCCCGGCTGCATCAAGGTCTGCCATGATCTGCCTTGACTTTGAATCCATTCCGGAAAGCTCACCAATACCATTGGCGTTGTCTGCAATAGGGCCGAAGGTATCCATGCTGACATTATTGCCGGTGTGTGAAAGCATACCCACACCAATCAGGGAAATGCCAAAAAGAATGTAAGTGAAGGCATTCTCTGCTTCCGGTGCCATACTGAACAGGAAGAAACCGAATACAATCACCCACATCATCTGAATCAAGCCCTCGATCCACCGTTTTCTAAGCCCATTAAGGAGCAGCAGCATGCCGCCAATGCCAATTGATACATACAGTGCTACCTGAGCAAGCGTTCCGGGCAGTTCGGTTGTGTAGATCAGGATAGAAGCTGCCAGGCTGAGAATGATAACAACAATTGCCCAGACGCTTGACAGGTAGCCAAGGCTTAATCCATCCAGGATAACAAGAGCCGGACCGAAACGGGAGGATGCAGCTATGCTCTGAACCCGTTTACTGTTTGCGCTGGTAGCCAGTGCGGTTAGTGGATTGAAAGCAACAGCCAACGCTACGCCGGTCGCCACCAGCACCCCCATACGAATATCCTGTGCATAGTAATATGAGAGCAGGAAAGAAGCAAAAATCGTGATCGCACTGGAGAGCTCATAGCTTTTATACATTGCCTCTTCTGCATCCACATTCTTCCACAGAGACACAGCGTAGGTACCAACAATTGAGCTGATGACACCAATACCCCGGATAAGAAGCGGAACGATGATCCAGGTCAGGGTTCCTGTGATTGCAGCCAGTGAGAGACCGAGAATCAGGCTGGATACGATTGTGACCTCATAACTTTCGAAAATGTCAGCTGCCATGCCTGCGCAGTCACCAACATTATCCCCCACCAGATCTGCGATAACCGCCGCATTGCGAGGATCATCTTCTTCCATGCCTGCTTCAACTTTTCCCACCAGATCTGCCCCGACGTCTGCAGCTTTGGTGTAAATACCTCCACCCACTCGCATGAATAACGCAAGCAGCGTTCCACCAAAACCAAAACCGAGGAGGACGTCAGGCGAGGCTTTTCCAAACACGATAAAGATCAGAGTCCCGCCCAGCAGTCCCAGGCCATCTGTAAGCATACCTGTGATGGTACCGGACCGGTAAGCAATTTTCATAGCTTCCGAGTAGCCAATTTTCGATGCGGCAGCAACGCGGACATTTCCCTCAACAGCCATATTCATTCCGAGGAAGCCGACGATTGCAGAGAAGGTGGATCCCATCAGGAAGGCGGTTGAGCGTCCGAAAGCGATAATGATACGCGCCTGTTCTTCTCCAAACAATTCGCGTGCTTCCGGTGTTGGGCGGACGATCCAAACACTGAAGAACATGGCGATTGTGAGGATTGCGATGAGGATCGCAACAGTCCGCAGCTGGGTTTTTAGATAGGCGTTGGCGCCGGTCTTAATGTACCTCCACACCTGCTGCATTTCTGCATTTCCCTTATCATATCCAAGGATCTGTCTTGAAAGCATTGCTGCATAGAGCAATGCAATCACAGCCGTCGCGAGGACTATATAAATCATAGTACTCTCAAACCCACTCATAATCATTAAATGCATTTGTCTGTCTCCTGCTTCTGGTTATGTGGATTATTCCAACTTTTACAGTATCAGATCGCGATGAATGACTAATATGTTGCCGCGCGGGGATGCCTTGTTAATTTAAAATTCTTGTCAGGGAAAAGAAAAAGTATCAATGGATTTCCTCTGTAATTAAATACTCAAAAGAAAACCACCAGCTTTAAGACAGGCTAAAAAGCGCTGCCGGGTGCCTGGTTTGATGAATGAGTAGAATGTAACAAAGTATATACAAAAGCGCTGAAAAGGGGAACACTCTGTTTACAAGTACAGGGAAGAACATGTGGGTACTGATATTCACTTTCGAAGTATATTTTCCGTGGCAAAATCCATGGGTAGTACAGGATTGTCGTAATCTTAATGATATCTTCATAATTGCCTCTTGACTTTCCCCCCATATTTTCTGTATAGTGGTTCCCGGGGCAGTGAACAAACTGGAAGATCCTTTTCGGGAATACTGTTCCAAATTGGTAACACTAAACGTATTCCTTACCGGTATTCATGCCGGACACACATGGAAGCGTATGGAAAACATAAAATAATCGTACTGTGCTGGTCACTCAAAACGCTCAAGTTCATGCTATGATGAATACGAAGAGAATGTACGAGTGCCAGAAAATCTATGTCAGGGAACTGATGCTGCAAATGTCTACAACGGGTACTGTCAACAAACATGAGGACGGTGGTTTATAAGGAATATTGCCTGCAGGTGGGAATGAATGAACCGGCAGGCGGATTTGCCTGCCGTTTTTATTCCCTGGTTGCAGAAAAGTATTGTTAGACCGTTGTTATCACATCCATATTTGAATATACGTCGGTTTCGCTGTATTCTGAAGGTGAAGATGAGCACAAAGAAAAAAAATGCACCAATGAATGAAATAAAGGAAACAAAGCAGGGGAAGGGCGCAGACATGATGCAGGACGCAGTGTCTGTGGAAAATACTGCTCTGGAAGATCATAATACTGCTATTGAGCAGCTCCTTGAGCTGGGGCGCGAACGCGGCTATGTAACGATTGATGATATTCTCCAATTTTTTCCTGAGGCTGAAAGAGATATTGACCAGCTTGAGGAAGCCTATGCTGCTCTGCTGTCTTCAGGGATAACCTATCTGGATGATGTTGCTGAAGACAAGGAGCCTTCCCAAGCGGATATGGCTGAAGAAGAAGAAGCGCTGGAGGACGAAGTCAGTCGGCAATCCTATCTTTCCGATATCGATGCTGATGACACCGTAGGCCTCTATTTAAAAGAAGTAGGGCGTGTACCACTTCTGACAGCCCAGGAAGAGGTCTTGCTGGCCAAGAGGATCGAGCGGGGACGGAATGCCCGCGAGGAACTTGCTGTGGGTGTCGATTCGGATGAGAGGCGCGGGGAACTCCGATCTTTGATTGAAGATGGATGGGCAGCCCGGGAGCATCTCATCACGGCGAACTCCCGTCTTGTTATCAGTGTGGCTAAAAAATATATGGGCCGGGGAGTGCCCTTTCTGGATCTGATCCAGGAAGGGAATATCGGTTTGATCCGCGCTGCGAAAAAATTCGATTATCGGCGGGGGCACAAATTCTCAACGTATGCTACCTGGTGGATCCGACAGGCAGTTACACGAGCGATCGCCGATCAGGGCCGGACTATTCGTGTCCCGGTTCATATGGGTGACCAGATAAACAAGCTTCTGCGGATTTCTCATCATCTCACGCAGCGGTTGGGCAGGGTGCCAACGACAGAGGAACTGGCCGAAGAATTGAATGTAACTCCGAAGAAGGTGGAAAACATGATCCAGGTAGCCCGACGTCCCCTCTCCCTGGAAACACCAACCGATGAGGAAGAGGATTCTGTGCTGGGAGATTTTATCCAGGATGGTGAAACACCGGCTCCTGTTGATGCAGTTACGCAGAATCTGTTGAAGGAACACCTTCTTGAAGTATTGAATAACCTTCCACCACGCGAGGTTTGCATTCTACAACTGCGATACGGTCTCCTGGATGGCCAGAGTTATACTCTGGAAGAGGTAGGGAGAAAAATGGGGGTGACCCGGGAACGTGTCCGGCAGATTGAAGCACAGGCATTGAGCCGGCTGAGGCATCCCAGTCATCGCAGGAAATTGGTCGATTACCTGCATGAATAGGACCATCAGACAGGCCGCAGTTCATCCCAGTGGCCTGTCTTTTTTTCATATATATGCTGTACTATCCCTGTTCCGATAAATTATCGGGCGGCAAACTTACTCCCTGCAGAAAATTCGTGAAAATGAAAATTCCAGCATTTCCTGTTTTGTCTCATGCGCATTAATGCAATAGACTATGCATGTGGAATCAGGTAGGAAGAGCCTCCCTTGCTTTTATCTTCCCCTGCGGGCAAACTGATAACAGCGCAATCTGCGAGAGGATGGTATCGATACAATGGATTTGCAACGAAAGCGTTTCGATCGCCTGGTCTTCTGGATGTCGGTTGTGATTGTGTTTGTGATGGCTTTCCATTTTACATTGGATACGGATACCTGGTGGCATCTGGCTGCAGGGGAACGCATTCTGGAAACAGGCGAGATTCTACGCCAGGATCCATTTTCGTTGACCCGCGCTGGAGAAGCATGGGAGTATCCTGGCTGGCTTGCGCAGATTTGCATGACACTGGTATTCCATGTCGGGGGGTTGGTCGCATTGAACGGATTGACTGCTCTTCTGGTGAGTCTGACATTCCTGGTTATCTGGTTCTCACTTGAAGGGCCCGCGTTGCTGCGACTGTCCGTGCTGCTGCTTTCAGCAATTACATCCAGTGTTTTCTGGTCTGCCAGGCCGCAGCTGTTCTCATTTCTGTTTTCCTCCTTATTTATCCTCATTCTTGAAAAGGAAAGAAAAGAGCAAACACGGTTTCTCTGGTTTCTGCCAGTCCTTATGGCGGTGTGGGGAAATCTTCACGGTGGTTATGTAATCGGTTTTATGATCCTCGGGGCCTACTTTGCCTCCTGCATCATTTCTTCATTCCAGACGCTTCCCTCGGATCGCAGTTTATGGAAGGTACATTTTCGCCCCATGGCAAGGCTGGCAGTTTCAGGGGCGGCGGCAGTATTAACCCTGGTGTTCAATCCTGATGGGCTGGAACTACTACTGTATCCTTTCAAAACAGTGGAAATGGCTGTTCTTCGCAGCTATATTGCAGAGTGGCAATCTCCCAATTTTCATCTCCTTGCTAACCAGCCTTTCTTATGGATACTGTTCTTGTCGTGTGCTTCTTTAGTCTTCTCGAAACATAAATCGCGCCTGAGCGATCTACCGGTACTTTTCATATTTGCTTATATTGCATTTCTGGCAGCAAGGAACATTTCCACTTTCGCACTGGTTGCGGCACCTATACTGGCTCGACATGCAAATTCGATTTTCACAGCTTTTCCCGGTATGAAAAGAATCAGCAAACCACTACCTCCATTTCTGAGCCGGATTTTCAATGCAGTGTTACTGGTTTCCATGCTCCTTCTAGGTATTGTTATCCGGTTTGAATTTTTATCTGAGAGAACGATCCAGGAGGAACTTTCGCTGGAACTTCCAGTTACCGCTGTTGACTATCTGGCAGAACATAAACCTGACGGGAATCTCTTCCATTCCTATAATTGGGGAGGTTATATCATCTGGCGGCTGCATCCCACATATCTGAGTTTTGTGGATGGTAGAACTGACCTGTTTGGCGATGAAATTCTTTCCCGGTATCTGCAAATATGGAGTGCAGACAGACAAGCTCTGGACCTTCTGGCGACCTATGGTATTGATGTGGTCCTGGTGGAAGCGAAAGCGCCGCTGGCCTCACTGCTGGAGTGTTCCCAATGGGAATTACTCTATGAGGATCCGCAGGCTGTGATCTATGTCCGACAGGATTTGGATTCCTGAATACTACATGTCGTGTTTTCAGGATTTCAACGCTGTGTCTGATATGGATGTGAATAATGATTAATACACGAAAGTATGGTTTAAAAACTTTATCTATATACAGGATAGTGATCTGGAGCCTATGCAAACGAAACAGATACATCTAAGGAACTGGATAGTACCGATGCTGCTCGGACTGTTTGCCCTAATTGGTGTTTTAATATTCGTTAATATAAGGTTTGTTAAAACATCGCCGCTGTGGTCGGAGCTTCTCACACCATGGAATGCAGCCAATCAATGGTTAAAAGCTGGTAAGGATCCCTATAGTGAAGCTGTTAGGCTGCATGCCCAGGAACTACTTTATAATCGTCCAGCAGTTATAGATTCTGGAGAGCATGGCTGCCAGCTTGCCCTTCCGCTTCCCTCGCTCTTGCTGCTGCTGCCTTTTGGACTGCTTCCCTATGAACTAGCCCGGGCATTGATAATGAGTGTGATTGAAATCTGCCTTGTGCTCTCCGTAATTGTGGGCGTATTTTTTGCAGAGTGGAAACCGCGTTGGCCATTATTCGTAATGCTGGCGGGTTTTTCTGTACTGTGGTTTCCGGGGATCCAGGCAATAGTCTCAGCAAATCCGAGAGTGCTGTCCCTCTTTTTACAGCTCCTGTCATTACTGTTTTTAAAGCAGCATCGTGATTTGGCGGCAGGTTTGCTGGCCGGTCTTGCGTTAGCTGGCCTGGGAGCGGTTCTGCCATTATTGGTTTACCTGTCCATCTGGACGATCAAGGAAAAGCGTTTTAACTTCCTTTTCGGTTGGTTGGCCGCAGCTGCTGTGATGACGGGGCTCTCCCTGCTTATTCAGCCGCAGTGGACATCTGTCTGGCTTAGGGAGGTTCTGCGATGGTTATCCGAGGAAAAGGGATTTACACCGGTATCTACAGATCTGGGATTCCTTAATCCATATCCATTTTCTATTACTTTCAGTATTGGTCTGGCTGCGTTTGTACTGGTATATCTTTTTTCAGAATGGAAGCTTTCAATGGGAAAAGGAGAAACCTGGTTTCAGTGGACTGCTGTGATGACGCTCTTGCTGTCGCAGTTCCTCACATTTTTTCCCACAACGAGCTCGCACCTTTTGCTGCTCCCGGTATTAAGCCTGGTCTTTGCTGCAGGTGCTGCACGGTGGGGCCGGTCTGCTCACTGGTTCACAGCTGTCCTCCTTCTGATGCTGCTTGCAGGTTCTTGGGGATTATTCTATCTCGGTGGCAATGTGGAGGAATCTTTTATGCTTTTCTATGGGCCTGTGATCCTGCTTGCAGCTGCTATGATGTGGATCCGTTGGTGGAAAATACGCGGTGGTCTTTCACTCCCTATGGATTACGTTCAGATCCCAGAAGAGTAGCAGGGGGCTGCAGTATTTACCGTAACGTACTAACAGAACATGTAAATCAGATGGACAATGCCGCGCATTGCCAGAATCTGAGAGCAGAGTGAAACGGATTTCGGGATGAAGTTGAGAGTCTATTGTGTTTTATTTCTGGCTGGTTTGTTGTTGGGCATCCTGGCGGCAGTGTGGATCAGAGTCCCGGGTTACATGGATGCATCATATTATTACACCACATCCATGCAACTTGCACAGGGAAAAGGGTTTAGTGAACCATATATCTGGAATTATCTTGGTGATCCAGCGGGGATTCCGCATCCTTCGCATCTGTACTGGATGCCGCTGGCTTCGATCATTTCCAGTATTCCACTGCGTATAGGACCGCCGGAGTTCCGCACAGCGCAGGTGGTATTTGTTGTACTCGCGGCTCTCATTCCAGTGCTGACATGTATGATTGCTTATTCCCTTTCCGGCAGCAGCAAAACAGCCAAAAGAGCCGGTTTTCTTGCGCTGGCTCCCGGTTTCTTTCTGCCGAATCTGGTGACAACTGACAATTTTACGATTTATGCACTCGCCGGTTCCATTGCATTATGGTTAATGGCTGAGTCAGCGAACCGCACAAACGCTGGGATGTGGGCTGCTACAGGAGCAGTTATCGGTGTGTGCCACCTGTCTCGAACAGATGGCCTGCTGTTTCTTATCCCTGCTTTTGTTCTACTCATTCGCAGCCAATACCGGGTCCGTAGCCTTCTCGGCCTTCTTCTTGGTTACCTGCTGGTAATGGCGCCATGGTGGCTGCGGAACCTGTCCGTCTCCGGCTCGCTCTTGGGAGGCGCCAGCTCTGGCATGCTGTTTATGATGGATTACAACGAGCTATTCCGCTATCCCGATGATCCCCTGACGGTCTCAGCCTGGATAGAGGCGGGTTTTATGAAGGTTGCAGGTATTCGACTGAAAGCTGCATGGTCGAATCTGATGAGCCTGATAGCAGTGAATGGTTTAATTATCCTGGCCCCATTCATCGTGCTAGGCGGCTTACATGCCAGGAACCGGAAGTTGGTGAAGGCTGCAGTGGTTTACCTGGTAGTGCTGTTTGGTGTGATGAGTTTTGTTTTCCCACAGGCAGGATTTCGCGGGGGCTTTTTCCATTCCAGTGCGGCCCTGCTGGCTGTTGGTTGGGCATTGGCATCAATCGGGTTCGAAAAAATGATCGATTGGGGAATTCAAAAACGGGGCTGGCAGCAACAGCGTGCGGTTGTGCTGTTTGGTGGGGTGATTGTTGCAGTCATCTTCTTTCTTACAGGTTGGAACTATTATGTAAAAGTTATTGGAAAATCAGGAGTTCAGCCTGTCTGGCAGGCGAGCGCTGAATTATATAATGAAGCAGGTTGCTTTATCAGGCAACATGAGGATGAGGGGATAATGGCTGCTGTAAAGGATCCCCCTTCGTTCTACGCTGCGGCAGGTATTCCTGCCGTAGTGATCCCTGATGGTGATTTACATACGCTTCAGAGGGTTGTGGAGCGCTACGCAGTGAGGTGGATAGTACTTGATAACGACCATCCGGATGGGTTGGCTGCATTGTATGATAATCCAGAACTGACTGATTGGCTTCAGCTGTACGCTCATTTGCTGGATGGTAATGAGTACGATGTTTATATTTTTCGAGTACTCGAAGGGGAAATGAATGAGCCATAGCACATCTCGCCTGCAGCAGTGTTTATTATTCTGCATAACCGGAGTAGCTGCAGTTCTCTTCTATCTCTGGAGGAGCTTACAAGTATACTCGATGGGATTCCCGCTTGACGATGCGTGGATCCATCAGACCTACGCACGGAATCTGGCGATATCCGGCCAGTGGTTTTTTCAGGCAGGTGCACCCAGCACCGGTTCAACTGCCCCGCTGTGGACGTGTCTTCTTGTACCGGGTTATCTCATCAAGGTGTCTCCGGAAATCTGGTCAGCAGTTCTGGGGACGTTATTGCTTATCAGTACTGCATGGATGGCTTTTCGTTGGCTGGAACTTCGGATGGAACCTGCACCAGCGCTCGTAATTATTTCTGGTCTGGTTGTTCTGTTAGACTGGCACCTGCTCTGGGCAGCTGTATCGGGTATGGAAACACTGGCTGCTTGTTTTCTTGTCATTGCTTTTTTCTATTTACTTGAAGGGTCGCCGCAAAAACCATTCTTACTGGGAACAGTGATAGGTCTGGGTGTCTGGATCCGCCCGGATTTAATTACGCTTCTGCTTCCATTGGCGGCTGCCACATTATTAAAATGGAAGGATGGGATCCGAAGTTTAATTGCGTATTTATTTTCAGTTGCTGCTGGACTCTGTGTTTTCGTTGTGCCATACTTATGGGTAAACAAGGTTCTGTCAGACGCATGGTGGCCATCAACATTCTATGCGAAACAGGCTGAATATGCAGTGTTAAGAACTCTCCCGCTTGGGAGGAGAATATTGCGACAGTTCAGCCAGCCGCTTATTGGAGCAGGGGGAATCCTCCTCCCTGGCATACTTATTAATGTAGGCTATACTTTAAGAAGAAAAAAATGGTATTATCTCGCTCCGCATCTGTGGGTTCTGGCATACCTGACACTGTTTGCAGCGCAGTTGCCGGTAACCTACCAGCACGGCCGGTATGCAATGCCAGTTGTGGCTGTGGTTCTCTCTCTTGGAATGAGTGGCTTCCTGTCAGCTATAAGGTGGAATGCAAACCAGTTCTTCCTGAGAATTGCATCCCGGGTGTGGGCTGTGTCAGGGATACTTGTGCTGTTGGTTTTTGTCTTGAAAGGCAGCCAGGTTTTCGCACAGGATGTGGCTATCATCGAATCGGAAATGGTGGTAACTGCGAACTGGATAACAAAAAATACTGCAAAGGACGATCTTATTGCAGCGCATGATATCGGTGCTATAGGGTATTTCAGCGAACGTAAGTTATTGGATCTGGCTGGGTTGATATCACCAGAAGTGATTCCCATTCTGCGAAGTGAGCCGGATCTGGCAGTGTATATGGACGAAAACGAGGTTGATTATCTTGTCACATTCCCTGAATGGTATCCGGATTTGACTGCCTCGGCTGAACTGGTGTTTCACACTGATACGGACTATAGTGTGGATGCTGGTGGAGAGAATATGGCCGTTTACCGTTGGGACAGTGCTGCGTTTGCTCCATAGGGTTTTAGTGTGATATACTGCCCGCATCCTGCGGGGGAAGGTTGGACTATGGCAAAAATCAGTGTAATTGTTGTTGACGACCACCCACTTTTTCGGGAAGGGGTGCGCAACATCCTTGATCTTGAGGATGATCTGGATGTAATTGGCGAGGCAACCAGTGGGGATGAAGCCTTTGAAATGGTGCATGCCTTAAAACCTCGTGTGGCGCTGATCGATGTAAATCTACCTAATCTGAACGGGATTCAGGTTACACGACAGATTTTTGCCGAGCGTCTGAAAACCGCAATTGTGCTGCTCACAGCATACGATGATGTTGAACAGGTGCTGCACGCGTTCAGAGCAGGCGCATCAGCCTATTGCTCCAAGGATGTTGAAGCTGGCAAGCTGGTGGATGTGATCCGCCATGCCGCACGGGGGTTCTATGTCGTTGGAGATCAGGTTTATGACCGTGATGGTTTGCAGGAATGGTTGTCTTCGGGTGTTGAAGCCGTTCGCCGCCCCCATCTGGACGGGGATATTGATGCTTTCACACCACTTTCTCCCAGGGAGATGGAAATTCTGCAGTTTGTCACCCGTGGGTTGAGCAATAAAGAAATCGCAGTAAAACTGGGAATCAGTCACCAGACAGTGAAAAACCATATGACAGCGATTCTGCATAAGCTGGATGTTGAGGACCGCACCCAGGCAGCCGTATACGCACTGCGACATGGATGGGTGCGTCTGCAGGATACACATAAACATTAAGTCTGAGAGCCTATATGAGCGACAAAGATAAAAAAGCAAACGAACCCCTTCTCGAGTTTGTGGAATTCAGCCAGACTGAGTTGGAACGTGTTCAGACAAGCCTGAAGGAAATTGACCTGCTTGTTGAACAGAGTCAGGGGGAAGTGGACAAACTTGCACAGCGAAATGCCGGAATAACAGCTAGACTGCATCAGATCCAGGCTCAATTTGAGACTGTACCTCGAGAAGATATTCGCAGCATTTACGAAACCGCACAGGATACCCAGCAGCGTCTTTTCACGATGCGGGGTCAGCTCGAGAAGCTTCAGAGTGATCAGATTCACTTGCGGCAGTATGCTGATTACATTCGTAAATCACTTCTTTTTCTTGAGGGTGGATCCGCAAGGCCTGTCGAGGAAGAGACTCCGATTATTGAATCAGAGATTGAACATATTATTCAGGCTCAGGAGGACGAGCGAAGGAAGATTTCGCGCCAGGTTCATGATGGACCTGCCCAATCCCTTTCTAATTTCATTCTGCAGACCGAAATTGCGCTACGTTTATTTGATACTGATATTGAAAAAGCCCGCCAGGAACTGCAAAATTTGAAATTAAGTGCAACAGAAACATTCAGCAATGTTCGGGACTTTATTTTTGACCTCCGCCCGATGATGCTGGATGATCTTGGGTTGGTACCTACAGCCAAGCGATATGTAGAAGCTTTCAAAGATAAAACTGGTATTGAAGTCTCCTGTGTTGTTACTGGTAAGGAGCGTCGTCTGGAATCTCACAGAGAAGTACTGGTTTTCCGTGGCATCCAGGAGCTGCTGGCTAATATCCGGGATCATGCTCAGGCAACCCAGGGCAAGGTATCAATTTTTCTTGATGAAGACAGTGTTGTGTCAACTGTTGAGGATAATGGAAAAGGTTTTGATGTAGATCCCTATGTTAAGGGAACCATAAACGAAGGTGGTCTGTATACTTTGAGAGAGCGTTTGAATCAAGTAGGAGGAACACTGAATCTGGAATGCCCCGCAGAAGGGGGAACCAGGGTTAGTTTTACCATACCAACCCACTGAGGACAGGTACCAAAGATTGAGAAAATACTCCTATTGGATGGGGGAAGGAATATGCTCTATACTTGGAAGGAAGTGCCTGTTCCTGTTTGCCAGGAAGGTTCCGCGGTCAATTTAAGTGAGTCTGAGTGGATTGCTTCAGGCAGCCAGGCGTGTCAGCTGGGTGCGGATGTGTGGATTCTCTGGAAGAGCGAAGGTCCAGATAATGCGGCCCCCCTGTTTTTTTGAGGTGACCCGGGTTGAGGAGACCGGAATGCAGTATGATCATTCTGGTGGATTAAAATTTGCTGCTATGTGATCGAGTCGGATAAAGGATACAGTCAGTTATACAGCACAGAATCGAAAAAAAATGTAAAATCAAAGCGAAAACCACTGACTTGACTTTGATTTGGGAAAAGGTATGATAACTTCAATACAAGCACAAAAAATTTGTACGTACAAGGAGGCAGTATGCGTCGTGGCCGCCTGCTCATTATAGTTGCAATAATTCTGCTCGCTGGGGTTGCTGCTGTCTTCGTCTTTACACGCCTGATGGGCCCAGAGTCCGGTGGCGCGAATCAGGACGAAGCTCCAATCTATACAGCGAATATTGTCATTTCAGCGCAGGATATTGCGCGTGGTGCGATTATCCCGGCTGATGGTGTCATTACTTCACCATTCCCCTCTGACTATGTAGTGGAAACTATGGTCCTTGATGTCAACGAAGTTATTGGAAGACGGGCGCGGATGGATATCCCGCGAGGTTCACCAATTACGACGAACATGGTTACCGAGGAACCCGGAGACCTGACCAGTGTCGGTTCGGATGCGGCATTCGCAATCGAACCCGGGTATACGGCGATTTCTATTCCCACCACGCGTCTCTCAAGTGTTGCTTATGCTGTGCGCCCCGGAGATACGGTTGATATCCTTGCAACGATGCTGATGGTAGATCTGGACACTGAATTCCAGACGGAACTGCCGAACCTGGCAGGCTCATATCTGTCAGCGGACTCCTTGTTAAGCACAGGCCCTTCGGTCACGTATTCGTATTCTTCAATGGAAGGCCTGAATATATCAGGAGGCCCGGATCCGGTGACGCTTGGTCGGGTTGAAACGGATGAAAATGGCGAATTGCGCTATGCTCAACCGAGTGAATCACAGCGACCAAGGCTTGTGTCTCAACGCATCGTTGAACAGGCTATTGTCTTAAAACTGGGAACATTTCAGCTGGAGAATGAGGTCAGAGCAGTTATAACCGAAGAGGGCGGAGAAGAAGGCGCAGCTACCCAGTCTTCGGAGCCGCCGGATGTAATCACATTGATTGTTTCACACCAGGATGCTCTGGTCCTGAACTGGGCAGTCAAGGCGAATGTAGACCTGACACTCACGCTCCGGTCGCCTGATGATTTCACCGAATATGAAACGACCAGTGTCACTCTGCAATACCTGATCGATAACTATAACATTGCAGTGCCATCGAAGTTGCCGTATGGGCTGGAACCAAGGCAGGATTCCGTACCTGAATCTGTTCTCCCTAATGATCGGTACAGCCCGGCACCTGCGCAGTAGTACTGATTTTGCTGGTTGATGGAGTATTGAATGACAGAAAATTCGGAAGACAAGATTCGTCTTCTGATCGTAGATGATCATCCACCTACGCGGGAGAATATCAGAAAATTAGTCCAGTTCGAGCAGGATATTGAAGTTGTAGGTACTGCTCGATCTGGAGAAGAAGCGCTTGAGATTGCTAGAGAAACCCAGCCCGATGTTGTTTTGATGGATATCAACATGCCGGGTATGGATGGGATCTCTGCAACGGAAGCGCTGCTGGAAGATGTTCCATTTGCTCAGATCATCATACTTTCTGTGCAGAATGAAACAGATTACATGCGCCGGGCTATGCTTGCTGGCGCACGTGATTTCATAAGTAAACCTCCCTCCGGTGATGAACTGATTTCTACTATCCGGACTGTTTCTGAGCGTGCTAAGGAGACCCGGAAGAAACTGAGCAAACCGGTACCCCAGCATGAATTGCCGGGAAAAATGCAGGGGTATGGTATTCCCTCCCGTCCCGAAGGAAAAATACTGACGGTGTACAGCGCAAAAGGCGGTGTCGGGTGTACAACCATCGCCACAAACCTGGCAATTGGTTTGAATTCAGAGGAGACACCTGTTGTGCTGGTAGATGCCAGCCTGCAGTTCGGTGATGTTTCAGCTTTTCTGAACCTTCAGGTAAAGAACAGCCTGGCCGATCTGGCTTCCAGGGTTAATGAATTGGAGGAAGAGATTGTTCAGGAAGTACTGATGAAACATGAGACCGGGTTGAGTGTGCTTGCTGCTCCAGCCAGACCTGAAATGGCGGATGAAGTACAGGCGGACCAGGTACGGAAGATACTGCAGTACCTGCGCCGGAATTTTGCCTATGTTATTGTCGATACCAGCTCGACAATCGACGATATAACGCTGGCTGTGCTGGATGTCACGGATGTTCTTCTTGCCGTAGCCACTCCGGAAATTCCGGCAATCAAGGATGCCAGGCTGCTGTTTGACCTGCTCACGGCGCTTGACTTTCCTACAAGCAGGTTGATGTTTGTGCTCAACCGGACGGACCGGCGTATCGGGATCACTGCAAAAATGGTCTCTGATAATCTTAAACATCCGGTTCATGGTGATATTCCCATTGATGAGCGGGCAATGCTATTATCGGTGAACAAAGGTGTTCCACTGCTGCTGACCGATAAAACCAGCCCGATAGCTAAAGCGATGCTTGACTTGCTGTCTGAAGTTAAAGAGCATCTGCTTGCAGCCGAAGATACTGAGCTTGAGGATGCAGAACAAGATCGCGCGCGTATCTTCAACAGATAGGTTTTGTAGTACATTTACTGTAGCAGTTAATGAGGGAGGTTGAACTTGTCTTTACTAAAACGTATCGAACAAGGTCAGGAAGAACGCCCGACACCATCTCAATCAGAGGCACCACCATCCGATATGGCTAATGCCTCTCGTATGAGCAATCTCCGCCAGCGTACACCTCCACCAGGAGCAGCTCAAAGGGATACGTATCGGGATTTAAAGACACGTGTACAGAACAAGCTTCTGGCTGAACTGGATCCTTCGATGGATATCAGCCAGTCAGTTGAAGTTCGCCGAACAATCGAAGAGCTCTTTGAGAATATCCTGGCTGAAGAACGAATCGTGCTTTCTCGCCCTGAACGCCGCCGGTTGTATGAGCAGATTGTTGCAGAGATCCTGGGCCTTGGCCCCATTGAACCTCTTCTGGCAGATGAAAAAATTACGGAAATCATGGTCAACGGTTCCAAGAATATTTACGTTGAGCGTGCGGGCAAGATCCACCGGCACCCGGCTTCGTTTGAAAACGATGACCATTTGATGCGCATCATTGATCGGATTGTTGCACCCTTAGGCCGTCGTATTGATGAATCCAGCCCATACGTTGACGCCCGGCTTCCGGATGGGTCGCGAGTAAACGCGGTAATTCCTCCAATTTCACTTGTTGGACCGGTGTTGACTATCCGGAAATTCTCACGGAATCCGATAACGGTGGAACAGCTTATCGAATATGGCACAATTACAGCTGAAGCTGTTGAATTTTTGAAATCCACAGTGCTTGCCCGGATTAACACAATCATATCTGGCGGCACCGGCTCTGGAAAAACGACGCTGCTGAATGTGCTATCGCAGTATATCCCTACTGATGAACGAATTGTTACGATTGAGAATGCGGCAGAATTGCAGCTGAGGCAGGAACACGTTGTAACGCTGGAATCCCGCCCTCCGAATATTGAAGGGCGAGGTGAAGTCACAATCCAGAACCTGGTTGTGAACTGCCTCCGAATGCGCCCTGATAGGATTGTCGTGGGTGAGATCCGTTCCGAAGAGGCGTTGGATATGCTTCAGGCCATGAACACCGGACATGAAGGGTCGCTGACCACCTGCCACTCCAACAGTCCCCGTGACACATTGTCTCGTATCGAAACGATGACGCTGATGGCTGGTATGGACCTGCCTATCCGGGCTATTCGCGAGCAGGTCTCCTCAGCGATTGAACTGGTTGTACATCTGGAACGCCTGCGGGATGGTACCCGGAAGGTCACCCATATTTCTGAGGTACAGGGTATGGAAGGTGACGTAATCGTTATGGCAGACATTTTTGTGTTTGAGCAAACGGGTCTGGAGGATGGTAGAGTAATTGGTCGACTTCGTCCAACAGGCCTGCGACCTCGATTTATTGATAAGATTGAGGCTTCAGGTATCCATCTTCCGGCTTCTATTTTTGGAGTTGGTGAGAGGATGAGATATTAGTTATGTTGGAAACAAATACTCTCTTCCTGATCGGCGGCGGCCTGGGCCTAGTCTTATTCCTTGTTGGGCTCGTCAGTCTGCTTACTGAACGACGCTCTGTAGTCGATGAGCGCCTGGGTCGTTATGCGGAAACTGGGGGGATGATCTCCGTTCCTGGTGATGAGGAAGCTGGGAAAAAGAATCGTACAAGCCTCATCATTGATTTCATCAACCAGATTGCGGAGGGAACCGATCTGTATGAATCGGTCTCTCGCCATCTTGTCCGGGCGGATCTGAAATTTCGCCCGGGTGAATATTTTATTCTGATTGTTGCAAGCGCCCTGTCCGTAGGTATTTTGGGTGCTATTGTTGGGCGTTCCGTCGCCTTTGGTGTGCTCAGTGGTATTTTCGGTATTTTCCTGCCGCCATTATATGTCCTCCAGATGCAGAAGCGGCGCAGGAAGATGTTTGATCAACAGCTGGGTGATATGCTCAATCTGGTGGTTAATGGGCTTCGGGCGGGTTTCTCTACCTTGCAGGCCATGGAAGCCGTCAGCCGTGAGCTGCCAGCTCCTATTTCAGTTGAATTCCATCGTGTTGTGCAGGAGATCCAGCTTGGTATTGCAATGGAAGATGCGCTGTTCCATTTGCTGCGCCGAATTGACAGTGATGATCTTGATCTTGTGGTCACTGCTATCAATGTGCAGCGCGAAGTCGGTGGTAATCTTGCCGTAATTCTTGATACGATCTCCTATACTATCCGGGAAAGAGTGCGTATTAAGGGCGAGATTGCTGCACTCACTGCTCAAGGGCAGATGACTGCCTGGGTGATCTCCCTGCTGCCGGTGCTGCTGGTGGTTCTGCTGTTCTTGATTAATAGAGAATACATTATGACATTCTTTGATCCCGGCACCCGTGTTTGTGGAGTTGTAATGTTGATCTCAGCAGCTTTGATGATTGTTCTTGGTTTTGCCATCACCCAGAAGATCGTACGGATTGATATTTAGTCTTGTAGCTCCCGTGGGTTTCCCGGGAAGGTGGATTGACAGATGGAATCACTATTCTATGTATTGCTAGCCCTTATCGCCATTGCCATTGTCCTGGTTCTTGTTGGCAGGCGCATGCCTGAGGCACGGGATCCTATCCAGACCCGCCTGGCTGAATTCAGCGTCAGAGAAGAACCAATGACGCTGGAGGAGATTGAACTTTCCCAGCATTTTTACGAACGTATCATTCTGCCTTTTTTCAACAGTATTGGCCGCTTTGCATCACGTTTTACTCCGCAGGCCACCCTGGAATCAACACGCCAGAAACTGGAAATGGCTGGAAATCCCATGCGTATGGACCCGGCATTCTTCCTGGCAATGCGTTTTGTGGTCGCATTTGGTTTCAGTGGTATTTTTCTGATTTCCTATCTCATCAGTGGCAGGGAACTCCTGAAAGGATTTCTGATCACGCTTGTGTTTCTTCTGATTGGTTTCTTCTTCCCGCAGCTTTGGCTTGAAGGAAGGATTAAGAAGCGACAGCGAGACATTTTCAAAGCCATGCCGGACGCATTAGACTTGTTGACAATTTGCGTTGAAGCCGGTCTTGGGTTTGATGCTGCTATGGCAAAAGTACATGAGAAGTGGGATAACGACCTGGCCCTTGAATTTGGACGCGTTATCCAGGAGATCCGGTTGGGTAAGCTGCGCCGTGAAGCACTACGTGATATGGCTGACCGTCTTGGTGTGAATGAAATGACAAGTTTTGTGGCTGCCGTTATCCAATCTGAGCAGCTGGGTGTCAGTATGGCCAAGGTTCTGCGGATTCAATCTGATCAGATGCGTATTCGGCGGCGCCAGATGGCGGAAGAGGAAGCTCATAGGGCGCCGGTGAAAATGGTTTTCCCGATTGGAATGCTGATATTTCCTTCCATTCTGATCATTCTACTGGGTCCTGCGATCTTGATCTTTATGAAATCCCCAATGGGCGAATTTTTCTAATCGGGTTTCATCCTGCCTTTCTGAGAAAGGAAGGATCGCTGCGTGACTTTGAAGTGGCGAACCAGCATCGAGGGACCGTTCAAAAAGCTTGTACATATTGGGCTTGACTTGCTTTATCCTCCCTGCTGCGCGGGTTGCGGTTTGCACGATGCTGTAATCTGTCAGCGCTGTATGGATCGATTTCTTGGAGTGCAGGGTGCGCTGGTTCTGGATTCCCCCTCGAAATCAAAAAAGCACAAAACAGGACAAGAAATACAGGATTCCATTTCCGTATGGTCTGATGTATGGTACCAGCCACCGGTGAATCATATCCTCGTCAGCTTGAAGTATCGTCCCAGCCAACAGCTTGCAGAGAGCCTTGCACAGAGGTTGGCAGATCTCTATCATAGGGAATCCCTTAAAGCCGACCTGGTAGCTGCTGTACCCCTGGGCTCGGGGCGGTTAAAGCAGCGCGGGTATAATCAGGTTGAGCTGCTTGCACGACCACTGGCAGACTTGATCGAACTTCCCTGCCAACATGCTGCAATTTTCCGCACTCGTGAAACCAGATCTCAGGTCGGCCTAACTCTATCAGAGAGGAAAAACAATGTTCAGGAGGCGTTTCAAGCAGACGAGGTCCTTGTGAATGGTAAACGGGTATTATTAGTAGATGATGTGTGTACAACTGGTGCTACACTTTTTTCGTGTGCTCTGGCGTTGTACAGCGCTGGAGCTCGAGAAGTAACCGGGCTTACCGTAGCCCGGGCTAAATACCAATCTCTATCAATAGTGTAAAGGAGATACTATGACAGTCAAAGTGGTGTTGAATGGGCATAATATCGAGATCAACGAAAAACTGGAGGACTATGCTACCAAAAAGGTTTCCAAACTCGATCATTATTTAGATTCAATCGAGGAAGCTTTTATGGACTTGAAGTTTGATAAGAATGCGCGAAATGCAAATGATCGACAGGTGGCACAGTTAACGGTTCGAGGGCGTGGGACCTTGTTACGGGCTGAAGTAAGGACGGATGATATTTTCAACTCCATTGATGCCGTAATGGATAAGATGTATCGGCAGATAGAGCGGTATAAGGGCAAACGGCGAAGGTCACGTGGAGATGGTCGTTCTTTATCAGATATGATAGCAGCACCTGTTGATCTGACAGAAGATGAGATGCTGGAACCCCAGATTGTCCGGCGGAAAAAATTCATGCTTACCTCAATGAACGAACAGGAAGCGATAGAACAGATGCTGCTTCTTGGTCACGAAAACTTTTTCATCTTTCTGAATGGGAATACTACCTCTGTGAATGTGCTCTATCGGCGTCATGATGGAACCTTGGGGATCATAGAGCCAGAAATCGACTAATATTTTTCACCATAACTGCACCAGGAGTATCTCCTGGTGCAGTGGATATTTTGCCTATGAAAATACCAGTACTTATTCTGCTTGGCCCTCCAGGCAGGTCGGAAATCGAATACTGGATTTCACTTGCGCAGCGCGCTGCTGCGCTTGATCTTATACAGCGGTTAGATAGCGTAGAGATTATTGGCCCGGTTTACGTATACACCGCAGATGAAGATTTTGCGAAACCACTCACAGATGCCGGCGCAGTGGTAAGAGGCAGTATTGCCGGCGGATTTCACTTCGGCAGGCAGTTACGCACCTGTGTGGAGGAAATATCCAGTGACCGGATGATCTACTTCGGGGCAGCCAGTGCACCGCTTCTTTCTACGACCTGGATTCAACAGATAGCGGATCAACTAATAAAAAAGGATCATCCATGGTCCTGTGTCAACAATCTGTTCTCAACGGATTGGGCCTTTTTTAATTATACTTCTCTCCTTGCAGCAGCTGATCAACACCTCCCTTCGGATAATTCACTTGGTTGGGTAGCCCGCAATCTGTGTGGATTTCATATCGTCTCAGTTCCTTCCTCTGGTGCTTCCCGGGCGGATCTGGATACGCCTTCAGATTTATTCATGATGGAAGGACACTCGGAATTAGGAACGCATCTTTCAAAATTCATAAAGAGCAGCGAGCTATCAAGCAGGAAGAGAAGTACAGCGCTTAAAACGTTGATTTCAACGCCGGCAAAAACACTTGCTCTTCTGGGGAGAGTCTCCTCCGAATCAAGTCGAACACTGGAAAGAGCGACGCAGATATGGACAAGGGTGTTTTCTGAAGAGCGCGGCATGGTAGCCAGCGGCAGGCTGGCACGAGGTGAGGTGGTCAGTCTGACAGGCAAAATCATGGCAACCTGGGGGCCAGCAAGGTTTGTTCAGGAGCTCGAGCAGCTTGCAGATGGTGCCTTATGGGATACGCGAGTGGTGATGGCCCAGATGTATGGGTGGCCGTCCTCAGCGGATCGTTTTGCTTTTGACCTGGGCCGGTGTGATCTTTTGCAGGATGACGCTTTGATTCCATGGTGTGAGGCTGTGCACAACAGCGCAATATCTATACTATCCGGGGGGCACAGTGTAGTTTCGGGAGGGCTGCTGGCGTTGTTGGAAACAGTGTATCCCCAATTCAAACCCGAGTTTGATCTGATTCAAATAAGCTGAACTGGTAAAATATTCAGCTGGAAGAATTGAACTGCAAGCAGAGTCGGTTACAGCTGCATTGATTACCAGCCATGCAGAAATTGTTCCCAATCATCATTCTGCCCTTCTATCAGGTGATGGCCGAAGATATAGTCCGCAGTAGGCCTGGGTTCATGAGGTGGTTGTAAGAGAGACAATCCGCATTCCTGTAATGTACGCCCACCTTTTTTCAGATTACATTCCTGGCAGGCAGTTACCAGGTTAGTCCAGCTGTAATCACCTCCGAGTCGTCGGGGGATGATGTGATCGATCGTCAGAATGGTATTTCTTACACCACAATATTGACAGCGGTAGTGATCCCGTCGGAATATTTCTCGCTTGGAAAGGGGTACGCGGACTCTTGGGCGTTTTATCATATACACCAGGCGGATGACAGATGGGCGCGGGAACTGGGTGCGGACGGTTTGAATGAAGCCGCGGCCGTTGAGAAGCATTTCGGCTTTACCAGTCTGTATCAGGCCGACAGCACGCCGCGTGCTGCACACGTTCAGTGGTTCGAAATTGGCATTCAAAAGCAAAACCGGATCATTCATCTAACTCAGCCACCCATGGCTCGCATTATATCATCGTCCAAAATGGGGACAAATCATAAGTTGGTAAGAAAAAAGCCCTGGCAAGCCCAATGCCAGGGCTTTAATTCAGATCAGTTACACAAACCTTTTCCGGATTGCTGCACTGACAAAGTCGAGAACAGCAACCGTGATTGTAATAAACCATACAGCTAAGCCGGCTGCCCGGTAATCCAGCAATCGGATCCACTGAATCAGGAGGAAGCCGATACCACCACCACCAACAAGGCCGATGACGGTAGACATACGGACGTTGATATCCCAACGGTAAATAGTGAAGGAAACGAAAGGTGGGACAATCTGCGGAATGACAGCATAGACAACTGTCTGGAGCCAGTTGGCTCCCGTCGCATGGATAGCTTCAATAGGCCCGGGATCAATCGATTCAATGGCTTCGGAATACAGTTTACCAAGCGCTGCGATTGTGTGGATTGTAAGTGCCAGGATACCGGCAAAAGGTCCAAGCCCGACTACAACAACCGCGATCACGGCCCAGATCATTGATTCAATCGAACGGAAGATATTCAGGATTGTTCGGACAAGATAGTAAATCACCACGGTTATCGGAGAAGCCGACATCAGGTTCCGTGCTGCCAGGAAACTGACCGGGACAGCGAAGATGATCCCGAAGAAAGTCGCCATCATTCCGAGGAAGATAGTTTCCACCAGCTTGCCCATTGCCAGCTTCAGGTTTTCACTGGGAACTGGCGGACCGTAGGCGGATATTTGACGACCTTCTAATTCCCAGATCAAGGACTCTTCATCAATCGCATCAGAAGGAATCAGCCGGTATGGCAGGTTGATCTCGAAATCAACTTCTCCATTTTCATCAGCAGGCAGGATCATGTACTCGCCTTCCTGGCGCTGCCGGAATACATTTCCTATCGGGTCTTCCCACCAGAATTCGATTATTTCGCCGGGTTCGAAATTGCCACCGGTGATATGGATCCGGGTTCCGATATCACCCTCCTGTTCGGCCAGAACACCACATGCGGGGTCAGCTAAAAGATACGCTTCTCCTTCAGAAACATCTACTGTTGGGATAGGGGCTTCTGAGCAGGGGATCTGGATCTTTACCAGGCCGGATGAATAAATTTCCTCGCGATAGACCGCTTCCTGCCAGGGCCAGATCACTTTCCCCATCAGCGACTTTGCATCACCGATCTGGGTGACAAATTTATATAAATTGATTTCACCGATCTGCCAGCCAAACATGAAATAGGCAATGATCAGGACAGCGTATAAAAAGACAGAAGATTTGTCCTTGTTTTTACTGATGGTTCTGTAAGCATCGAAGGCTACCAGAAGGTAGAACAAAAAAACCAGAACAATAAGAAGAATCAATACAGGCTGCAGATGAATTGCTTTATTAACAATTGCCCAGAACTCATAATCGCGTGTAGCGGCTTCGCGTATACGCCACCAGAGCAGGGCAAAAGAGGACAGGGTAGTAAACAGGAAGAATAATCCCCTGTTAAAGAACCTTGCCAGCATATGGCCGGAACCGGGGATAATCAGGGAGATAATTGCTGCCACAGGGGCAGATACACGGCTGGGTTTGCGTGGCTCTTTCAGGATTTTTTCTGACTCGGTCATCGCATCCCTCCTGCATCTGCAACGGTTCCGTTTATTCCGCCGAGACGAACCGCTTCTTCACCATAAATCTCTTTAAACTGATCATCAGTCATGGAGCGGATATCTTTCTGATCTCCTTGATAAACCAGTTTTCCTGCCCTGAGGCCGATGACATGGGTTGCGTAGCGCTGCACGAGGTCAAGATAATGCAGGCTGCAAAGAACGGTCATCTCATCCTCGCGGTTCAACTCTTCAAGGTGCTGCATGATAGAATGCGAGAGAACAGGGTCGAGGCTGGCGACCGGTTCATCCGCCAGGATAATTTCCGGGTCCTGCATAAGAGCTCGTGCGATTCCGACCCGCTGCTGCTGCCCGCCGCTGAGCTCATCAGCCCGTTTTAGAGCCTGGCTTTCTATGCCAAGGCGTTTCATTGCCTGTTTGGCGAGTTCGTGATCCTTTTTGGAAAAACGGTTCAGCAAGCTGTTCCAGGATGATGTATAGCCAAGCCGTCCGGCGAGTACGTTGGTCAGCACACTGGATCGTTTGACCAGGTTGAAGTGCTGGAATACCATGCCGATTTTCCGGCGCATCTGGCGCAGTTCATCACCTTCAAGGCTCGTAATATCAGTGCCCTTCCAGAATATGGAGCCTTCTGTAGGATCGATCAGGCGGTTGATACAGCGGAGAAGGGTGGATTTTCCAGACCCACTCAATCCGATGACAGCAAGGAACTCACCCTCCTGAACCGAAAAACTGAGGTTCTTGATGGCGACCGTTCCGTCATCATACACTTTTGTCAGATTGCGAACTTCAAGCATCTATCTCTCCATTCCACTTACAGCAAAGTGGGGGGACAAAATATGTTTGTCCCCCCACCGAAAGATCGACACATCGAAAACTACAGTCGATGGGTGTCTGTGAGATGCGCTTTATTCGGGCGCGTACTCTGCGGGATCAACCCCGGCAGCTTCAAGCACCTGGCGGAATCCATCATAGAAGGTGTCATCGTGCGGTTCAAGTGAATTCCAGGAGTAAGCGGTCTGCAGTGCTTCCTGACCTGCTTCGGTCTCAGACATCTTGATCAGTGAAGCGATAATCTGATCGCGCATTTCGGCCGGGAAGTCCGGGTTAAACTGAACACCGTCGTTCGGGATCGGGTCAGAGACAACAAGGACTGTGACCTTGTCATTAACATCCGGGTATTCTTCTTCAATAGCGGTACGGGCATCCACGAAGGTGGCGCCTGCATCGCAATCACCGGTGTAAACGGCAGTGGCAACGCCCGGGTGACCGCCTGCGTCAACTACCCCAGCCAGGTCGGTATCTGGGTTAACGCCGGCTGCACGCATCATAATGGCGGGGATAATCCAGCCACTTGTGCTGGTTGGGTCAGGGCGGCAAAATGTCTTTCCAGCAAGGTCTTCGAGAGACTCGATACCGCTGTCTGCACCAACAATAATCTGGCCATCATAGACTGGGCGGCCGTAGCGCACAGATACCAGCGCTACATCGGCACAACCGCGCTCATGTGCGATGATATAGGAGAAGGTTGCCAGGGAGGCAATCTGTGCTTTGGGTGGATCACTGCACATGGCCTCGATCACGCCGGCGTATTCGGTGGCAACGAACGGCTCAATCACCAGGCCTGTATCTTCGTACACGAAGTCGGCAATCTGCTGGAACCCACTGACTACCTGCTCGGTTTCACCAGATGGTACAACGGCCATGACGATCGGATTCTCTTCTGTGCCAAGGGCTGCTTCCTTCTTGCAGCCTGTTAATACCAGGGCAAGAATTGTAAGTGCGACGAAAAGAACCAACCAGATTCGTCTGTTTTTCTTCATCTTGTTTCTTTCCTCCTGATAAGTTTTTGTTACTCTGCGATAATTAAGAGGTACACGACAAGTGAATTTTTGGGGTTTCACCTCCGTTCAAGTATGAATCCGTTGTTCCTCTACTCTTTGTATATTAACGTGAAAAGTTCCCCTATGCAAGCTCTTAATATTTGAATTTTGACTGCATGCGGTTACAATGATTTACCATGGAAAAAATGACATATTCTCAGGCCCTTGATTATTTATACAGCTTTGTTGATTATAGTGTCAAAAGGAAATATCGCTATTCTTCGGAGGTATTTCAACTCTCGCGGGTGGAGCAATTCCTTCATGCACTGGGTGATCCTCATCTGCAGTACAGGGTTGTCCATGTCGCAGGAACAAAGGGAAAAGGGTCGACCTGCTCTATGATCGCTGCTGCTCTGACATCAGCAGGGTACCGCACCGGCATGTATACTTCACCGCACTTGCTGCGTATCACTGAACGATTCAGGATTGATGGCGAAGAGATCCCTGAGGAGAAATTTGCAGATCTGGTTGCGGAACTGAAACCTGTTGCTGAAACAGTTCCGGACCTTACAACGTATGAGATTGCCACTGTGTTGATGTTTCTCTATTTTGCACGGGAAGAAGTTGATGTCGCAGTTGTGGAGGTTGGTCTTGGTGGGCGGCTTGATGCCACGAATGTAGTCCAACCGGATGTGTGTGTGATAACTTCTCTTTCGTATGATCACATGCATCTGCTGGGGAACAGTCTTTCGGACATCGCCCGTGAAAAAGCGGGTATAATCAAACCTGGTGTACCGGTAGTCCTGGCTCCTCAGCAGCATGAAGCCAACAGGGTAGTTGAGGAGGTTGCCCGGGAATTGCAGGCACCTTTGCTGCGGGTGGGGCAGGACTGGCATTTCTCCCACGGAAGCCATAGTCTTGAATACCAGATTGTGTACTTCTGGTCTGATAATGACAGGCCTCAGATGGAAGCCTATATTGACTCTGGTTGTGGAGAGGAGTGGATCCCGCTTCGATATGAAATTCCGCTGTTAGGCTACCACCAGGTGATCAATTGCGCTAATGCTCGGGTTGCCCTGGAAGTACTGCGAAACACCGGCTTGAAGATTTCCGAAGAACATATCCATGAAGGTTTTAGAAATGTGGAATGGCGAGGCCGGTTTCAGATACTTTCGCGTGATCCGACCATTGTGATCGATTCTGCTCATAACAGGGATTCAGCGCTCAGGTTACGGATCGCCCTCGATGATTATTTCCCGGGACAGAAAGTTACCCTTATCTTCGGCGCTTCAGCGGATAAGGATATTAAAGGCATGTTTACGGACTTACTTCCGAGAATATCACGATTGATCACAACCAGGGCAAACCACCCAAGAGCGGAAGACCCCGGAAAACTCTCGGATAAAGCATCGGGCTACGGGCTATCGGTACAGGTAGAAGAAGATGTGGCCAGCGCTCTCCAGCGAGCTATCTCCCAGGTTCGTCCGGATGAGGTGATTCTTGTATCCGGCAGTATTTTTATCGCAGGAGAAGCGATTCGTTACTGGGAGGAACAGAAACAGAAAAATCAGGAAAACCAACAGGATTGATATGAATAGATATTTTCGCTGGCCAGATTTGCCAGCAGATTTCAGTGGTTTTATACATCGAAAAGCAGAAGATCTTTACGATATTCCGGATGCGGAGCAGGCCGATGACGGTCTGGTCCATTGTTCCGTTCTTCCGTTGAAAGATCTGGTGCTGTTCCCCAACATGGTTACACCCCTTTTCCTTGAGAGTGAATCCTCAATGCAAGCGGTGGAACAGGCTATCACTACCGGTCAAACCATGATTGCTGTTGCACAGATCGATCCGGAAGACCCCGACCCGGGACCTGAAGACCTTTTTCCTGTTGGAACTGAGATTGCTGTAGGCAGGTTGATGCAGATTCCCGATGGCACCAGTTCTGTGCTGACACAGGGGCGTCGTCGCGTGCAGATTGTGGAATTCATATCAGATGGACCTTACCTCAGGGCGCTTGCAAGACCTGTAGAAGAAATTGCCCAGCAGGATAAGGAAACTACGGCACTGATGCGGGTGGTTCTCACATTGTTTGAGAAATATGTAGAAATGAATCGCAGCCTTCCTGATGAAGCCTACATCTATGCGTTGAATATTGATAATCCTGCCTGGTTGGGTGATCTTATTGCTTCTACTTTGAGTATCAGTTCCCTGGAAGCGCAGACAATTCTCGAGGTTTTTGATCCTGTTACCCGTTTGCAGCAGATCAGTGTGCTGCTGGGGCGTGAGCTGGATGTTCTGGAACTTGAGAATGAAATCCACTCTAAAGTTCAGGGTGAGTTCGATCGTTCGCAGCGTGAAATGTACCTGCGGGAGCAGATGAAAACGATCCAGACAGAGTTAGGTGAGTTTGACCTCCTGACACAGGATGTTTTGGAATTACGGGAAAAAATCGAGATGTTGGAAGCACCAGAGGAAGTCCGATCCCGTGCAGAAAAGGAAGTCATTCGGTTATCACAGATGCCCTCGATGTCACCTGAAGTAGGCATTATCAGGACATATCTGGAATGGCTGCTTGAACTGCCATGGACTACCTATACCAGTGATAATCTTGATGTAACAAATGCTGCTGGAGTTCTGAACCGGGATCATTTTGGCCTGAAAGACCCCAAAGAGCGGATCCTGGAATATATTGCTGTGCAGCATCTGGCAGGAGAAAAACAACGCCAGCCGATTCTATGCTTTGTCGGACCTCCTGGAACCGGGAAGACTTCCATCGGGCGCTCAATCGCTGAGGCTCTGGGAAGGAAATTTATCCGTATTTCTCTTGGAGGAATCCGGGATGAAGCAGAAATCCGCGGCCACCGGCGTACTTATATAGGTGCACTGCCCGGGCGAATTATCCAGGCCATTCGCAGAGCAGAATCAGCAAACCCACTCTTCATGCTTGATGAAATTGATAAGCTGGGTATTGATTTCCGCGGCGACCCCGCTTCGGCACTGCTGGAAGTATTGGATCCTGAGCAGAATAACTCGTTCTCTGATCATTATCTGGAAGTGCCATTTGATCTTTCCCGGGTGCTGTTCATCACAACAGCCAACACGTTGGAAACCATTCCATCTGCACTGCTGGACAGAATGGAAGTTATCGAGTTCCCGGGATACATTGAGGAAGAAAAAATCAAGATAGCCCGTGATTTTCTTATTCCACGCCAGCTGGAACGTAATGGTTTTGACCCTGATGCGCTGCAGTTTACAACAGAAACACTGCAGCGTCTGATCCGGGAGTACACATGGGAAGCAGGTGTTCGGAACCTGGAACGTGAAATAAGCAAGATTTGCCGCAAGGTCGCTCGAAAGAAAGTTGAGGGAAAGAAGATCCTCAAGCGTGTCCAACCAGAGCGCCTGGAAAAGCTATTGGGGCCTTCGCAGATGACACCTCCTCAGTTAGAAGATAATGACATGGTAGGGATCGCTTTCGGCCTTGCCTGGACTGAGAATGGTGGAGAAATCATCGAGATAGAAGTGTCCTTTGTAGAAGGGAAGGGCAATCTGCAGATTACCGGCCAGGTGGGTGATGTAATGCAGGAATCGGCGCAGGCAGCGCTGACCTATATAAAATCCAGAGCGGATGTACTGGATATTGACCCGGAACTTTTTGAGAAATGCGATATTCATATTCATATTCCAGAAACGGCGATCCCGAAAGATGGTCCAAGTGCCGGTATCACAATGGCTACGGCACTGGTTTCTGCAGCAACGGAACGCCCGGTGCGACGCGATATTGCCATGACCGGGGAGATCACTCTGCGGGGCAGGGTGCTGCCTGTAGGAGGTATCCGGGAAAAGGTGATGGCGGGATATCGTATGAAACTCAAGACGGTTCTGATCCCGGCTGTAAATGATCGCCACCTGGTTGACATTCCACGAATTGTCCGGTCTTCGCTGGAAATCAAGCTGGTTCGACATATGGATGAGGTGCTCGAAATTGCACTGGCGGAGGCAGATTAACGGCGGCAGCGATGTTTGATCAACTGCGGTCCGTGATTTGTTTCTACATGTTCTCGGCAGCAGTGACACCATGAGCGAGAGATAACAGCAGGTTCTTTAATGCCTGCTGCCAGTTATGATGATTAGCAGGGTCGAACCACAACTGTTGTTTCCGGCGGCTTGATGGAATACCTGTTTCAGGGATAGTTTTTCCCTGCCAATAGGGGGAAAGCTCAAGCAGAATCCGCTTCTGGTGGCTGGCAACTTTCCTGACTTCAGCCTGCGCTGCAATGATTTTCAGATCCAGTTGATAAAGAAGATTAATAACTTCCTCGGGCGGTTTGCCAAACCTGTCCAGAATCTCTTCCTCAAGTTCCTGTACGGTTTCCAGAGATTGGATTTGTGCAAGCCTGCGGTAGAGCTGGAGCCGCAGGGCACGATCGGATATGTACTCGGCAGGAATAGAGGCGGGTATATTCAGGTCGATAGAGGCCGGCAGAGGTTCCGGAAGTGCAGGGAAGCGTGCACTGTCCAGCATATTAAAACGGTCTTCGCCGCGGATTTCGTGGACTGCGTTGGCAAGCATGCGCGTATACAGATGGAATCCGATTGCGCTGATGTGGCCATGCTGCCGGATGCCTAGTATATCTCCTGCACCACGTATTTCCAGGTCGCGCATGGCAATTTGAAAACCGGATCCGAGTTGAGTGTGCGTGGCGATCGTTTCCAGCCGGAGGGTACCGTCTTCTGTTGGGGCGAAGCGTGGATGGCGAAAGAAGTAAGCGTACCCGCGGACTGCACCACGGCCAACCCGGCCGCGAAGCTGGTATAGTTGCGACAATCCAAAGCGGTCAGCCCGATCGACAATCAGTGTGTTTGCATTGGGAATATCAAGACCCGATTCAATGATTGAGGTACTCACCAGGACATCGATGTCATGGGCTGCAAAACGGGACATAACTTCGGACAGTTCTCCCTCCGGCATCTGGCCATGAGCGATCGCAAAACGGGCGTCAGGCACGAGCCGTTTGAGTTGATTTTCGACAGCCCGGATGGTACGAACACGGTTGTGGACGAAAAATACCTGGCCTTCTCTGTCCAACTCACGGAAGATAGCCTGCCGCACCAGTCTGGGATCATAGTTTCCGACATGAGTGAAAACAGGCAGCCGTTCCTCGGGCGGTGTATTGATCGTGGAAATATCGCGCACGCCTGTCAGGGCAAAATAGAGTGTCCGGGGGATGGGTGTGGCGGTAAGGGTCAGGACATCGACTTCCGTGCGCAGTGATTTCAGGTGTTCCTTGTGTGTCACTCCAAAGCGCTGCTCTTCATCAATAACCAGAAGACCGAGGTCCTTAAAGAAGATGTCTTTCTGCAACAGCCGGTGGGTCCCGATTAAGATATCAATTTCGCCTGCAGCGGCCTGCTTGATAATTTTTGCTGCTTCACGTGGGCTGCGGAAGCGGGAGAGCATTTCAACCTTTACTGGAAAAGCTGCCAATCGCTGGCGGAATGTATCGAGATGCTGTTGTGCCAGCACTGTTGTGGGCACCAGCATTGCGACCTGTTTCCCATCCATTACGGCTTTAAAGCTGGCCCGCAGGGCGACCTCAGTTTTGCCATAACCTACATCGCCGCAGATCAGTCGATCCATCGGGCGCGGCTGCTCCATATCGGCTTTTACTTCAGTGAGTGCGTGAATCTGGTCTTCTGTTTCGATGTAAGGGAAGGATGCTTCCAGCTCCTGCTGCCATGCTGTATCGGGTGAGA
The DNA here is from genome assembly GCA_016927115.1 of Anaerolineales bacterium. GTDB lineage: Bacteria > Chloroflexota > Anaerolineae > Anaerolineales > E44-bin32 > JAFGNH01. Next base: position 94,889 of record JAFGNH010000028.1, on the reverse strand, counting down.
ATGCAAAACCGGGTACCTTCATCCGTCTGGCGTACAGGTCCAGTAAATCCTCTGCAATTTCCTGAACAGCCTGCATGGCTTTCTGTTTGGCCGTTTCCCACTGCGGTGTACCGAGTCGTGACAGTGAAGGGGGTTTCCCATCGGCACCGATATAACGGGTGATTCGATCTGCCTGATGAATAGGAACAAAGACCTGGGAATTTTCATCAAATGCCAGCTGCAGGTATTCTCTTGTTACACCCTCAAAGGTTTTTTCCACCAGGCCCTGGAAAAGGCCGATACCGTATTCAACATGGACGATATAGTCTCCCTGATCGAGATCTGCATAGGCGGATTCAGGAGCAGCAGCTATTTTTCGAGGTCGTATACGTGGCCGTGGGCGTGCCCAACCAAAAATCTCCGAATCTGTCAGCAGGTGGAGAGGGGCGCTTTCAGAGTGCCGGAGAGTCCAGCCTTCTGCGAGGCTGCCCTGAAGAAAGCACGTATCGCCGGGTAAAAAATCTGTGGGAACTGCCGGAGATACGCGGGCATCTGGATCCACTTCCTGCCAGAGTTCTACAAGGCGAGGAGCCTGGCGGCTCAGGATAACAGCGCTTTCATGTTGGGCTCTGAGATTCCCCAGGTGATCAAGAAATACCTTCAGCTGCCCGCCAAAACGAAGCCCCGGAATAAAAAGGTCTTTCATGGGAGTCAGGATGTTTGAATCCTCTCCCATCAATCCGAGGTCCAGGGAGCGGTGAGAGGAAAGGGATTCGAGCAGGTCATCCAATGTGAGGTGCGGCCGGGGGAAGTCCTGTGGGAGATTGTCTTCCAGCTGGGCTTCAGCCCGTGTAGTAAGCATCTGCTCTTCAATCTCTGAGACAGTTTCCTTAAATACGGTCAGGTCATCGATGATTATTAGGGAGTTATCAGGAAGGAAATCCAGCAGGCTGTGGCTGCCCCGGTTCATTAAAGGCAGAAAATATTCCAGCAGTTCTTCACGGCTTTCCTCTACATCATTGCCGGAGGGCAGCAGTGGATCCCATCTTTCATTGTAAAGCTTTGGAAGTGCTTCCCGGGCAGGCGTGATGTGGATCCAGCTGATTGTCTCCTGTGAACGCTGTGTGGCGGGTTCAAAATAGCGAAGGCTGTCAATTTCATCACCGAAAAAGTCGATACGGACAGGCAGTGGCGCTGCGGGTGGCCAGATATCAAGAATTCCTCCCCTCCTGCTGAATTGACCCGTTTCGGTAACAAGACTGGCTGGAAGGTAGCCTGTATCCACCAGAAGCCTTACAAGGTTATCCAATGGCATCTGCATGCCTGTTTTCAGCACGCGGCTGTTAGTCAGGAACTGGCGCGGCGAAATTGTCCTTGTCATCAACGCGCGGGCTGATGCAAGCACCAAAACAGGATCAGATTCAATCTCAGGGATCCCGGGCTGGCGATTAGCGGCGAGAAACGCAAGTACCGACGATCGTGCCTGCTGTGTCCGTGGCCCCCAACCGGATTTCTGGTAAAAAAGCGGGTTTGGTTCTGGAAACGTATGGACAGGTTGCTCGGTCCAGACTGCTGTTTCTTCATTAAGAGTGAGAAACCGTTCTTTCCGATTGGTGATCACCAGAACAGGGCGATTCCCATCCTCATGCAACGCAGCAATCAGAAGCGGTCGGATGGCACGCGGAGCAAAAAGCGAGCTGAAGACAGGAAGTTCGTCCAGAGAATCCAGTAGCTGAAGATACTCCGGCAGCAGCTTGAATCTGCGTAGAAGTTCATTCAGAGCCATTAGACGAAGGTCCTGCATTAAAGCGGTTCATAGCCTCTTCAATGCCATCATTTATAAAAGACAGTACACAGTCCCTGCTTTCCTGGAGGATTATTTCCAGTTCCTGCTGATCGGATTCCGGAAAGCGCTGAAGTACGTAGTCGGCTGGGTCCTGTTGCGTGTGAGGGCGGTCAATCCCGATGCGCAAACGAGGGAATTTGTTGGTACCGAGATGCTGGATGATGGATTGCAGTCCTTTGTGTCCGCCTGAGCCCCCATCGGATCGCAGTCGAATTTTACCAAGCGGAAGGTCAAGGTCATCCGAAATGACCAGTATGTTCTCAGCACTGATTTTATAGAATCGTACGATCGCTGCTATGGACTGCCCTGAATTGTTCATAAAGGTTTGTGGTTTTGCGAGCAGGATCCGTTTTCCGGCATAGGTATGCTTCACCAGGAGAGCATTCAATTCAAGGCGTCCGAAACTCTGGCCAAAGCTGGAAGTGAGGGTATCCACGACCATAAAGCCGATATTGTGCCGGCTGTCTCGATAATCCCGTCCGGGGTTGCCCAGGCCGGCGATTAAAAAAGGCCCCTGATCCACGGTCATTCGTGCTTCGTCCTTCCCTTGGTTCTCCGGTACTCGGTATGCCAGAACAGAAATTTCATTCGCAGGACACCCCAGAAATGGCCAAGATGGAGGCGGCCCTGCTGGTAGAGAGAGAGCAGTACAAGGACACCAGCTGCGAGTAATGCGCCGAGTAGAAAAACACTTATCCAGAGTTGAGGTGAGATTCTATGCATACAACTCCTGTAAATCTTACTCTCCGCCGGTTTCCATGGTATTCAGCACGGGATTTGCCGGCAGTTCGGATGGCGCCCCTTATGGTTGAAAAGGCAGCCGTAGAGCAATTGCCTGTAATGAAGTGAATCCAAACTATGAGTTTAACATACCCATCATGTGTGGTCAATTTTACTATTCGAAGCCTGCAAGAAAACATACACTACACAGTATGATCTTCCTTTATAACCTGAATTTACGGATTTCTGTTGGTCTGAAGCGGGTTGACGAAGACACAAGGACAGTTTAGAATTATTACCAACGTCGTCGGGCCATCTCATGGTAAGGGATGTGCCCTCTTTTTCTGTACTGAGAGGATCATATGGCTGAAAATCAATCGAAGACTGAAATGGAAAAACCGATCGAGCCTGAAGTAATTGAGCTTGCAGGCGGAGTTATTGATTCGATTGAAGGAGAGACCGTACGGGTTCAATATGGCGGCGCAAACCAGATTACTGCCACGGATGTAGAAATATATCAGGGTGGTGCTCTTACAGTGCAGTCGGAAAATATGCGATTGGATCGTTCTACCGGACTGCTGTTGAAATCCAATACAGCAATCTCGGAGGGCAGCAATAATGCTGTCGTTATTGGTGATCAGATTCAGGTGAATGAATCCCGGATCGGAGTGGCTGTAACCAACCAAGCAACGATTTCCAACAGCTCAACGATTTTCCTTTTTGCACGAGAAATGCATGGATCAGTGGAGACAGTATTCGATCGCAGATCAGCGGCGGCTCTGGGGGTTGCAGCAGGTGTTGTGCTGGGCTTCCTTGGGCTTTTAAGCCGCAGGTTTGGCAGGCGAGGATAGTCTTTACTGTTTTTCCAAATATTGGGCGAGGGTAACCCGGGATCGGGTGAGAGGCGCCCGGAGGTTGAGGAACAATGGAAGTACATCTGATTAAAGCACAAAAACGTAGTGTTGTAGGCAAGCAGGTGAAGAAATTGCGGGTTGAAGGCCGTACTCCAGCCATTCTTTATGGACATGGTGTGAACCCGATTACGATCGATCTGGACAGCAAAGTGCTCTGGCGCCTGCTCACCCAGGTGAGTGGTGCTTCACTGATTGCCCTGGATGTTGATGGTGAAGAGCACAATGTTCTTATCCGTGATATTCAATATGATGTCCTCACCCGGGATGCACTGCACGTGGATTTCCTGCGGGTAGCCATGGATGAGACGATCAGCACCATGGTTCCTATCGAACTTGTTGGAGAATCACCAGCAGTAACACAGCTTGGTTGTATTCTTGTTTCAGGCTTGAATGAGATCGAGATCGAAGCCCTGCCGCGTGATCTACCGGATAGGGTTACGATAGATATCAGCGTCCTGAAAACAACGGATGATTCCATCACTGTTGCAGATATCGATCTCGGTGAAGGCGTTCAGATTTTGACGGATAACGAGGAAGTAATTGCTGGTATCGTTGTTCCTGCTATAGAAGCAGAGCCGGAAGTGGAAGCCGAGGAAGAAGTACTGTTCGAAGAAGTGGCCGAACCGGAAGTTATCGAACGTGGCAAGAAAGAGGACGATTTCGACGAATAAACCTGGAGAAAAACAGCTGCTTATCGGAAATCTGGTACCGGCTGTTGCAGGGAAACAATAGAAAAGCCCGGAGTGTTTTTGCTCCGGGCTTTATGATTCGATTGCTTTCCGGATATGGAGCAGTAGTTCATAGGTAATCCAGGCGGTAGCACCCCAGATCACCTGGCCCCGGTAGGGTTTATAACGTATTGAAGGTAAATTCAGAAGATCTGGCTGCGGCGGTTTTTCTCTGCGGATGAAATTATCAGGGGAGAGCAGCCATTTTACTGGAACGCTGAAAACGGACGCTACTTCCAATGGATTTGCTGTCAGTGAATAGGGCCAGGGGATTTGCCCTACAAAGGGCGTAACCATATACCCTGTCCCGGTGGGAAAAGTTGTAAGCTGGCCGAGGCAGCGCACATCAGCTTGATGTATGCCAATCTCCTCCTCAGTTTCACGCAGGGCGGTTGAGAGCAGGTCGGAGTCCTGTAATTCAACTTTCCCTCCCGGAAAGGATACCTGATCGGAATGAGAGCCGATGTTTACAGGGCGTCGGGTAAAAAGCAGAAACCACTCAGAGTTATCCTGGAACAACGGGGCAAGGACGGCAGCAGGTTGATGGCCTACCAGGCCCTTTACCCTGGTTCTGACAGGATACAGCCCTTCACTCAACCGGTCAGGAAAACTGGATAAAGCCATTATGGACAATCATCTCCTTTCAAGAACAGATCCGCAGTAGTCGCAGTAAGCTTGATTTTTATTGATCCATTCCAGTTCTTCGGGCCGGACGACAGCGCCGCAATCAGGACACGATGGAGGAAGCGGTGGGTGTTGGGTCTGGGGCTTCACCGGTGTGGTCGGGCGGTTCTTCGAATATTCTGCGAACGTATTTTCAAGTTGTAAAGCCTGGTTTTCAAAGCCCTGCTTGCGCAAGTCCTGAATAACGCGGTAGCTGGCGACCTGGAACCGCTGGAGTTGATAGTGATCAAGCATCAGCTGTAGACCCTTATTGAGACTGAGCATACCGTTGTCGATTTCTCCTGCCAGGGTGAGAGCACGGCCTGCCTGTATGTACAGCTGGGGAGCCCGGGGAATGGAGCGGTCTTCTGCTTTTCTTGCCAGGTCATTAAAGATGTTTGCCGCATCGATAAAATGTCCTGCTTCCATGAAGCGGTTGGCATACCTCAATCGGGCAAGTGATCTTTCTAACCTGGGATTATTGGCAGCCCGGCGGCGAAATGGGGGGCGTTGATGGCCGGGGCGTCTGCGGACTGGCATGAGTAACCTCCTGACTTATGATTAAATCGTAATGCTTGACTTCAGCTGTCGGTATGAGCTCCAAGCAGGATCAACCCTGAAAATCCGGACGAGCGAATACCAGATATCCTGTATGTGCAATCATTTTATCAGCAGGACGTAATCGTGCGGGGATCGGTTTGTAAAATCGGAGTAAGATCTCACACACATCAATCTGTAAAAAGCCAAAATCTGAAAGTGCTTCAAGCAGGACGGATACCTGTGTTGTTGTTGGCAGGAGAGCACCAAACTCTCCACCGTTCCGCAGTGCAGCCCGAACCTGAGGGAGATAGTTATGTGGATCTGGTACATCAAGGAAAAGAGCATCTACCTCTGTTTCATGGAAACCTTCTGAGATGTCACTGAGGTAGAACGTTACACGATCGAGCATATCAACCTTCTCAAGATTTTTACGGGCGACGCTTTGAAGATCGTTCCTGCGGTCGTATGTATATACATTGCCGCTGCTGCCGACCGCCCAGGCGAGTGCGGTTGTGAGTGCCCCCGAACCTGTTCCTGCCTCCAGGACGCGGGAGCCCGGCCGGATTGAAAGACGAAGAAGTATGTAGCCGATATCTTTGGGGAAAATAATTTGTGAGCGTCGTTTGGTGTGAATCAGAATATCTCGCAGCGTTGGCCGCAGAAGCCATAAGGCTGTGTTCAGATGGGTGAAAATCTTTGAACCATAGGGCGTACTGATAATGTCATTATGCCGCAGAACGCCTTGATGGGTTTGCATCTCTGCATCACGCTGCAGTTTGAACAGCATGTGCTTCTTCTCGGGAGCAATCAGCATAATCAGATCACCATCCTGGGCTGTATCCAAGCGAACCTCCTGAAGGCTGTGTCTTATACAGTTAACCGTTCAATAACAGTTTATACCACGGGTGGGTCCGCAGTTGATCGGGTGCAGCACAGAACCAGTAGAACTGCATTCTTTTGCTCTACCTGTAACAGCGTTGTCTGAAAGCCGGCACGAGAAAATGCTGGGAATAGACTGGATTCCAGTGACGATAGCTGGTCTGGTCGGAGAGTGTTGCGATAGAGCATGGAGAGGAAGGTATGTATCATCTGAACAGGAGAAGAATTATTTTCATGTTCATATGTACTGAGACCAAGCGTGATGTGGAGACGTCCGCCGGGTTTCAACAGCCTGAAATATTCAGAAGCACTCTCGGAATGCAGCAGCGCTGGAGGAGGGAATGTTGCAAGAAGAAGATCGAAGCTGGATGATGGAAAAGGCAGCCTGACCGTATCTGCCCTTACAAGCACAGCTGGAAATCCGCGATCGCGCAGCTTTTTCCCTGTTATGGAAATCATTTGTCTTGATCTATCCATGCCATAGACATTGCATTTTTGAGTGAGCAGGTCAACCAGCAGATGACCGGTACCCGAACCCAACTCGAGTATCTGCCCGGAAGCCCCATCAAACAGAGCCGACTTCTGCCAGTCCCACCATGCACCGCCTGAAACAAGCCAGGCAACGAGATCATATATCCAGGCGAGGTGGGAATAGAGCAGGTTGAAGAAGCTATTCATCAGGATTGATAATAGGGAACGTCGAATCGTGATTGGGTTGCAGGTGGTTCCTGGCTCAGGTTTGGAAGAGCTTGTCACTACGCCTCACAATCCGGTTTGCGCTATTCGGCCGAAGGGCAGCATCAGACAGATCGCACAGATTGTTCATAGGTGGCGGTTGTTTTTATGTGGCGAGTCTCCGGCTGACCCAGTCCGGATAATTCTGGATTACAGGTGCCCCTGGAAAAGTGTAGCAAGGCTCAGGAAAAGGAAGAAACCTACGCTGTCTGTAACAGCGGTAACCAGAACTGAAGATGCCAGAGCCGGATCCTGTTTTACGGCTTTTAATACCAAGGGGACGATAGTACCGACGATAACGGCAATAAACATATTTCCGATCAGAGCAAGACAGAGAACAAGTCCTAAGAAGAGATTGCCTTTCCAGAGATACACACCCAGTCCAACCGAAATACCAACACATACTCCCTGGATGATTCCCGTTCCGCCTTCTTTGAGGACGGTTCTATAGGCTTTATTTGGTGGAATGTCACCGAGAGCGATCGCACGTACAACCATGGCCAGGCTCTGGGTACCAGCATTGCCACCCATACCGGCGACAACGGATTGGAACACGGCAAGAATCGCAACCTGCGCGATCAGTGTTTCATAATGTGAAATCACCCAGGCAGCAAACAGTGCAGTTAACGTGTTCAGGAACAACCAGGGTAGACGCCGGCGTACTTCCAGTGAGATAGGGCTGTGAATAGTCAGGTCACCATCAGCGACGTTGGCCAGACGATAGATGTCCTCGGTAGCTTCTTCTTCCAGCACGTTATAGAGGTCATCGTGAGTGATTACACCCTGGAGGCGGCCTTCCTCATTAAGAACCGGCAGTGCTGCAAGGTCGTAGCGTGCCATCACGTTGGCGGCGTCCTCCTGGTCCATTGCCGTTGTTACGTATACCACCTCAGGATCCATGATCCTGCGAATAATATCAGCCGGTGATGCGATGACCAGCTCTCTCAGCCCGACGATGCCAATGAGCCTGTAATCAGTGTCAACAACGTACAGATAATATGGAATTTCAGTATCGGGTTTAATCCTTCGCAGTATTTGTACAGCTTGGCCGGCCGTGTTGTCAGGTGACAGGGTGATGAAGGAAGTTGTCATCAGGCCGCCGGCAGTTTCATCCTCGTGTTCCAGCAGCGGAATTACCTCTTCCGCATCCTCCATTTCCGCAAGAGCTTCAGCGGCCCTTTCCGGAGTTAGATCACCCAGAACATCTGCAGCATCATCAGGCTCCATTTCATCAAGCACGTCTGCCAGCCGTTCGGTGGTCAGATTGCCGGCGACATCAGCTGCAGCCATATCCTCCAGTTCTTCGAGTAGATCGGCCGTGGTTTCAATATCCAGTTCAGGGAGAAGTACCTGCTGCATCTTGTCCCCCAGGTCTGCAAACGCCTCAGCCCGATCCGCTGGACGAAGGCGGTGAAAGGCCTGTATAGCTATATCAAACTGTTCCGCTTCCAGTGCGGCACGTATCTCTTCCAGAGTCAGGTCGATGGCATTTTTGTTCATGACAGTTACTCCTTCTCTGGTGAGATAGGGATTATTTGTAAACCCTGTTCATTGAGCCAGGAGACAGCCCACAGGATTTCCTCGTCAGAACCTGAGAGTTCGATCTCAAGCCAGCCTTCTTCAAGCGTGATATGCGCCCGAATGATATTCACGTGAATCGGTGAGGCCTTCATCAATTGGCTCAGGATTGGTTCATTCAGCAGGGAGGGCGGATACACCAATCGAAGATGTCTGTAACCCATGAATTCCTCCAGCAGAAAGGCATATAGGCGCATACCTGGAGCCAAAGCGACACATAAATGGATTATAAGCCCTGCGGTTCAGAAGGGAAAGAAGGAAGGCAGTAAGCTGTCAAAGATATTAATAAGTGGTGTGCGATACCAGGTTGTTGATAAAAAAAAGCTTGTATAGAATAGGTTCCCTGCCCGAAGCAGGCCAGTCCCGGTTTTGATGAGAAAGGCCGCTCCGGCGAGGGAAACTATCAATACAATCAGTATCGGGCAAGAGGCAGATGGGGAGAGGGAGGGGGATTATCTTCTCCGGCTGCGTCCTCCGACAAGGTTAACGAAGTAAAGGAGCTGCAGAGCGGCGGAAGCTATGGCTGCAACATATGTCCACGCTGCAGCATTCAGAACAGCACGGGTACCCTGCTGTTCTTCCCTGGTCTGGATATATCCCGAATCGGCAAGCAACAAATGAGCTCTTTTTGAGGCGTTCAATTCAACTGGGAGGGTTGCCAATGCGAATATTAATCCGAGGGCAAATGCCGCAACTCCCAACCAGGCCATATTTGTGCCCAATGTTCCTCCGAGGAAGAGGCCGAGCAGGATCAGGATCCATCCCATACTGGAGCCGATGTTTACGGCCGGGACAAGTGCTGCACGGATACGCAGCGGAAAATAATCCTGCGAATCCTGCAAGGCATGACCGATCTCATGGGCTGCTATCGCCAGAGCTGCAACAGAATCGCCTCGTGCCACACCCTGGGAAAGCCTCAGAGTCTGGCTGCGGGGGTCATAGTGATCGCTCAATGTGCCTGAGACAGGTTCTATCGTTACATCGTAAAGGTCTGCTTGAGTAAGCATGCGGCGCGCAGCTTCAGCTCCGCTGACCCCGCTGCTGTTCCTTTTGCGCGACCATCTGCGATATGCAGCGTTTACCATCATTTGAGCGATCAGCGTGATGATGAACGCCGGTATCATAAACAGCCAGTAATTAAAATTCATATACATCATATGTCACTCCCGTAATCGTGCAGCCTGAAGAGAGATCAGATGCAAACTCGAGTCAGGCAGTTATTGAGCCTGTACCTGATCCAGCAGTTCCTGAACAGCTCGATCCAGCTGTGGATCCAGTTCATTTTCAAAATCTTCTTCAGTCAATTCCACCAGAATATCAGGTTCAAGGCCAGCCTGGTGGATCTGACGGTCGTTGGGTGTATACCAGCGAGCGATCGTTACTCGGACAGCTCCGTTATCATCGGATAACGGAATCCAATTTTGCACTGAGCCTTTGCCGTAGGTAGTTTCTCCGATCAGCAGGCCCCGTTCGTAATCCTGGATAGCGCCGGCAACGATTTCGGATGCAGAAGCAGAGCCACCATTCACAAGCACAACCAGTGGAATTTCTGTTGCCAGTCCGCCGCGATCCGCCTGATATGCCTGCTGTGTTTCATCACCAAAACGCTCTGTGACGATAATGCCTTCATTGATGAATTCTGATGCAACCTGAATGGAGGTGGACAGGTATCCACCGGTATTGCCGCGCAGGTCAAGGATCAACCCCACAGGGTCTTCCTTCAAGAGTGCCTTCAGTGCAGCTTTCATATCCCTGGTAGTGTTGGTTCCGAAGTCATACAACCTGAGATAGGCAATATTATTATCAAGCATTTCGTACTCAACGGAAGGAATGATGATTTCCTTTCGGGTAATACCGACGTCAAAAGGCTCTTCTTCGCCTTCCCGGAGGATTGTCAGGATCACTTTGGTGCCTGCAGGGCCGAGCACCGACTGGATGACAACTGACGGGTCGATACCAGTCATATCTTCTCCATCTATGGCGATGACGATATCCTTTGGCTTGAGGCCGGCTTCTTCGGCGGGCGATCCGGGCATGGGATTGATGATGGTGAGATATTCGCCGCTTGTGTCGACATAGGCACCGATTCCTTCATAGGAACCATCGAGCTCCATATTGGCCTGCTGGTATTCGTCCTGGGTCATATAGCTGGTGTGCTCATCTCCGAGCGACCACAGCATACCCTCGATGGCACCCTCTATCATTTTTTGATCATCCACGGGCTGATCCACATACTGGTCATGGATGATGTCCCAGGCTTCCCAGAAGGGTTGGAGCAGCTCTGTCCGATCTGAAGCCGTGGTTTCATTATCTATCGCAGATGGCAGACTTTCTTCAAGTACACGATCAAGCACTGTGCCTGTGTTTGTAGCAGCAGGGATAACTGTGCCAACTGCTATACCGGCTGCAAACAGACTGCAGGCGATGATTGTTGCGCTGACAGTTCCCAATATTAGCTTTATAGTTCTGGAACTCATTCAATCCTCCGTATAAAATCAAAACTACTCTATTGATACCACAGAATAATTAGAAAAATATGAGTATTAATTGAAACGATCATTAATGGCAGGCGAATCAGGATCGTCAGATGGAGCTGTGTGTGAATTCTTACCTTCCGGATTCTGCAGCTTTTCCACGGCCTTGTGCAGCTCGTTGTACGCATCCTGCTGCTCCCGCCATGGATTACGCAGTTTTGCTGTAAATCGCTGTACCCCCCGCATACGACGGATGAACTCGTTATTCCGGAACAGGAAGAGGAGGAAAAGGTTGATTGCTAACCCTCCGAGGATGGCTGCAGCAGCCAGAAGTAGAATGCGAATTGTCTCATTCATGGTTTTTCAGGATCTTAATCCGGGGATTAACTGATCAAGTTGATGGATATGCTGGATATGGTAATCTCCGCCGGTGTTCAATGACTCAGAGCTCACGAGAACTGTTGTAATGCCCAGTTCAGATGCAGGTGCCAGGTTCGCTGGACGATCATCTGCAAACAGACATTTCACGGGGTCCTTGATTTCCGCGAGCTTCAGAAGTTTTGTATAGGCAATGGGTTGCGGTTTATTATCCAGATCCAGAGCCAGGATATCAACTATGCTGTCAATATACTTTCCAATTCCAAGAGTATCCACCACCCGTTCGGCATGTTTGCGGTAGGAGTTTGTGAATATGATCTTTCGTTGCGGCAGTGAAGAGAGCATAGCCGCAAGGACTGGATCCGGTTTGATGTATGCCTCCAACGATACCGGATGAACGTATTCAAGGTAGTCCAGCGGATCGATTGCATGGTGGCGAATTAATCCCTGCAGGGTTGTCCCGTATGTTTCCAGGTAATGCTGGCGGGTTGAATCCACATTTTCAGGTGGAATGCCCACACTCTGAATCATGTACTCGCCGATCAGAAAACGGACCTGTTCCCAGAGTCCATTGCTGGGGGAATAGAGGGTATCATCCAGGTCCAGCAGTAAAGTGTCGAAACGAATCATAGAGTAACCATTTTCTTGAGATTTTGTAATAAATACTACTGAAGGAGTATAAAGGTCGCAGCTTGCATGTGTCAACCATAGGCGAATACGCTATAATCCCTGCAGAAGGAGAAAAACGTGCCCATCCATATTCTTCCCCCTCATATAGCCTCGCAGATTGCTGCAGGCGAAGTCGTGGAAAGGCCCTCATCGGTGGTGAAGGAACTGCTTGAAAATGCTATTGATGCCGGGTCAAGCCGAATCGACATTCAGATAGAAGGTGGTGGTCGGGAGATCATCGAAGTGAATGATGATGGAGCCGGGATTCCTTCCAGTGAGATTCTGCTGGCCGTAGAACGATATGCGACATCCAAGCTGGAGACTATTGAAGATCTCTTCGCCATTCAGAGCCTTGGATTTCGTGGAGAAGCACTTGCTTCGATAGGATCGGTTTCCCGGATGGAACTGCTTTCGCGGCATAAAGACGAAAAAGCAGGGGCCAGGGTTGTGGTTGAGGGTGGAAAAACAAGCCCCTCCAAACCAGTGGGCTGCCCAATCGGAACAAGGGTTGTGGTTCGGGATCTTTTCCATAACGTCCCGGCGCGTTATAAGTTCCTCAAAACAGATCAAACAGAAAATCGCCGGATCAGTGATCTGGTATCGCGCTATGCTCTGGCATATCCCCGGATTGTTTTTACACTCACTCAGGATGGGAAGCAGAAACTGGTGACAACCGGGCAGGGCAGCCTTCGTGAGGCTATGGCCGGTATCTATGGGTATGAAATAGCCAGCCAGATGATTGAACTGGCCGAGCAGCAGCATGCTCCCTTTCAGGTTGGCGGACTGATCAGCCCATCCGGTTTAACTCGCTCGAACCGGCGCGAGCTTACCTTTTTTATCAATGGGCGTTGGGTGCAGGATGCCGGCTTATCGGTGGCGGTTATGCAGGCTTACCGCTCGCTGCTTATGGTTGGCCGTTTTCCACTGGTTGTGTTGAATATAGATCTCCCACCTGATGAGGTTGATGTCAATGTACACCCAACCAAGGCTGAGGTCAGATTTAAGGATCAGAAGAAAGTATTTGGAGTTCTTCAGCGTATTATCCGTGCGGCGCTGGTTGGGCAGGCTCCAACGCCAGGATTCTCATTCCCAAATAACCAGACTTTTCCTTCGGGAAACCGGACAGAAGGGGATTGGGTTTCAGCCCGTTTTTCTACAGCAGGGACTTCACCGAAATATGAACCGGCTGTACAGACCAGCCTGCCAGCTGCAGGCATGCCTCTGTTGAGATCCCTCGGTCAGTTTGGTACAACTTATCTTGTCGCTGAAGGGCCGGATGGGTTGTATCTGATCGATCAGCACGCTGCCCATGAACGGGTGCTGTTTGAAAAGATGATGAAAGCTGTACATGAAGGCAGGATAGAATCGCAGAATCTGCTGACCGCCGAAACCATTGAATTAACCACTTCACAGGCTGACATTGTCCGGGAAAAACTGGATGCAATAAACTCGCTGGGTTTTCAGGTGGAGGTATTTGGAGACGCAACTTTTCGAATTCGGGCTGTACCTGTTTTGCTGGCACATATTTCACCTGTCAGGGCTGTTCAGACTCTGGTGGAAGAGTTTGAAGAAGATGAGACACCGCTGCAGGCAGAAGTGGAAGAATTAATAGCTGCCCGTGTATGCAAACGGGGTGCTGTTAAAGCAGGGCAGGTGCTTTCACTGGAAGAGCAAGAGAAGTTATTACGGGATCTGGAAGCGTGCGAAAACCCGAGAACCTGCCCTCATGGACGGCCGACCATGATTCATCTTTCTGTGCAGGCGCTTGAACGTCAATTTGGCCGGTTGGGTTAGCTGCAGGTCTACTGCGTCTGGCTGGTTTGCCGCTGTTTCGGAAGGCTGATTGTAAAGGTTGATCCTTTTCCTGCTTCGCTCTGGACCTCCATGCGGCCTCCATGACCTTCCACAATTCTTTTTACAATCACAAGACCGAGCCCTGTTCCCGGGATGGATCCAGCGCTTTCAGGTGAACGATAGAATCGCGTGAACAGGTGTTTCATGCTCTCTTCGGAAATACCGATGCCGGTGTCCTTTACTTCGAGGTGAAAATACTCCCCGCGTACTTTCAGGTTGACCGTGACCGTACCGCCTATATGATTGTATTTAATAGCATTGGTAAGCAGGTTCAGCAAAACCTGTTTCAGGCGGTTTCGGTCTCCCTGTACAGGGCTGATGGATTGGGTAAAGGCTGTATGGATTGTCACCCGCTCGTCTTGAGCTTGAGGACGGACGATCTCGATACACTCCAGTACCAGGCCTTCAAGGTGAACCGGTTCACGGATAAAGTGTACCCGCCCGGATTCTAGTTGTGAAAGGTTCAGGAAGTCGGTAGTCAGCTCATTCAACCGTTGCACTTCGTTGAAAATGATGGTTCCAACTTTTTCGAGCTGCTCTTCTGGAAGCTCCGGCCGGGTGAGCAGGTGGCTGGCAGCCGTCAAAGATGCCAGAGGTGTTCTCAATTCATGGACCATTTCTGCAATCAGGTCACTCTGCTGGAACAGACGGCTGTTTTCAATAGCTATAGCAGCTTGTGATGCAAGGGCCTGAAGGATTCTGAGGTCTTCCTGATCGAATGCTTCGCTCTCTTTATTTATTCCTTCAATCACTCCCAGGGTTTTATCTTTAGTGTGAAGCGGGACGCCGATAATGTTCCGGGTTTGTGTATTAGTGATAACATCGACTTCCCTGAAAAAACGTGTGTCACTGAAAGCATCTGCCACAAGAAGCGGTTTATTATTTGAGAAGACCCATCCGGCAATGGAACCTTCTATGGGTACTGCTGTCGGCCCGAGGTTGGAAGGGTTCATATTGGTAGCTGCTTCGAAGTAAAGATGGTTTGATTGGGGGTCATACAACAGCAGGGATGCTGCCTCGCAGTCCGTGATCTCCCGGGCAGCCTGCACAATTGTATTGAGAAGGGTCTCCAGTTCCAGCGTAGAGGCAAGGTCTGTCGCAACTTCAAGCAATCGAGCGTAGCGATGGAGGAGCCGCGGAAGGTTTCGGATTATCGTACTGTCGCTGGTGGAAGAAGAGAAACGATCTGTCATGCATTCACCTCATACACCAGAATTATAGTGGCTGTTTCATAGAGAAAACAACTGCAGAATGCAGGCAGTTCGGGGAATAACCGGCTGCAGCGGATGAAGCCTGTATCAGTCCTGGCTGTTTGGCTCCACGAACTTCATTACATAGTTCGACAGCTGGATCAGTTGATCGCTGACAAGGCTTTCCGGATGAACCTGGATAATGGGTTTGCCTGCTTGCGTGGCTTCCTGTGCTTGCTCAGGAGCAGGTGAAATGACCCCGGCCAGCTCAATACCGAGATCCCCGGCGAGTTCCTGCCATGAGATCATCATGCTGGTTCTTTCTCTGGTCATCATAGCCAGACTGATCCGGTGGCGGTTGATCCCTTTCGATTCAAGGTCCTCAAGCAGCGCACGTGCCAGCACGTTTGTGGGATAGAGTGGTTCGACAACAAGCAGGATGTGGTCGCACAGGCTCATCATTGTTTTTGTATATGGCCGGATGCCGGTACCCAGATCGAGCATTACAATAGTTGACATGGCCATCAGGTTTTTCAGAACCGCTTCCATCTGATGGACGGCTTTTTCCAGGTTGGTTTCTTCTGGTTGATAAGAGGACAGGAGCAGTCTGATTCCGGAACGGTGGCTGGCTATCTCACTTTCTACGGAGCGCAGGTGGATGTCTTTTAACGAGCGGGTCAGCAGTGTACTCAGCCCGAACGAATCACGAATATTGAGATTCAGGGCAAGGGAGCCGCGGCCTGGATTCATTTCCGCCAGAATCACATCCTGGCCGCTCTGCTGCAGGGCGACACTGACGTTCAAAGCAAGTGTTGTTGTTCCCACACCACCACGAACACCGATAAAGCCGATTACTTTTGCGCTATCGGCCTGTTCAACAGGGTTCTGCTGGGTTCGGGCCAGGACAGCCTTAACATGGGCGGTCAATTCCGCGGGGTGGGCTGGTTTGGTGAGGTAATCGTCTACACCTGCCTCGAACCCGGCAACCTTGTCGTCCACCATGGTTTTTGCAGTAAACATGATAATCGGTATGTGGGCGAGGCCAGGGTCACTGCGAAGCTGGCGGGTGACTTCATAACCGTCAAGGTCAGGCATCATTACATCGAGCAGGATTAAAGCGGGACGTTCAGTAGCGGCACGGGTTAAACCCATCTGTCCATTGCTTGCGACGACAATCTCGTATCCCTGGCGCTCCAGCATCAAACCGACCAGTTTAAGCGTATCGATGTCGTCGTCAATAATGAGTATTTTTTCTGGCATAGGGTATCTCCATGGACGCTCTAGCGCCCTTTGCTTGCTGGCAGTCTAGCATAAAGAGGATTGAGCAGCAAGGACAGGCTGGATGATAGTTGGGCTGATGATATAATCCGGCATATATGTTGCATCGGGAGCAGGTATGGAATTCGAATTGTGGGGAATTCAAAACCCGTTCTTTTATAGGTTTCCAGTCCGGCTCTCCGGTATTATTCTGCTGGTTCTGGAACTTGCAGGATTGGTTTTACTGCTCCTGCGTTCACGCAATGATAGAAAAGAACTCCCTCCTGATCAAAAACACCAGTTCCGATGGCTTTTCTTTATTGTACTCATTTTTGGCGCTATTGCACCGGAACTTTTCCTGGTGCGATTAACTGCGGGTGGATCTGCTGTTTTATCGGAAGCAGGTCTGCAGATCCCGGTACCTGTATTCTCTCTTCTCGGAGCACTTCCCTGGATGCTGGCAGCAGGTTTCTTCGGCGTTCCGGAAGCTGTCCTGATAGGATTCCTGTCAGGCCTCGTCCGGGGAGGATGGGAAACAGCATCTATCCTTACTCCTTTCAGTATGGCGGTCCAGTCCGGCTTTGCGGCGGTACTTTTCAGGCAGAACTATCGAGAATGGCCGGGCCAGATCCTGAGGCATCCATTTATTGCCGGTATGCTTGCGGCTGCTGGGTATACGCTGCTGCGTTGCACGGAGATTTTCAGCCTGACACCGGGGGATGCTTATGACGCACTGAATTATGCTCTTTCATTTGGCCTCTCTGTTCTAGTGGCAGCCGGCTTTGAAGCCGGTATTGCCGGCCTTGTCTGTGAGCTGCTGGCAGAGAGTATGCCTGACCGCTGGTATTCCCCCCGCCGATTCGAGGCTGCACCCTATAATCGTTCCCTGGCGCGCCAGATGATCACGGGTTTCCTCATTATGGGATTGGTAGCAGGTGGGGGGTTGTTGTACGGTGATTGGTTAATGGCGGATCAATATGCCCGGGAAGTAATTACCGATCAAATGGCTCTGACCGCTGCACAAATTGGCGACAGCATCCCCTATTTCATTCAGACAGGGCGCTCCCTTATTCGGCAGTATGCTTCGGAATTAACACCTGAAGCCGAGGAGGGTGTGTTTTCTGAGGTAGAACTTTCACGGCAACTTCGCCTTGTGCCATACTTCAGCCATCTGGCTGTCTTTGATGAAAACGCTCAAGTCGTTGTCTCTTCAAGCAACAGCTACCCGGCAGATTCCGCTGATTGGGAAATTGAAAAAGGGGTTGCTGCAGCTCTTCTTGGGATGCCGCAGGAAATTACCATTCCACCTGAAAACAGCGACTCTGATCCCATCGTTGTATTCCTGGCTCCTATTGAGGTGGACAACGCTGCTTCAGGGGGCTATGTGCTGGCCGGCTGGACTGATCTGACAGCAAATCCCATGCTGCTGCCGGTTGTTTCAAGGCTGCAGTCTCTGGACAGGTTGCAGGCATATCTTACGGATGAATATGGCAGTGTCCTGCTTTACCCAGATGATGCTGCCTATGAGCGGGAGTTTTTCCCTTCCGATTTCGAAGAGGGCACAGCTGTACTTGAAACGGACAGCAGTGGAAGCCGACGCCTGACTTACGCCCATGCAGTGGAGGGATACCCCTGGCGGGTAATTATAACTGTAGCGAAATCGAGTGTTGACCAGCTGGCGATTCAGATCGCTGTACGGCTGGCGGGAGTGCTCCTGGCTGTTGGTCTGCTGCTTGTGGGTATGGTCTACGCGGTCAGCCGCCAGCTCACGCGGCCGATTCGGCAGATGGCGCATGTCGCCGAACAGATTGCACAGGGAGATCTGGATCATCCGGTTGATGTAAGAGGTGAGGATGAAATCGGGCGGCTTTCTGAGACTTTTGAAGGTATGCGGAAAGGGCTTCAGGCAAGGCTTGCGGAAATGAATTTACTGCTGGCTGTGAGCAAGCAGATGGCAACAAGCTTTGACCTCTCCAGTGTATTGCCTGCTATTTTGCAAGAACTGCAGGATGTAGTAAAAGCTGGACAAATCAGATTTGTGCTGGCATCAGAAGATATGCTGCAGTCGGAGAGATTGGAAAGTTACCATAGTGAAGGCCTGCAGACAGATTGGGAGAAGCTCGATGAGGGAATTCTTGCATTAAGCCAGCAAAGTGGTTTTTTCCTGCTGGAGAATCCTGCCCGTGCGAGAACAGTTCTCAGTCTCCATTCTTTGGAAACACCGATTAATTCCATTCTCGCCATTCCTCTCCGTGATGAGGGACAATTTCTTGGAGTTCTGTGGCTTGGTTATCAGCAAGCCCATGCGTTTACTTCGAATGAGATCAATCTGTTGACCATTCTTGCTGCACATCTCGGCGTCTCGATTTCCAACGCGCGCCTGTATCATCGTGCGGAGCAGGAACGATCACGCCTTGTTGCCATCCTTGAAGCTACTCCGGACGCTGTGATAGTAATTGATGGTCAGGGGGCAGTCGTGCTGGCGAATCCTGCTGCGGATGAATTACTGCAGGATCAGGGGCCTGAGGTGGAGGGTCGAAAGGCAGCGGAAGTGATCACCTCACCCGATCTTATCGATCTGCTGTTGGATTCCGGGAAGGAACTCCACACAGCGGAGGTACATCTGGCTGGAGACAAGGTGATGTACGCTGCTGTTTCGGAAGTCGTCGAGCGAGGCCTTCCAGCAGGTAAAGTCTGTGTTTTGTCCGATATCACGCATTTCAAGAAGCTTGAATCATTAAAAACGGATTTTGTTTCCACTGTCAGCCATGATCTCAAGTCTCCGCTGATGTTGATGAATGGGTATGTAACCATGCTGTCGATGGTTGGCGACCTGAATCAGCAGCAGAAAGACTATGTGCGGAAAATCCAGGGAAGTACTGAGACTATGACTAGACTGGTGGACAATCTGCTGGATCTGCGGCGGATTGAGGCTGGAGAAGGCCTTAAACTAGAGATGCTGCGAGCTGCAGATATTATCGAAGATGTTGTACAGATGTATCGCCCTCAGGCTGTGAACAAGCAGCTCTCTCTGCAGGTAAAGATCCAATCCGATATGGATCTTCTCCGTGCTGATTCGACTCTTCTGAGGCAGGCTCTGGCCAACCTGCTGGAAAATGCAATCAAGTACACACAACCGAAAGGAACGGTCCGGATAGAAGCCGGACAATCCGGTGGACGGCATTGGGTACGGTTCCAGGATTCCGGGGTGGGGATTGCAGCGGCAGATAAGGCCAGACTGTTTGAAAAGTTCCAGACATTCGATCCCGGCCAGGAGCCCCAGGTTCAGGGTATGGGGCTTGGACTTGCAATTGTCAGGTCGATAATGGAGCAGCATGGTGGTTTTGTAACGGTAGAGAGCAAACTTGGAGAGGGCAGTATTTTCACTGTCGAGATTCCAGATGGCAGTCAGCAGGGAAAACCAGGTCCTTGACAGAAGGCATCCATAGCTTATAATTACGTCACATGAATTTTAGCCAGAGTTGAATTAGATGGAAGGCGCTTGCGGATCATATCCCATGCGTCTATTTTGCTGTGTCTACCGGGTATGACGTTTAGAATATTCTTCGTTTGATTGAGTTATGAACGAAATTTGGAGGGATGTGGGTGGAAACTAAGGGATTTCGAGCACTACGCATCAGTCTGGCATCACCAGAGACTATCAACAGCTGGTCCCATGGTGAGGTTTTAAAGCCTGAGACTATCAACTACCGTAGATTACGACCAGAAAAGGATGGACTGTTTTGCGAGGCAATTTTTGGTCCCACGAAAGATTGGCAGTGTTACTGTGGTAAGTACAAGAACATTCGATACAAAGGCATAGTATGTGAGAAATGTGGTGTTGAAGTAACACGCTCACAGGTACGCAGGGAGCGGATGGGGCACATAACTCTCGCTGCCCCTGTTGCTCATGTCTGGTATACGCGCAGGGTTCCATCTTATCTGGGTGTTCTGCTGGATATTTCCCGTCGGAATCTTGATCGTGTTCTCTACTTCGCACAGTATGTTGTTACACATGTTGATGAGGATGCCCGGGTACGTGCCCTGAAAAGAATCGACGAAGAATATACACGGCTTGAAAAGGAATATGCGACTGCACAGCAAGATCGCCAGGTGCAGATAAAATCTGTACGTGATCTTCGCCTTGAAGGACTGGAAGAAAGCAAGCAGCAGGTTAAGGCTGCGTATGAAGAGAAGGTATCTGAAACGATTGAACCGGTTCTCAAGGAAGCAAATCAGCTGCAGGAAAAACTCACGGATCAGGTTGGTAAGGCCGCTCGATCCGCGATGGTTCTGAATTCGATCAAAACAACGATCGTAAAAAAGGGAGAGGAAATATCCAACGACCACATCTCCCAGCTTCAGGATCTTGTTAAAGATCACCTGGAAAAGGTCGAAGCTGAACAGAAAGATCAGCGTGATGAGCAGCTGGCTGCAATAAATGAAGAAAAAGAAAAAGCAAAAGCTGAAGCCGATCTGGAAATGACAGATGCAGCCCTTGCTGAAGATGAGCCGTTCCGGGAAGAACTGGCTGTGCTGGAGAAGGATCGTGATGAGCTTCAGGGCATTGAGCCGATGATGTTTCTCGGGGAGCAGCACTATCGTGAGCTGCGTTCAAAATGGGGTCAGGTATTCCGTGCCGATATGGGAGCGGAAGCGTTCTATGAAATCCTGAAAGGGCTCGACCTTGACAGTCTTGCTACCCAGCTGTGGCTCGAAGTTCGGACGACACGCAGCAAACAACGGAAAAAGAAGGCGACCAAACGTTTGAAAGTGGTCGAGGCTTTCCGCCGCTCAAGTAACAGGCCGGAATGGATGATCCTGACGGTTCTGCCGGTTATTCCTCCGGATTTGCGTCCCATGGTCCAATTGGATGGCGGACGTTTTGCTACCTCAGATTTGAATGATCTTTACCGGAGGGTGATCAACCGTAATAACAGGCTGAAGCGGCTTGTTGAGCTGGGCGCTCCGGATGTGATCGTCCGCAATGAAAAACGTATGCTTCAGGAAGCTGTTGACTCACTGATCGATAATTCCCAGCGGGGGAAAGCGTTATCAAGGCGAGGGCGTCGTGAATTGAAATCCCTCAGCGACATGCTCAAGGGAAAGAAAGGCCGCTTCCGACGCAATTTGCTCGGAAAGCGAGTCGATTACTCCGGCCGATCCGTTATTGTGGTTGGCCCGAAACTGAAACTGCACCAGTGTGGCCTGCCCAAAGATATGGCGATTGAGCTTTATCGTCCTTTTGTCATCTCACGATTGGTGGCTTACAACTACGCAGCGAATGTGAAAGGCGCAAAAAGGATTATCGAGCGGGGACGGCCTGAGGTATGGGAAGTCCTTGAAGAGGTCATCCAGGATCGTCCGGTACTGCTGAACCGGGCACCGACACTGCACCGCCTCGGAATTCAGGCGTTCGAACCAGTTCTGGTAGAAGGAAAGGCAATTCACCTGCACCCGCTGGTATGTGCAGCTTTCAATGCGGATTTCGACGGGGATCAGATGTCGGTGCATGTACCGCTGGCGGATGAGGCTGTCCGTGAGGCACGCACCCTGATGTTATCCTCCCGCAACCTGCTGAAACCTGCAGATGGATCCCCGATCGTTGGGCCATCCAAGGATATGGTGCTGGGTGTGTACTATCTGACTATGACGGTAGAAGGACGTGAGCACCGCGGTGAAGGCCGGGCTTTCAGCGATATCGATGAAGTTGAGATGGCATACTCACTTGATCAGGTTGACCTGCATGCGCCTATCAAGCTGCGCATAGATACCTGGTACGATGAGAACAACGAACGACTTCTGGAACCGGAAAATCGTGTCATTGATACCACCGTAGGGCGAGCTCTGTTCAATCAGATCATGCCGCCGAAAATGCAGTATGTAAACCGTATACTCGATAAGAAAGCCATGCAGCAGCTTGTCGCTGATATTTACAAGCATCTGCGCGAAGATGGAACACCTGATGTTGTTGATGCGATCAAGGATATCGGGTTCAAGTATGCAACACGCTCGGGTACTACCATCGCTATCTCCGATATCTCTGTTCCCAGCGTCAAACAGGACATTATCAACCAGACTCTTGATGAGGCCGAGGTTGTCCGCAGGGATTACCAGCGAGGCCTGTTAACCGAGCAGGAGAAGAAAGAACGGACGATTGTATTGTGGCAGGAGACCACGCAGAAAGTCTCCCAGGCAGTTCGTGCCAGCATGGATCCATCCGGAAGCCTGAGTTCGATGGCCATTTCTGGTGCCACAAAGGGTGGTTTCGGCCCGATTTCTCAGCTGGCCGGTATGCGAGGTTTGATGGCGGATCCTTCAGGGCGTATTATTGATTATCCCATCCGATCCAGCTTCCGAGATGGCCTTACCACACTGGAGTATTTCATCTCCACCCATGGCGCCCGGAAAGGCCTTACAGATACTGCTCTGCGTACAGCGGATGCAGGCTACCTGACCAGGCGGCTGGTGGATGTGGCACAGGACGTTATCATCAATTCGGATGACTGCGGGACGGATCAGGGCATTCCGATCCGGCGCCGCGATGATGTGGCTGGACAGTCCATGGACCAGCGGGTAATTGGCCGGGTAGTTTCGAAGCGCATTGTCAATCCTTCCACAGGCGAAATTATCGTTGAACAAAATGATGTAATCGATAACGAACTGGCTATCAAAGTAGATGCTTCCGGTGTTGAGGAAGTGTGGGTCCGTTCACCTATGACCTGTACACTACCGTTTGGTATCTGTGCAAAGTGCTACGGGCTGGATCTTGGACGCGGCAATACAGTCCAGCTAGGTTCAGCGGTTGGTATTGTGGCAGCACAGTCTATCGGCGAACCCGGTACACAGCTGACCTTGAGGACATTCCATACCGGTGGTGTGGCAGCCGGTGGCGACATCACTACAGGTCTTCCTCGTGTGGAGGAGTTATTCGAAGCGCGCCGTAAGCCCAAAGGCGAAGCGCTCACCACAGAAATCTCGGGGACCGTCTCCATCATTGCACCTGATGTACCTGATGGGGTACGACGCATCAATATTCACGACAGCCAGCTGTTGAAGGATGAATATCCAGTGCCTGGCAACTGGTCTTTAAAAATTGAGGACGCCACTGAAGTTGAAGAGGGCAGCCTGATTGCAAGCCGGGGTGATGCTGAAATTGTTGCTCAACATGCTGGTCGTGTCCGTATCGAAGATCGGACTGTCATTGTGGCCTATGACATCAATGAGGAAGTGGAATACGACATCCCGGCGAGTGCCCGATTGTTGGTGAAAGAGGGAGATAAAGTTGAAGCCGGACTGCAGCTCACGGAAGGGTCATTGAATCCACACAATATCCTGAAGATTCGCGGCCGTGACGCCTGTGCCCTGTATCTGATGAGTGAGGTTCAGAAAGTGTATCGCTCCCAGGGGCAGAATATCAATGACAAACACTTTGAGGTGATCATCCGGAAGATGCTTTCGAAGACTCAGATCATCGATCCTGGTGATACAGAACTTCTCCCAGGGGATCTGGTAGACCGGTTATACTTGCAGCAGTTGAATGAACAAAAATCCAGTGAAGGCATGCGGCCGGCAAGGGCAATTCCTGTTTTGCTGGGTGTGACAAAGGCTTCGCTTAGCACGGAATCCTTCCTGTCCGCTTCGTCCTTCCAGCATACTATCCGTGTGCTGGCGGGTGCAGCGATTGAAGGAAAGGTTGATCATTTGCGCGGTTTGAAAGAGAATGTAATTATCGGCAAATTGATCCCTGCAGGAACAGGATTCCCCGGTGAGGCATTTGCACTGCGGGATGAACGCCTGCATGACGAAGACGAGATTGAGGCGGAACTGGAAGCAGAGCCTGAAGTAGAAAAGGCAGCGGCTGACTCCGTTGCAGCCGATTAAATGCTGAGGTTGACAGAGGATTGGCAGGTGGTATAATCTGCCAGTCTGCCCCACCCGATTTGGCTGGGGCGGGTGTATGTATTCCCAACTTCCCCTTATCGCGGCGCAAGAGGCGCAGTGGAAAAGGTGAAGCGAAGCTGGAGAGCTAATATGAAATATGCAGTAGTTGAATCAGGCGGGAAGCAGTATATAGCCCGCGAGGGAGAAACGATCGAAGTCGATCGTCTCTCTGACGAAATCGGCTCCAAAATTACATTTGATGCGGTATTACTGGTGAGCGATGATGGCAAGACACAGGTAGGTACGCCGTACCTGGACAGCGTTCAGGTGAAAGGTACAATCGCCGCCCAGATCAAGGGTCCCAAGTTGCTTGTATTTAAATATAAGCCCAAAGAACGTTATCGGCGACGCAGAGGTCACCGGCAGCAGTATACACGGGTACTGATTGATAAAATTTCCGCGAAGAAAGCCCCGGCAAAGGAAAAGACGGAACCTGAAAGCTGAAGGCTTCTTCAATAAAGAAATGGTGAGGTAATCATGGCACATAAAAAAGGTGGCGGTTCAAGCCGCAACGGTCGGGATAGTCAATCACAGCGGTTGGGCATCAAGAAATTTGGTGGCGAAGCAGTACGTTCCGGTAATATCCTTGTACGCCAGCGGGGCACGCGCGTTCACCCTGGTGAGAATGTTGGCCGCGGCAAGGACGATACCCTGTTTGCCACCAGCGATGGTTTTGTGATGTATGATTTTGCCCGCGGTGGGAAAAAACGCGTCAACGTAATTACTCAGTAAAGCTACTTGCAGCTGCAGGAAGTCGCTTTCAATGAAGAAAAGCGTCTGCTGGCAGGTGTTCAGTCAGGACAGAGAGGCCTGCATATGAAGAATGAAATTCATCCTACGTATTATGAGGAAGCAACCGTAACCTGTGCGTGCGGGAACAGTTGGACGACCGGATCAACACAGGAATCCATTTCTACCGATGTCTGCTCCAAATGTCACCCGTTTTTTACCGGTGAACAACGTATTGTTGACACCGAAGGTCAGGTAGATCGGTTCTATCGTAAACTGGCGGCACGCGAGGAACATAAAGTCGAAGCATCAAAGCGTGAAGGGGCCAAGACAAGCCTCAGCCTGGACCTGGAAGAGCTGGAATTGGGGAAACGGTCTACTGATATCCTCAAGAAAGCCGGTATTATCACTACAGGTGATGTACTGGAACGGCTTGAAAAAGGTTCGCAGGAGCTTCTGGATCTTTCAGGATTCGGTCAGAAAAGCCTTTCCGACCTGAAGCGGATCATGCGACAGCGCGGATATGAGATCCCTGAAGTGGACTAATTTGAAGATTGGCTTTTCTTCATCCAACGGATAGTGTAGACTCTGGGCAAGCATTTTTATACTTGCCCAGTTTTTTTTATTCCCATATTTGAGAAGGATGAATATGAAACATACAAATGGTACAGTTGAAGTGATTACGGGTCCCATGTTTTGTGGAAAATCGGAAGAGTTGATTCGCCGTTTACGACGTGCTGCCATCGCAAAGCAGCAGATCCAGGTATTCAAGCCCGGTACCGACACCCGTTACCAGCTTGATAAGGTTACCTCGCATTCCGGCTATGAGTTTGATGCGCTGCCGTTGCAGTCCGCTGAGTTGATCCCCGAGCATTTAGAACCCGAAACAACGGTTGTGGGTATCGATGAAGCTCAGTTTTTCGATCAAGCAGTAATCTCTGTTGTCCAGGAATTAGCTGATCGCGGGATACGGGTACTTGTTGCTGGATTGGATACCGATTTTCGGGGCGAGCCATTTGGCCCAATGCCGGTTTTAATGGCACTGGCTGAACGGGTTGATAAGCTATGGGCGATTTGCCTTGTTTGTGGTGAAGCTGCTTCAAGGACACAGCGATTAATTAATGGACAGCCAGCCCGGTATGATGATCCGGTTATCGTTGTAGGCGCCAGTGAATTATATGAGGCTCGCTGTCGAAAACACCATCTGGTTCCGGGGAAATAACGTATGCAGGATTATCATGAATTTCTTGAGGAAATATTAATCTCTGAAGGCGCGCTGCAGGCGCGCATCCGGGAACTTGGCGCCGATATAAGTCGCGATTATGCAGGAAAGACACCAATACTGATCTGTATACTGCGCGGCGGCGTCATGTTCCTTACGGACCTTGTGCGACATATTACCGTTCCACATATGATGGACTTTATGGCAGTATCTTCTTATGGCGCCGGGGCAAGGCAGTCCTCCGGGCATGTTCGTATAGCCCACGACCTGAATACATCGATCAAGGATCAGGATGTGCTCCTGGTGGAAGATATTATCGACTCCGGACATACCATCACAGAAGTGCTCAGCCTGCTTCAATCGAGACAACCTGCGAGCTTGAAAGTGTGCACCTTACTGGATAAAGCTGAACGGAGAGAGATTGAAGTACCGATTGATTATTGTGGATTTGTGATTCCAAACAGATTTGTGTTTGGTTATGGATTGGATCTTGATGAGTTCTACCGTAATCTGCCTTTTATCGGTGTGGCCCAGCCTGATCGAATCCTTCGGAAATAAAAAGCAATTGTGGAAAATCTTGTTTATGGCCTTCCCGAATGGCTCTTACAGGCACTTCGGAATCTGGATCTGGATGAACCGGTTTGGCTGGTAGGGGGTGCAGTCCGGGATTGGCTTTTGCAGCGGCCGTGTAAAGACTTTGATTTTGTATTTCCTTCAAATGCCCGTCGCCTGGCTCGTCGTCTTGCGGATAATCTTGGCGCTGTCTATTACACGCTTGATTCGGAACGTGATACTGGCAGAGTACTTTATCAGGACGGATTGAACCAGACATGGAGTCTGGACATGGCCTCTTTGCGTGGAAAAAGCCTGCAGCAGGATTTGTTTGAACGGGATTTCACTATTAATGCTCTGGCTGTGGATATTCTGGGGAACAATACCATCCAGGATGTTGTTGGAGGGCAGGGAGATATCACGGCGAAAGTGCTGCGCCCCTGTTCACAGTTATCACTGGAGCAGGATCCGGTACGAGTGCTTCGGGCAGTTCGCATAGCCACTGATCTCGGATTTCACCTGCATCAGGAAACGCAGAACCAGATCAATCTTTCGGCAAAAAAGCTTCCTTCAGTATCCCCGGAACGAATTCGAGATGAGCTTTTTCGCATATTTTCCATATTCCGTCCAGCAAGGGCTCTACGGGTGCTGCAGCATATCAATGTGCTCCCGCTTGTCTTTTCGATGATTTTCAAGAGGAGTACCGGTGAGGTTACAGATCCGGTAGGTCAGGATTGGTTGGAGATGGATTTTAAATGGATTGAATCTTTCTCCACGATCGTTTCACTGATTGAGACCAGGGATGGAGATCTGGCGAATGCAAACCTTAGTGCGAGTTTACTTTTTAATTGCCTGAAACCTTTTCGTAAGGATCTAGCAGCTTATCTTTCTACTTCCATTTCCGGCAATCGCTCCATCCAGGCACTGATTGTGCTCTACCAGCTGCTCATTCAGGGATTGCAGGTGCCGGGCACCCGGGTAGAGAGCGATTCGCTCTCTGAAGAACAGAGCAGACTTCTTGAGCCTGTATGCAGGAACCTCAGGTTGAGCAAAACTGAAAGTGACTTCCTGACTTCCATCCATTTATGGGATCTAGAAGAGAGTAGGGCCGTGGGGAATACTTTATGGGTTCACCGCCTGGTTCGGGATTATGGGAAAGGAGCTGCGGCCGGGGTCCTTGTATCGCTTGCATGGCTGCTGATGCAGGGAGTATCCGGGCAGAGCGGATTTAAAACTGAAACGCTTGAAACAGCTCAGCAGATATTCATTCTGATTTTTAAGGAAACTGAGCGGATTATTCCGGAGCTGCTGCTGGATGGACAGGGAATCATGAGTGTTTTGGATATATCCCCAGGACCCGAAATCGGGCGCATGCTGCAGCTGCTTGCAGAGGCACAGGTGGTTGGTGTTGTGGAAAACGAAGCGGAAGCCCTGGAATTCCTGCGATCAGTCAAACCGCAGATGAATTTATGGGGAATCGAGAATACCCGTTATTACCAGCAGATATGAACGTTGGCAGCTAGGGATATACTTCTATCAGGGATGGTTCATAGAAGGCACAACAACCATGCGGTTTTGAACATGTAAGTGTGGGAAGTTCGGGAACTTCGTTTTTTTCATATTCACCTTCAACCTGCCGACAGACAGGGCAGGCATCAGTTGGGACAATGATGCGAATCATCCTTACACGCGGATTGGCTTTGAGCTGCTCCAGGATTTTCGACGCAGGATGCTGCTGGAACGGAACTTTGTTGCTCTCAGTTGTTCGTGCTTCATGCTTTTTGTTGGTTTCTGGATTCGCCACTGCACTTTCTCCTGGATAGTATGTTAAATTGATTATAATCTTTGTGGTTTTTCAGTCAAACTGGACACTATGAAACGAACGATTCTACATACAGATCTGGATGCTTTCTTTTGTGCTGTAGAGATCCTGCAGAAGCCGGACCTGGTTGATGTCCCCTTTGTTGTCGGGGGCAGCCCCTCTGGCAGAGGTGTGGTCTCCTCAGCATCCTACCCGGCCAGGGTGTATGGGATCCGTTCTGCAATGCCAACTGCACAGGCACTTCGTTTATGCCCGAATCTGATTGTACTTCAGCCTCGCCATAAGTTCTATAGTGAAGCATCACAAAATGTGATGGATATTCTGCATGAAGTATCTCCGATTGTAGAGCAGATTTCAATCGATGAGGCTTTTCTTGATATTTCTGATGATCCGGAACCTGGTATTTCATTTGCCCGCAGGATTCAGAGCAGAATAAAGAACGAACTCGGGCTGCCGACATCGTGGGGGATTGCAACCAATAAGCTTGTCGCAAAGATTGCAACCGACCAGGGAAAGCCTGAAGGGCTGGTCGAGGTGAAGGCCGGCGAAGAAGCAGCATTTCTTGCGCCGCTTCCTGTGGATGTGATCTGGGGTGTTGGCCCTCGCACACAGGAAATGCTTGCGCAGTATGGTGTTAAAACGGTCGGTGATCTGGCGATCATGGATAGAGAGCGGCTGAAAAACATGTTCGGAGAGCGGGGTGCGGATTTAACCCGCCATGCCCACGGAATCGACGAAAGGCCGGTTTCGGTTGAATATGAACGACGGTCTCTCTCATGCGAGCGTACATTCAGCACGGATCTGAAAACAGAACGGCAGATGGTGCGAATCTTGCAAGTAATGAGTGAGGAATTAGGTGCAAGACTGCGAAAAGAAGATCTGTACGCATCGACTGTGCGCTTGAAAATTCGCCGGCCGGATTTTTCCACTTTCAGCCGGCAGATTCAGCTTCAGCAGCCTACAGACCAGGATCGGGAGATCTTTCAGGCTGCAAAACAGCTGCTTAGGAATGTGAACGCGAAAGAGGAACCGGTTCGGCTGCTTGGCGTGGCTCTGTCCGGCTTGAGTGAACCGATCAGACAACTGAACCTGTTTGATCATTCGTGGGAAAAAGAGAAGGAACTGCTGAAGGCGCTGGATGGAATTCGTGAAAAATATGGTCCCGATGCAGTAAAGAAAGCTGCACGGTTACGGAAACGGAATCAATGATTTTGAGCAGCCTTCGCCAACAGGAATGGGCTGATACAAAATTCGGAGAATGGTATGGATTTACAGGGCAAGGGATATTTCATGTGGCAGTTGAGGAATTGCGATGGTGGTGATCCGGAAAAAATCGCCGCCGAAGCTGTTCATGCAAACCTCACCCACGTTCTGATCAAAATCGCTGATGGGGCGAACTGGATATATAACTATGACTATGATCGGAAGTTTGATTATATTCCTTCTGTAAGGGACGCTCTGAAGTCCAAAGGCATTGCTGTCTGGGGATGGCAGTATGTGCGTGGCGGTGATCCAATCGGGGAAGCTCGCATGGCTGTGAACCGGATGCGTGAATTGGATCTGGACGGTTTTGTGGTTGATGCTGAGATTGAATATAAAGAAAAAGGCAGGAATGTCGCTGCCAGGCGGTATATGGAAGCGGTTCGCAGCGGACTGGGAGATATGCCGATAGCGCTGAGTACCTTTCGTTTTCCCAAACTTCATTACGAATTGCCTTTTGAGGAGTTCCTGACCTATTGTGATTTTTCTATGCCGCAGGTCTACCATGAGCAGGCTACCAATGTGGAAGAGCAGCTGGAAAAAAGTGTGGAACAGTACTTGAACCTGAAACCTGCTCGACCGGTATTTCCGACTTCGCCGACTTATTCCCACGCCGGCTGGAAACCAACACCGGATGAGGTGGTCCGTTTCCTGGACAAGGCAGTAGAGATGGGGCTTCCGGGAGTTAATTCCTGGGGTTGGGATTTTGCACGGCGTGATGGGTTCTGGTCGTTGTGGGATGCTTTCGCTGCGTATGATTGGCCTACAGATGCAGATGCCGCAGATATGCCAGACCGCCTTCTGGGCAGGCTGAATCAGCTTGACCCCGCGTTTATTATTGGCCTTTACAATGACAATGCTGCCCATGTCACAGGCGCACGGACGGTTGTGGGACGCGATGAGATCAAGAAATGGTACAAATCAATGTTTACAACCCTTCTCCCGGATGCAAAATTCAAGATAACAGGGAAGAGTGGACAGGGGGAATCTCGCAGGTTTACATGGACTGCAAAAAGCAATAAGGGGAAGGTTCTTGATGGAAGTGATACACTCGGATTAAAAGATGGCCGAATTCAGTATCACTATACCTATTTCACAGTGAGTTAAACAGGTATATAAGAGCAGCACATTTATTGAGGTGGCTGTGCCCATGAGGGCGGTGCCGCAGCAGTAAAGTACCAGGTCATGATCCAAAAGTGAAACGACACGGATCGGGATTCCTTCCATACGTGTCACAGCAGACTGAGAGGGGAAAAACAGGCTGCTGTGGTCGAAATATTGACTCCTGGTAAAAAAAATAACCGCATCTGTCAGGGTATAAATACCCTGCATGTCTATTCGGATACTGAATAAGTGGCTTTGAGCTGTGCGATAGTCGTTTGCTGGTTGTCATTATCCGGCGGGATCCTGCCGAGCAGGAAAGGAGGTTTGCCGCTAATTTCAAGCCAGCCCTGGATTCCGACGAGCATCTTATACTCGTTGAGAGCCTCAATAACACGACCGTCTTCGTCCACCCGGCCAAAGGGGATAATAAATGTATCCGGACAGGTACCCATATTATCGCAAATAATCCGATATGAACCGGATACTTCTTCTTCCAGTGCTTCATCTGTGATGATTGTCAGGTCGTAATGATTCATGGAGTGGCTTGCGATTTCAATACCAAGAGAAGCAATCTCCCGGAAATACTCCCAATTCGCTTCATTCTGAGGCCCTTTTGTAACAACTCCGACAGTCAGGACCATATTCCGCTCAGTAAATACGCGGATCATTTCCTGGAAATCATATCGAAGCCAGTTTGATCCAAGATCATCTATAGATACAAGGATGACATCCTCAGCCGGACAGCGGCCGCTTATCAACATCTGGTACAGTTCATGATAGGTAATCGTTCGCAGATTCTGTACTTCTATTTCATCTGCCAGCGCTGCCATTCGCTCTGCACCAAAGGCTGAATGAAGCATCAGGGACATCGGTGTACGGCAGCTCACCTCAACATCAGATGGATCGATAGTGGCAGTAATTGTGGGAGCAGCTTCAGTTGTCGGTGGTGCTTCTGTTGGATCAGGGGTTGCTTCATCAGGAGTGGCAGCCCCGCTTGTTTCCACTGCCGATACGGCCTCGGGCAGTAATGCACCATCCGACGTCGGGGTGGGGGGAGGCGTCTGTGTCGGCAGGGAGGCAGCCACGGCTGTCTGTGTCTGAAGCTGAGGATCCGGCGCAATCTCCATGGTTGCCTGGCACGCACTGAGCAGCATAGAGAGCAGAAGGAGAATAGAAGTATGTTTTTTCATTTGATCTCTGCCTGACAGAAAAACTCCCGGCTTGCGATAAGCAGGGAATCTTTAGTAAATATTATACTATGGCAGCTTCAAATCAGGAGTTCGGAAGAAACGATCCACACAGAATTGCTGTACTATAAAGCGGCCTGTGTGGATCGTGTGTGATCTATAAGCTATTCACACCAGGGGACCTGCCAGACCTGCAGGTGGCTGATATCCTTACAATCTCTTCCGTCACCCACACGCCACCATGAGACAGATCCGCCGGTAATATGGACATCATAACAGCCGTCTTCTGTTATTCCACTGTTATAAACGAAGTAATCCCTTCCAGCTTTAATCACAAAGGTGTCGATGATGTCAGGTGCCATGTAATAACCAACATTTGCACCTTCAAGTTCATCACATCCTTCTGTCTGGCTGCAGAGTGAACTGCCGGTTTCGGGTGACCAGTTGACGCAGATTTCTACTTCGGTTGGTGTCGGAGAAGGAGTAAACGTTGGTGCGGCTGTGGCTGTGGGCGTAGCTGTAGCCGTTGCTGTGGATTCAGGATCATGGTCTCCCGTATCTGGAGGCGGTGCCGGCTCGTCCGGGGAGTCGACCAGGTTGTCACACATTCCACCGTTGAAAGCCTGGTCCAGATCGCAAATCGCACCTTGCCCGGTTGGAGGGATCAGTGTAATAATTGAGACAGACATCAATAGCATTGGGGGGATCAGAACAATATACTCAATAAATGCCTGTCCTCTTTCACGCATGTTTTTTACCATCAGTTTTCTCCTTATGACCATAAAGACACCATAATTTCAGTTGCATCGATTTATGAAAGGGGAAAACCGTCTGGTAATCTTGAGGAGTATTTCCTCATTTCGGAAGCTGGCTGTCATTACCGGAATTTCCGGTTTTAGACCCTGTAGTTTTGCGTCATCGCCTTTCGACGATTTTGCCCTTTCGCTGAGGAATAGGGGAAGTCACTATTCTTCTGTTGATCTAATAATAGGGCTTTCTTGTCTCAGTTTCAATCGATTCCGGCTGAATTTATGAAGAATTTAGATTGCAGAATTCCATATGGCATGGTCCTTTTTCGTTTGAAAAACGTGCTGGCAGGTACATACCTGGCACTGAAATGTGTGCTGTTTCCAGATGGGAATAAGGAACAATCCATGTACGGCGGCTGTTTACGATACTGAATTCTGGAGCAGGGAATAAACCTGAAATTTATACCCGGGTTGGATCAGCAGCAAGGAGGACCCTGTTTAATACGCTGGATAAACTTTTCCACAGGCCAGCCCTCTTCCCAAGAACAGCCATACGGTATCGGCCAAAGAGGCTCCATCCACCATGTGACACCGACCTCCTGAAAAGGCCCAGTATGTTCTGCTGCCTGCCCGGGTTCCATATTAAAGGTTGAATCACCGAGGTGAGCAAATTCGAACCTGGGAGACAGGTCCTGCTGGCCTGCCAGGAACTGGCGGCACGCTCTGATTTGATCCAGGGCCGGTATGGTTTTATCGTTGAACATCGGGAATACACCATCCCAGCGGGCTGCGCGTCGAAAAGGAGCTTTTGAAGGCCAGTTTCCACCGATCCAGACCGGAATTCGCGGTTTTTGCAGAGCAGGCGGCAGGAATTGGATCCTGTCTACGGAATACTTCTGACCCTGTACCGTTGTTTCTTCTCCACTCCAGAGTCCTGCCAGGATATCCAGCCCTTCATCAAGCTTTTTTGAACGTTCGATTGAATCAATATCTTCGCCGAACTGAGCCCATTCCGATGGACGGCCGCTTCCCAATCCTGCTCCAAAGATCAGCCGCCCATTTGAAAGGTGGTCCAGTGAGACAGTTTCACGGGCAAGCTTCCAGGGCCTGCGTCGCGGAATGGGTGTAATCATTGTTCCCAAACGGATTGTTGAAGTTGAAAGTGCAGCTGCAGTGAGGGCGATCCAGGGATCGACGATATCTATAGGAAACGGCCGGTTGATATGGTCCCAGATGAAAAAGCCGTCCCATCCGTTGGATTCGGCCAACGCGGCAAGTTCCGCCAGCTTCCTCGCATTCCCAAACGGTCCAAAATTCGGCAGATTCAGTGCATATTTCATATTTTCACCATCTTTACTGGATTATTTGTATGGGACCATTCTATCAGTGTTTCCGCAAATAATTATTATGATGCCGTTGAAGCTTTCCTCATTGCGAGTTAAATCGGGAAACAGGTAAACAAGGGCATTCTATAGGGGGTCAGTACACGCCGCCTTATTCCAGGTATGGTGCCAGATAGCGTGCAGTATAGCTTTGATCGTTATGAATCAGATCCTCCGGGGAGCCTTCGCCAAGAAGGTATCCACCGCGATCACCACCTTCCGGTCCAAGATCGAGAATCCAGTCGGCTGTTTTGATCACATCCAGATTGTGCTCAATAACCACAACAGTGTTTCCGGCTGCTGTAAGACGGTGGAGGACATCCAGGAGGTGCTGGATATCTGCAAAGTGCAGGCCCGTGGTGGGTTCGTCGAGAATGTAGAAAGTCCGGCCTGTGGAAGCTCGTCCAAGTTCCTTTGCAAGCTTGACACGCTGTGCCTCACCACCACTTAATGTAGTTGCGCTCTGCCCGAGTTTGAGATATTCCAATCCCACATCTTTCAATGTCTGCAGTATACGGGCGATATTATGGTGGTTGGCGAAGAAATCCAGGGCTTCCTGAACGTCCATTTCCAGAATTTCTGCGATAGATTTTTCTTTAAATCGGACAGCTAGCGTTTCCTTGTTGTAGCGTTTACCGCCGCACTCTTTGCACTGCACCCACACATCCGCGAGAAAATGCATTTCAATCCTTTTCTGGCCATGCCCCTGGCAGGCCTCACACCGCCCGCCTTTGATGTTAAAACTGAAACGAGCGGGTTGATATCCGCGGGATTTTGCCTCAGGAGTAGAGGCAAAAACTGCTCGAATGTGATCGAAAAGCTTGACATATGTGGCTGGATTGGATCTTGGAGTCCGGCCGATCGGGTCTTGTGTAATGCTGATGACTTTATCCAGATTTTCAATTCCATGTATGGAGCGGAACGGTCCTGGCCGGGATTGGGAATTGTGAAGCCGTGCCGCCAGAGCAGGATAGAGGGTTTCAGAGATCAGGCTGCTTTTACCGCTGCCACTTACGCCAGTCACGCATGTAAAGCAGCCGAGCGGAATCCGTGCATCAAGATCCTTGAGATTATGGAGGCTCGCACCTTCTATGTTCAGCCAGCCGTTCTGTGGCTTTCGACGCTTCTGGCCATTAGGTGAACTGACCTTACAGATACCCGCAAGGTATTTCCCGGTGAGAGAGTTCCTGTTTTGTTTAAGATCAAAGGGGGTGCCTTCGGCAGTGATTTCCCCTCCCAGAATTCCAGCTCCAGGCCCCAGGTCGATGATCCAATCGGCATTATTCATGGTTTCCGCATCATGTTCCACAATCAGAACTGTGTTGCCCATCGATCGCAAATGGACCAGCGTTTCAAGCAGCGCGAGGTTGTCACGGGCATGGAGGCCGATCGAAGGCTCATCAAGGATGTATAAAACACCTACAAGGCCGCAGCCTATCTGGCTGGCAAGGCGGATGCGCTGGCTTTCTCCACCAGAAAGAGAGGCTGCAGGGCGATCCAGATTGAGGTAGTGCAAACCGACATCAAGCATAAAACGGAGCCGGTCACGGATTTCATTCAGGGTATCCTTTGCGATCTGCTGGGCCTCGGCGGGGAGTGGAGGTCCGGCTTCATTCTTGATACCCAGTTTTTCTAACAACTGGCTTGCACGGAGAGCTGCTCCCTGCCCATTTTGCGGGGAATACAACCCTGCACCTTTTCGCAATCCCTCTATCCATGCATAGGCCTCTGCGATGGTCAGACTGTTTATCGAGGAGATCGTATGGTTGCCAATGCGAACAGCGGCTGCTTCCGGGCGGAGTCTTGTGCCATGACAAACAGGGCAAGGAAGCTGGCTCATAAAACTCATGTACCAGCGCCGGGTCTGTTCTGACCTTGTCTGGCGCAGGCGCCGGTTGATTGTTGGAATGATACCCTCAAATTCTTGAAGCGATTCTCCTGACCAGGTGGTGTTTCTTCCTTCATGCACATAACGAAGATGGACTTTCTTCTTGCCGGAACCGTAAATCAATGTCTGCCGGAAAGTGTCTGGCAGATCCTGCCAGGGTTCTTCGAGGTTGATTTTAAAATGATCTGCCAGACTGGACAGGACAGAGTACCCCCAGCTTGACTTTTTCGTACCTAATTCGCCATACCATCGAAGAGCGCCGTCCAGAATGGATTTTTCAGGATGCTCGATAATTCTGGAAGCATCTACGTTCATGGCTGTTCCCAGTCCACTGCACGCCGGACACATTCCCACAGGCGAGTTAAAGCTGAAAAGCTGTGGAGACAGATCGGGGAAGCTTAGATTGCATGTCGGGCATGCGTTATGCTCACTCAGGATCAGGGGTTCACTACCTTCAATATCCGCGATAAGGACACCGCTTCCGGCTTCAAGTGTGGTTTCAACCGAATCAATCAGCCTGCTCAGGAAGTCGGTCCAGGCATTTTCACCGGTGCCGGGTTCCTCCTTCGGGGGGATTTGGAGGCGGTCCACAATCAATTCAATTGTATGTTTTTTGGTCTTTCCAAGTTGGATTGTTTGATCCAGCTCGACGGGAACACCATCAATCCGTGCCCTGGAAAAGCCGTCCCGGAGGGCATTCTCGATCAGGTCTGTAAAAGAACCTTTTCGTTCGTTAACGACGGGCGCCAGCAGTTGAAACCGGGTTCCAGCGGGAAGGGCAGCCAGTTGAGTTGATATCTGCTGTGCACTCTGCGGCTGAACTGTGCGTCCGCATTGCGGACAGTGGGGGATACCGATACGGGCAAATAACACCCGAAGATAATCGAGTACATCTGTGACTGTTCCGACTGTGGATCGGGGATTCTTACTGACCGCTTTCTGCTCGATTGCGATGGAAGGGCTCAACCCACCAATATAATCCACATCAGGTTTATCCATCTGGCCGAGGAATTGGCGGGCGTAGGAGGACAGGCTTTCAACATATCTGCGCTGGCCTTCTGCATAAAGCGTATCGAAGGCCAGGGATGATTTGCCTGATCCGCTGACTCCGGTAAGGACCACCAGTTTGTTGCGCGGGATGTGTACTTCGATATTCTTGAGGTTGTGCTGCCGGGCACCGCGGATAATGATGTGATCTGGTTCCATAAATACCCCGTCTGGAAAATTATTAAAAAACGAACATATGTTCTTATTATACATATGCCTTCCTTGATGTGCAAGAGGGTTTTAAAAAAAGCTAGCTACTTTCCGATACGCTGGGAACGGCAGGCGAACCGTTCCCTTGGGAATTGGGGAGGGAAAAACCTGTATTACTAATACTTTCTGTTTCGACCGGGAATGAAGGATTCTAATTATGAGTAGAAATCATTGGGACTATGGAAGGGGAACGGGATGGTGGCGATATCTTGCGTTTTAATCGGAGCTGGGCAAGCAGGGATTGCCACATTATGATACAAGATCAGAAAGTGAACCCGGCAGTGCTTGTGTTTCTATTGTTTGTGCAACTGTATAGCTGGTGTTTTGAGAGTTTTCTCAATTAAGAAAAGCGCAGCCAGCACTACTGACCCTTGAAAGAGGGTTTATTCATACTGGTGAAAGCAAGGATGAATTGAGAAAGGGATAGTTCCAGCAAAAGCATAAAAGGCAGGAAAGTTATAAGGAAGATACCTGCATAAATATTAACAGGACGAATAGACGGGCTCCGGTACCCGTTTCTTCTGTATATATGGAGGATACTCAGCAAGGTCCATCCAGGAAAATACAAAAAACCAGATGACAGAATGCAATAAAAAATATACAATGGATAGTAATTATCCGTATTCCTCACTCTATCATCGCAGAATGTTCTATTCATAGCGCTTTCACTTACAGCAGGGATAATTTAGGTAAAAGGATAAAGCAGACATCACACCTCCCCTAAAAAGTGGGATCCTTGAAGAATATCAACCTTGTTTTCAGGGAACTCCTAATGGCAGCCCAACATTCGAGGGGAAGGAAGCATCGTTGAGGTTCATACCATTTGATGCGAGGTGTTGGTGGTCATGCGTACATTAGAAAAACAGTCAATCGACAGAAAAGCTCGAATGAAGTTAGAGCCGGTCCATAAGCAGTATCGGGCCCCCGAAATCCGTAAAAATGATTATCTGGAGATAACTCCTGGTTTCACAATGGAAGAGGCTATGAAGGAGGCTGCACGCTGTTTGCAGTGTCCGAAGGCTCCATGTGTCAACGCCTGTCGGGTGGGAAACGATATCCCCCTTGCAATGCTTCTGGTCGAACAGGGAGAATTTGTCAGGGCAGCGGAAGTGTACCGGGAGACGAATCCACTGCCTGAAATTTGCGGCCGGGTCTGTCCGCCTGACGATTCCTGTGCTGCCAGCTGTGTCCTGGATAAGCAGGGCAAGGGTATCGATACCCGGGCGATAGAGAGGTTTGTAACCGATTATCAACGTCTGCATAGTGGAGTGCCTCTGCCGGATAAAGCACCTCCTACTGGCAAGAGAGTGGCTGTCATAGGCAGCGGCCCATCAGGATTGCTGGTCGCGGAGGAGGCCTTGAAAGCAGGGCACCAGGTTTCTGTTTATGATGCTCTGCCAATCCCGGGTGGCCTGCTGGTATATGGCATTCCTGGATTCAAACTTGAGAAGGATATCGTTGAGTGGAAAATTCGCTGGCTGGAAGCATTGGGTGCTGAATTTATTACCAATACGCGCATTGGAGAGGATATTTCCTTCGACGAACTGTTTGAACCGGAGATGTTTGATGCCATCTATCTGGGCACCGGGGCACAGACGCATGCGAGAATGGGGATTGAAGGGGAAAATCTCGGCAATATTCACGATGCTCTGGATTTTATCAATGGAGCCAACCTTCCACCCTCTATCCTGCCTTCCGGGGTCGAGCCTTTAAACTCAATTGGTAAGCGGGTGGCGGTAATTGGTGGAGGAGACACAGCAACAGATTGCGTGCGAACAGCACTTCGCCTTGGTGCAGAGCAGGTAACCTGTTACTATCGAAGAACCGAAACAGAGATGCCCGGAAACCGGATTGATCGCAATTACGCAGAGGAAGAAGGCGCTTCATTTGAATTCCTGACTGCACCGATCCGATTCCTGGATCGCAGTAGTGACGGCCATGTTGATAGCATGGAAATGATCCGGATGGAGCTTGGAGAACCGGACGACTCAGGGCGCAGACGGCCTATCCCGATACAGGGATCCGAATACAGTGTTGAAGTTGAACACGTAGTGCTGTCGATCGGATTCTGGGCGGATACGTTTATCCCGGAACAAACAGAAGGGATACAGCTGGATCGTAAAGGGTTTATTATTGTTGATCCTGAAACCGGACGCACAACACGCCCCGGTGTTTTTGCGGGAGGGGATGCGGTATCCGGACCAGAGCTGGTCAGTGAGGCACTGCAGCTTTCCCGCTTTGCAGTAGCAGGCATTCTCGGCTACTTGAATGGAGAATGACGCAGCATCAGGTTCCATTCCTGGCGTTCCCTGATCTGGTATCATCAGGCCCCATTGTGTACAATGGGGCGATCTTCATAAAGGAAGGGAACGATGGATTGGATAACTGAACCGCAGTCATGGATTGCATTAATCACACTGGTTGCGCTTGAAATTGTACTTGGTATTGATAACATAATTTTCATCTCTATCCTTGCAGGCAGCTTGCCAGCGGAAAAACAGAACAAAGCACGACAGATAGGCCTGGCGGTTGCGATGATCAGCAGGATACTTCTCCTTGTTTCCATTGCATTCCTGACGAGATTAACCACACCCCTGTTTTCTGTTCTGGGGCATGAGATAACCGGGCGGGGGATTATTTTGATAGTGGGCGGACTGTTCCTTCTTGGAAAAAGCACGTTTGAGATTCATGAAAAGCTGGAAGGGGAGGAAGGCCACAGCTCAGCCAGAACTGGAAAGACAGTTGCCAGTGTTGTTTTTCAGATCATGCTGCTGGACATTGTATTCTCTCTTGATTCAGTTATCACAGCGGTTGGTATGGCAAATGATCTGATTGTAATGATTACAGCAGTTGTGATTGCGGTTGGGGTCATGATGTTTGCGGCTCGGGGGATCAGTGATTTTGTTAATGAGAGGCCGACATTAAAGATTCTTGCCCTGAGTTTCCTGCTCCTGATCGGGATTTCCTTGATTGCAGAGGGGATGGAGTTTACGATACCCAAAGGTTATATCTACTTTGCTATGGGATTCTCATTCTTTGTGGAGATATTAAATGTCAGGTTGCTGGCACACGGGGAACAACCTGTAAAATTACGTACTCCATATGTCGAGAGCTCTGAAGAACAGAATCTGGACGCGACAACGGAATAAGATCTCCTGTCCGGAAATTAATTAAAATCCTGCCGTTCAAAGGTGTCAGATAAACAGGCTGCTGCGAATCCGCGAAGCCTGTTTTTAATTAGATAACAAGAAGCCCCACTTCTTTCTGAGGAAAGGGTTTTCAGATCAATCGAAGCCGGTGTTTGAGCATAGAAGATTAGCGGCACTTTCTGATGTCATACAGGATTCGCAAATTTCCGATGGTATCTTCTATCGCCTCAACTGACAGGACGCACGAATCCTGAAATGTCCGTTGTTGTTCACGTGTAAGGGCTTTCCATGCGTTTTCATCCAGATAGTAATAATCATATCCTGCACTGCTGACGACAGATGGAATTGGATTACGCATCAGTTCCTTATAGGAATCCATGAAAATATATGGAGTGATTTTTGCATCGGTAATCCGTCCAAAAATGGTTGCTGCTCTATAAGGCAGGGGATCGAAGATCCAGGCATCCTCTTCCAGTTTATTCCAGTAATTCACTGTGAATTGGGCATCCGGGCCTGTGATGAAATAAGATTGCAGCGGTGACTTGATTGATATCAGCATAATGGATAAGAAAACCAGGCCTCCGAGAGTTGAAAGTGTGCAAGCCACCCGGGTTGTTTGATTGAACAGTCGCTTTGTGGTTTCTGTTTTAAAAAGAACCGACAATCCCAGCAAAAGCCAGAGGTAGCAGCTGTTTCCAACTATCCTTGCTGTGTCTCTCTGAACAGAATAGTGAATGAACAAGGATAAAATACTTAGCGTAAAGCATCCAAGGAGCAGGATGGCGGGGAGGAGATTCATGCCTTCCCGGGTTTTTCGCAAGTAGAAAAACGTAAACGGTAAAAGCAGCAGGATCGGGCCAATTTCAAATAACGCTAAAATCAGGGTGTTGATATTGGTCAGAGCCAGAGCACCAAGGTGGGCAGAGACTAACGAGGGGACTGGTTGAAAGATGAAGCTGCCAAATCCTGTAACAGCAGCATTGCCCGACAGGTTGAATCGATCCATTAGAAGTTCGGTGACCACTCCTCCTTGAACCATAATAACCGGGAGTGCAATCGTCAGAATGACAATCCAGTGCCCCCAGTGTTTTACGGGTTTTTTCTGCAACAGGGAGATCAGCACGACGAGCGCGGTACCGATGTAGATTATCGCGAGCCACAGTTCCGCTGATAATCCCAGGCTTGATATACATAAACCACAGAGCACCATTGAAGGCAAAGACCAATGTTTTGGGCGCAGCAAAAGTATTATGAGAATTGTGAGAATCGGGAGAGTGCTGCTTGAGCCGAGAGAGAAAATTAACGGATGGAATACTCCATTGGCAAATGCAAAGGGGAAGGGAAAAGGTCCAGCCCCTTCAATATTCCATGCTGATGAGAGATTCTCTGTTAGCCAGATACCGGTTGAATGTCCTGAACCAAGAAGAGAAAGGGAGGTACTGGCATTCTGCAGCCAGGAGGCCGGGGTGAGAAGCAGGAGCCAGCGAGTACCTCCTGCGAGGGCGAAAATTAAAAGGCAGGAAAGCTGGCTGGCAGTATTCAGCTGCGCGTTGCGGAACCAGATCCATGCGGTGGAAAGTGTCAGTGAGAGCATAAGCGCTTTGCTGACATCATACGCACTCCAGGGGAAGAAGTTGCCCTGAGAAACAAGAAAAGTGGAAAAAAGATGCAGCCCATAATGATAAGCAATCCTGGTATCGGTTCGTAAATAGAACGGAGGAGGGATTTTGCCTGTTGACATGATCGAGACAAGGGGGAGATTGTGATAATCATCCAGAATGGCGAGCCCTCGATTGATCAGTATGAAGAGGATTAGCAAACCCCCAAAAACAGAGAGTTGGATTGCAGTGTCTGCTGCGGGTATCCGCCATTCGATAAGTTTTCTCTGTGTCCAGATGGCTATCGATCCTGCAAGCAATAATATTGCTGATGCCACCGGGAAAGCAGTCCTGAGTGGAAACAGTTGAGCCAGAATGTTTGCCAGAAGGATGAAAAGAATTGTTCCCAGAGCGATTCCGGGAATTAAACGGTCGCGCGGCTGCAGACCGAAAAAAACAGCGATCAGGAAATATCCGCCAGCAGAGATCGCTAAAAGCTGTATACACAGAACCAGCAGATCCTGCAGCTCAAAAGCAGAGAAGAAATACATGTTCAATCCTTTTCTGTGAAGCACTTTCCAATAACCAGCCGGATTTTTGCAATCACCAAATACTTCATGATGTGCAGGTTTTTCAGGCATGTGAGATCGGATCGTTATTTGTGGGTCGTGTTCGATGTCGTGAAAGGTGAATTCGGATGTTGTTGAAGGATCCTGATACCCAATCTGATTCAAGTATAGGAAAAAAATAACAGCGAGCAAGCATGAAAACTTAGAATAAGGCAATTCTATTTTCAAGCTGTGCGGTTTTGAAGCGTGAACAACAGAAATCAGACACACCGATATGGTTTGGCTCTTGCATTGAGCGCTGTGAGTCCGATAAAATAAAAACAGATTGATAGGGATGGGGGCAAGCCTGTCTGTGTATTTTCTGCAAACCCGATTTCTTTATCTATCCGAAAAAAACCAGTCAGCATGTGGCTGCTGGTTATAAGGGGGTATTATGAAGCGTTTGGGGAGACCGTATCGGAAGACTGTACGGAAAATACTTCAACAACCTGTCAACTCAATAGAAATTCCGCATTTCCCACCTGAACCGTCTGAACCCGAGAAGCCAGGGCTATTGGTCATTATTAGCCCTATGGCAGGATCCCTGGTTGTCGGTCTGGGTATGATCCTTTTCTACAGAAATTCACTATATCCATTGATTATAATCTGTGGGGGAGCTGTTTTTTGTATGATCACGTATTTCCGGTATAAAGACCGCCACCGCCTTTTTCGGAAAGAGCAGACTAAGCTGCGTGATATCTATAGAAAATGTCTGGATGAAATTGAGAAGGAGTGTCGCTTTGCTATAATCAAGCAAAAAGAAGCATTGGATTACAATTTCCCCTCCAACGATCAGATTTCCCACTGGGTACTAATGAACGAGGGCAGGATCTGGGAACGGCGTAAAAGTGACCCGGATTTTCTGGAATTACGTTTAGGATTGGGCAGGCGTAGAACAAGTTTTGAGATCAAGTCCCCTCGAATAGAATTCCCCGAATTAGCCCCACCTGGATCTATGCGTGCACGCGATTTGGTTGAAAGGTATGCATGGGTAGACCAGGTACCGATAACTGTAGCGTTGACAGGGGTTCCGATGCTGGCTGTTGCCGGGCCAATGGAACTTCGT
The DNA here is from genome assembly GCA_016927115.1 of Anaerolineales bacterium. Taxonomy (GTDB): domain Bacteria; phylum Chloroflexota; class Anaerolineae; order Anaerolineales; family E44-bin32; genus JAFGNH01. The sequence continues at coordinate 50,968 of JAFGNH010000028.1, read as the reverse complement.
GGGGCATTCATCCGCTCTTTGTTGTGTCAGCTGGCAGGGTTGCATGCTCCTGCAGATCTTTCAATAGCAGCGATCTACCAGCACCGTACAGCAAACCAGTGGGAATGGATTAAATGGCTTCCTCATACCGGTGCGCTTCTTGATAATCTGCCGCGAATTGCCTACGACAACGAGACCGGTGCAGCTCTGCTTTCACAATTACTTGAAAAACTCAGGGAGAATAAAGACCATCCCTATATGCTGCTGGTTGTTGAGGATGCTGAATGCCTCCGTGAGAGTGAGCTTTTCAGGGTACTGCTTTCAGGTGAGAAGGATTTGAAGGTCCTGGTATTTTTCCTTTCAGCTCATCCATCCCACATTCCTGCCGGTTTTAACGCTGTTGTTGAGATCCTCTCTGATCAGCAGGCGGAGTATAAATCAGGGGCTTCCGCACCTCCAGTGATCTTCAGACAGGACCAGCTTGACCTTGAAAAGGCGGATTTTATAAGCCGAAAGCTGGCATCCCTCAAGAACTATGATGTCTCGCAGCAGTCCGATCTTCCCGAATCTGTCCGGTTATTGGATCTGATGGACTTGAATCTGGATACACTCGATCTGAAAACACGATGGCAGAGGCTGCTGACTGATCCTCCTCAGTTGGAAGCCATAGCAGGGATGCGCGCAGGAAAGCGACCACTACTGCTTAATTTGAAACAGTCGGCTGCAGGTCCTCACGGCCTGATCGCAGGAACAACAGGTTCGGGCAAAAGCGAGTTCCTTCTTTCTTTGCTTACCGGTTTGGCTTTAAACCATCATCCACACCAGGTCCAGTTTTTACTCATTGACTATAAAGGTGGCACGGCAATGTCTGTTCTGCGCAGGCTTCCGCATACGATCGGCCTGGTCACAGATCTGGATGGCCGGCAAACAATCAGAACGTTACAGATGCTTTCTGGAGAAATGCAGCGCAGGGAACGGATGCTAACAGATGCATGTGTTGCTGATATAGACAAATACCATCAGGCAGGTCTCAAAAAGCCATTTCCATATCTATTCATTGTCATCGATGAGTTTGCTGAACTGCGGGATCGTTTCAGATATGACCTCGGCCAGGTGATGGATCAATTTATAAGCGTTGCACAAAAAGGCAGGGCGCTGGGTGTTCATCTGGTGATTGCAATGCAAAAACCAGAAGGTGTGGTGAATGACCGCATTCGCGCCAATATGAAATTTCGAATCTGTTTGAGAGTGGAACGTGCAGAGGATAGCAGGAATGTTTTGGGAACAGCAGATGCATATTTGCTGCCAGCAAATCCACCAGGCCGGGCTTATTACCGGGTTGGTAATTTCGAAAATTACGAGCAGTTTCAGGTCGCAAGAATTGCGGGAGTGCATCAAGTGGGGGCTACTTCCTCAGCAGTGGATCCGGATCTGTCGGTTTATGAAATCTGCCCGGATGGAAGCAGAGTTGTCCTGATTCAGGATACACGACTGAATCAAGGGGCAGCTGAAACAACAGGCAAGCACTCAACTGAAGCTGAAGTGCTGGTCCAGATGGCTGAAAAGGCGGCTGTAGAGATGGGGTTGCAGAAACTGCCAGGTCCCTGGATAGAACCATTGCCTGAAAGGATAGGGTTGGGTTCACTCGTCGAACAGTTTTTCAGGAAGGACATGAAGGAATGGAATTGGGAGCAGAAGAGCAAAGCTACACCGGTTGGTCTGGTTGATGATCCAGTTAACCAGCGCCAGTTCCTCTATGAGGTAGAGCTATCCAGTGGAAACATGCTTATTGTGGGATCGCCAGGGTCAGGGCGAACAACGTTTCTCCAAACAGCTGTTTATAGCCTGGCCTACGTATATCCACCTGACGAGCTTCACGTACATATTATCGATTTCTCGGGGCATAAGCTTCTGGCTTCTTTTGGAGACTTTCCACATATCGGAGGAATTTATCAAGCAGCAGATGAAGAGCGGGTACTGAAGCTGCTTAGATTCCTGACAGACGTTCTCAACAGGCGCAAACAACAATTTCTCGAAAGGAAAGTGGTGGGGCTGTCTGCTTACAACAACCAGTGCCCAGCAGAAGAAAGGGAAGCCAGGCTGCTCATTGTGATCAACAATTACATAAAATTCCGTGAGCAGTATCCGGAGGATCTGTCTGAATGGATGCATCTGATCCGGGAAGGGACTGCATATGGAATCAGTTTTATCCTCACCGCCGATCGCCCTCTAATGGGAAGAGAAATGGAGCTGATTAAAAAGCGGGTAGTTCTCTCTTTACTCGAGAAAAGCCACTATGGAATCCTTCTTGGCAGCAAATTGAATACAAAGAAGATGCTGGATATTCCCGGAAGGGGGTATATTTCCGGCAAGGATCCGCTGGAAGTGCAGATAGCTTCACCAGCTGATGGCGGAGAGGAACATTGGATTGGTTGGTTGAACCAGATAGGAACAAAGATGGCAGAAAGCTGGCGGGGAACACTGCCTCACGATATCAAGGCTCTTCCAGAGAAGCTCGGCTTGTGGGATCTAATGAAGCAGTATCCAGAAGCCACAGATGAAGGAACTATCGGGGGAAAAATCCTGCTCGGTCTAGATGAACAACACCTGCTGCCAGTCTGGTTCGAACCAGACAAGTCGCCACAGCGGTTTCTGATCAGCGGTCCACCCTCCAGCGGAAAATCGGCGGCTTTAGGAACAATCCTGTCCAGCATAACATCCACCATCCCGGCTGGTATGGTGGATGTACTTGTACTCAGCCATCAACGCGGGATAAAGGCAGTGCCTTTTCTTCAAAAGCCTGAAATTAAGTGGTTGGATAGTTCAGCGGGGGAGTGGTTTGAAGAAGCTGGAAGGTTCCTGGAAAATGTGGCAAAAAAGAAAATGGAGCCTTTAGAATCGCGGGGTTTATTTTTACTCATAATTGATGATTTGCAGCTGGTATCTGCTGATATGGAAGCCAGATTTGGTTCTCTTCTGGATTTTTGTTTAGAGCCGGAGATATCCCCCAATTTCTGGATTTTCGCCTCGCTTCCACAGTCTGCCCTGCAAAGCCCGGATAGAATGATACGCCGCTTTCGAACGAGTATGGGAGGGATCTGGTTGGTATCAACCGATTATTCAGAAGCACTAAAAGTTGGCGTCCATATTCCAAAGCGGATGCGTGGGCGAGATCTTCCTCCCGGGAGAGGCGTGTACTATGATCCATCCGGGCAGAAAGTGATTCAGGTTGCTTTCCCGGGGGAGCACGAGATGAAGGACCATCAAAGCCGGCAACACTGAAGGTGGTTCCAATTATATTGTGAAAATGGAATGGAGCCTGCTAAAGTGGCAGGCTCCATCTGTGAAGGGGTCTGATGCCAGCTATTCGATGGATGTATGGATTGCAGCTTTTGCTGCATCATCCATGGCGCGATAATTCTCGACAACAGAGTTGAGATACCGGTAAATGCCGGTTAACGTTGTGCTGAAGTTATCCAGCTGGACAATCCAATCTCCATATTTCTCTGTGAAAAGGATCTGAGATGGTCCATCCCAAGCCTGGTCCAGCTGATCGTTCAGCTGGCGTAGTCGTCCAAGAATATCCTTGATTTCATTGTCATGAATGCTGTTGATCTGACCGGCGAGATTTTCAACGGTTTCGGGCTCAATCCTTAAGGTGGTAGACATTGTGTTTCCTCCCTTTTTGTGCTGATGTTTGGTTGATCGAATTATTTCACAGGAGCATTGTGTGGATCAAGCTTTTTTGTGCCCGTCAGCAGTACCTTTAATCTATACGTATTGTATGGCGGATCATCATGGAAACGGCCTGAAGAGTTAGGCTAAAGAGTGTGCTGCTCAAGGGGCGGCTGTGAAAGGCTTTGAGCGCGTAAAGTTACACCAGTATGATTCCAATGTCTTAATCCATTGAAAGATTTAATACAAAGGTCATGTATTTTTACTGATGGGAGATTGAAGCATCTGTTTGAACGGGGTATAGTAAGAGTGATTGATGTACAGAAATTATTCCTGTGGGGGAAAGGCAAAAACAATGTATGTGGGGGTAACGCTGCACTACTTTCCTGATGGATCACACGATCTGGATTTACCGGCGTCCTTGAAGGCTGCGGAAGCCGCCCGGCTTCTGGGAGATTATTTTTTTCCAGCCAGCACTTCTTCATCGATGGCGAAATTTATTCTTAAACACCAGGAGGCTGAACGTGTGCTGCAAGGCGGAACTACTCTGGGTGAATCAATGATCGTTGATGGTGATCACCTGCTCCTTCTATCGAAAATTATTCCCCGAGGATTTCTGACTACAGATTCCTATTTCCGCACTTCAGGGCCAGCCCTGGCAGCGGGAAACATCGTTTTTCCGATTGAGAGGCGTTCTGTTGTAATTGGCCGTCAGGGATACCGGCAAGAATTCGCTGTGCCTTTGAAAACACTGGATATCAGCAGAATAAATCCCAACGAATCAGCAATCCTCTCAAGACGGCATGCTCTGATCTTCCGTGATCGTGATGGCTTCTTTCTTCAGGATCTGGGCAGCCTCAATGGTACCTGCCTGAACGGTGCTCCATTAATGCCTATGGAAAGATACCGGCTGCACCATGGAGATTTGATCCGCTTTGGAAGGTATGAACTGGTCTTTTTATGGGATTATCAGGAAGATAACAGAACCAGATAACAGGAGGGGGCATTGTCTGAACTACTTCTTTCAGGAATTCGGCAGACCAGGGGCCGGTATATCACTATAATATCCTTTCTGGTTCTAATACTGGCATCGCCAGTGTACTCTGTACCTGTATATGCTCAGCCTTATACTGCGAGGTTGGAAATCACAGGTATCGATACGTCGCACTATCCTGCAATTAATGTGTACACCCGGCTGCGCGGAGAGGAAGGGGGCTCTATTCTGCCGATCGCGGAGGATACAGCTCTGTTTATTTTTGAGGATGGTGAACAGCGGGATCTTCAGGAAGTGAATCTGGTTGATGCTGGTTCTCGCATGGTGCTTGTGCTGGATTCAGGTGATGGCGTTTTTAATACAGGTATCACCCCGGATGAGGTCAGGTTGAAAGCTCTGGCATATTTTCGCCTGTTTATTTCCGGGCGCAGTTGGTTTCAACCTGGATTGGACCAGGTAATGGTACTAATACAGAATGGTGGAAGAACGGAAATCCTGGTTCCGTTTACAGACCAACCGCAGACAGTGCTTACAGCGCTGGAAAATTATTCTCCAGGACAGCTGGCTGCTGCGCCTGTGCCTGTGTCAGGAAAGAATTCGCGCATCGGATTATCGGCAGCACTCGAACAGCTCAAACAAGTTGGATCAGGAAGTTTTTCCCAGCAGATGGACATTATCCTTTTCACGCCGGGATATATGGCGGACCTGGGGGAGATCTCTGCAATAGCCAGCGCAAGCGATGTTCGTATCCATGCTGTAATGACGAGGGAGGAAGCTTCTGATTACTGGTCGATGTATACAAGAGAACTTGCGGTGGCGACCGGGGGGATATTCCTTCCGGATGTTTCAGAATCGGATCCATCGCTGCTTTTTGAAACTATAAGGGCAGGTGCAGCGCAGCTGTGTCTGACCTTCCTCAGTACAATCCCTTCCACGACTCACCATCTGGAGTTGATGCTCCAGAATGAAGATATTTCTCTCCAGGCATCAGGGGAGTATTCCATCGAGCTTCTGCCACCAACCGTGGTTGTCAGCGCATATTCCACAGGAGAGCAGCAAAAGCTGGGTGAAGAGGCACATGCCGGTTTGGCGTCGGCGCAGAAGGGGGAACAAATAGTGGTTCAGGCACGGGTCGAATTTCCGGATGGGTTCAATCAGAGAGAAGCTGCAGCTGCATTATATTCTGAGGGGATCCTGTTGGATACGGCTGAAGTTGTTGGTGGAAATGCAGTTTTTTATCTCAATCTCTCCGAGGCCCCCGAAAGTAATGGAGAACCGGTCAGTATGAATGTGGTGGTTGAGGATGAATTCGGTTTCACGGTAGTCTCAAACCCGGCTGTATTTTCCATGCCGGAAAGCTTTTCAACAGGTTTTCTTAACCAGTCTTTATGGAAAGTATTTCTGATACTCATTGTATTAACAGCTGGTGTGGCTGCTGTATTTGTTGTAATGAAGGGAAGGAAGGGAGGATGTGGAGCGAGAATAGAGGACCCGGTTCAAGAATCGGTAGACTCTGTCACGAATTGTATGACCCAATCGGTGGCGGCAGGTTTTCTGATTCCTCTGGAAGGCTTCTTTGAACAATCACGTAAAGCCTTTGAATTGTATGGAACAACCTCCCTGGGGCGGTCGAGACGATATGCCGATTTACTGATCCATCAGGATGAGGATGGCAGCCCTATCAGCCGCCTGCACTGCACTATTCTGGAAAACAATGCTTATTTTTCTGTCCGGGATGAAAACAGTTCGAATGGTACCTTTCTGAATGAAGAACAGTTGATTGCATTCCAGGCTGTCAGACTGAAGAATGGTGATATTCTGGATCTTGGTGTGCTTGAGCGAGGTGGTGTCAGATTGATGTTTCAGTCGGCTGAGGGGTACCTGGACGAAGGGTATGCAGAAAAGGATGAAAGAAAGACAAGGCCGCAGCATGACCTGCCTGTTCTGGACTGAATATCATGGGTTCATTCAAGGGAGGATACGGTGACTGAAGATTCATATATACTGAGGCCCGGAAGTCTGATCGGTGAGTTCACCATTCTTGAAGTCATTCCGCAGGGGTTGGGGGGAATGGCTCGTATTGTAAAAGCGTCCAGGTCTGGAAGAGCGGAGGACGCGGTTGCGCTTAAAGTAAGCCGCACTGGTCCGGATTCCGGATATTATTTTGCAGCGCTGCATCGAGAGGTGGAAATCCTGCAGCAGCTTGTCCATCCAAACATTGTCCATCTGCGAACAGTATCCCGGAGCGTAAACAGATATAAGGAGCGCGCTGTAGGACTCTTCGGTTCCCCATGGTTCTTTGGGATGGAGTTCCTTGCAGGAAACAGTCTGGAGAATTATCTGCAGGGAGTTGGAGTGTTATCTATTGATGAAGGTATTAGCATAGCCGTCCGATTATGCGATGCACTGCTGCTGATGCATGAAAAGGGGTATGCGCATAACGATTTGAAACCAGAGAATATAGTGTTTCGTACAGTACCTGTGGAGGGAGAGGTTTTCATGCCGGTCCTTGTGGATCTGGGTGTTGCTGGAAGTGTGGACACAGTGCAGCGAGACGGTTCTCTTGCATACATGTCACCGGAAAGGCTGTCCGGTTTTCAGTCTTGTGGCTTTTCAGGTCTTGAACGTGATAGTGGCTGTAAATCAGATGTATGGAGTATGGGGGTACTGCTATACCGGCTATTTACCGGCAGAGAACCATTTCTTCATATTTCTGATAGAGCTGCAGCTTCCTCGATTCTGCAGAAGCGCCCTCGCGAGATCTCCCTGCAGAATCCGGATATTCCGCCGTTTTTGGAGGAGCTGATTCTGGATGGGTGCCTGGCAAAAGAGCCGGCATTCAGGGCCAGTATGAATGAGCTTTTTTCTCTCTTAAGCGCATACCAGCCTTCTGGAATTGTGGCGTACGGAAAACACTCCGGACGGTTTACTCAACTGAAAACCTGTTTTGCTGTTGGGAGTTATTGAAACCATACGGGTTGGAGAAGAACCGCCAGGAACAGTATCCTTTGTTCAAGCTTCCTCAATTTCGTATGAGAGTTCCATCGGTACAACATCTTTAAACATTGCCTGTGCAGGGCAATACCTTGTTTCCGACAGTTGGATAGCACGCTGTACAGCGTTCTCGTCGATATTTTTTCCTTTAATACGGTAAACAATCTTGATACTCGTGAATACTTTTGGATGTTCCTGTGCCCGCTCGGCGTGAGCTTCGACTTCAAACCCCTCAACCTGCTGGCGTTTCTTCTGAAGAATGCTGATAACGTCCATGGCAGTGCAACCAATCAACCCGGTTAGTAGAAGTTCCAACGGCCGGAAACCGTCATTCTTTCCACCAACACTTTCTGCTGCTCCTAGATCAAGCGAAAAACCGGAATCCGAGGTGCCTGAAAAACTCATACCTTCGGACCATACAACCTTTGCTTGCATATAAGTAATCCTCCGATAGACGTGGGCCTGATCTGTCAGCAGGACAGTGCTTTCAGACCTGACCAACTTGTGCCCGCGCCGCAGCTGAATTATTCATTTTCCAGATATGCATCCAGTTCCAGGCAATGAAAAAGGCGCCCGCGGACATCTGCTGGAAGTTCGATTTCCTTGTCTGCTTCGTGGTAAAGTTCAATTGTCTTCCTGGTTGTATCCACTACGATGCGGCAGTGTTCACATTCATCGAGATGTTTCTTAAAGTTCTCACAAGTCACCTCATCAAGACTGTCGTCAATATAATCTGAAATGAGGTGGAGGAACTGGCTGCAGTCATGGTCGTGATCAGGCATATCCAATCTCCTCGATCCGTTCGGAAAAGTATGATGAGAGAGTCTCTCTCAGTTTCAACCTGCCTCGCAAAAGGCGTGTTTTTACTGCTGCTTCCGAGATATTCAATACTTGAGCAGTTTCTCTTGTGGATAATCCATTTACATCGCGCAGGATGAATACAGTGCGGAGATTGGATGAAAGCATATCAAGCGCATTATCCAGCTCTGAGACAACTTCAGTAGTCATGAGTTCTTTTTCAGGCAAACAGCACCAGTCGACAAACTGGCGAGGGATCTCGTCACCCCCATCATTAATGACGGGATCGTCAACGGAGATGGAAACAGGGTTTTTCTTGCGCAAGCGCATCAAAGCCTGATTGGAAGCGATACGGTATAACCAGGTCCCCAGGCTGGATCGGCCTTCAAAGGAGGGCAGGGCCCGATAAGCGTTCAGGAAGGTTTCCTGGAGAATGTCTTCGGCTTCCTGTTCGTTGCCCATCATACGGAGAGCAAGGCGGTAGATTTTTGTCGAATATGTATCTACCATTAAGGCGAATTCCTCACGGTCTCCTTTACGCAGAGCGTCGATGTCAATTTCTGTTTTTTCTATCATGTTTTTTCCCGCGCCTGTAATTGCAGCTGAGTGTCAATCAGGCTACAGTATACCTTAATTCATGTTCTGATTGATGCAGTTAACCATTTTACCAGCAAAAAGCAAGGTGCTTTCTCAGAGGTCTATTAGAATCAGATAGTTAGTATTCCATGGAGGATCTAATGCTTTTTACTCTTTCAAATGAGATGATGGATTTTAAGCTGGATCACGGCATTGCTCTTTGGAATATGGTCCTTAAACAAATAGACGCACTGCAGCTCGATGGTATGAGGGCATCCATTTGTTGGACTGACCAGAGGGAGGGTGTGAGGCGATATGAAGTCATCGATAGCTCCAGTATAACCAAGGTGAGCATTTCCCAGGTTCAAAATCCCTTTGAAGCAGAAGAAGGAATCTGTATCGAGGCAGTAATTGCTGACGGTTCTGTCAGTTTGGTACAGGAATTCTGCCCGGGACCCGATAACAGCCTGCTTTGTCGGATTACCGTCCAGAATCTCTCCTCAACACCAAGATATATCGACCATATCACGCTGTTTGAATCACATTCCTTCAGCCGAAAGGTTCCTTCGGGAGGTGTCGATGCTGCCGGTGTGGGATCAGGCTTAACTGTGTCCAACAAGCAAAGCTCTCTGCGCTGTTTCATCAATGGATGGCAGTCCTGGAGCCCGGCTGGATCATATGGCGCCAATCAGTATATGCCGAGATCACGCCTTACACCTTTTCTGGATCCCATGCACAATGCTACGGGCAGGAAAATTCCCACAACAAGAGGGCATTACGTTTCAGACTTTTTTGGAGTCATTGGAATCCCTGGACAGGCTTCGTTACTAATCGGATTTCTGACGCAGCAGCAGGCTTTCGGGCAGCTGGAAGTACAGCTTGATACATCCCCGGCCGGTATCAGGTTGTGGGAGGATACGGATCAGATTCTTCTCGGCGAAGGACAGTCCTATTCAACGGATTGGGCCATACTGCAGCCAGTGGATCTGACAATGGCTGACCCTCTGCAGCCATATATGTCTCTCGCTGCACGGGCAAATGATGCCAGGAATAGTGGACCAATCCCTGTTGGTTGGTGCTCCTGGTATCACTATTTCCAGCAGATCACGGAGGAGGAACTGCTGAAAAATGTTTCATGGATTTCTGAACATCAGGACAGGTTCCGATTTAATCTGATACAACTGGATGATGGGTTTGAAGCAGACGTGGGTGATTGGTATCACTTTTCTCCCGGTTTTCCGGAAGGCGTATCCCGTGCATCAAGCGAAATAACGAGGAATGGATTTCAACCCGGATTATGGCTTGCACCTTTTATTGTCAAACCCGGTGCAGTTCTGGTAGACAACCATCCGGATTGGATAATACGGAACAGAAATGGAAAACCTGTAAACGGTGGGTTTGTCTGGAATCGATTCACTTCAGGACTTGATGTCTCCCATCCAGGTATACAGGATTTCACCAAAAATCTGATCAGGACTGCTGTTTCGGAGTGGGGTTTTTCCTATCTGAAACTTGATTTTCTATATGCCGGCGTGCTGAAAGGGAGGCGATACAACCAGAGTCAGACAAGGGCGCAGGCACTCTCAGCTGTTTTTCAGCAAATCAGGGACGCAGCCGGACAGGATGTCACGCTGCTGGGTTGTGGCTGTCCATTAGGTTCTGGTGTGGGGACATTTGATCTGATGAGAATTGGGGCGGATGTTGCTCCAAAGTGGACTCCTGCTTTTATGGGGATATCGTTTCCATTCAGAAAGGAGCCAGCTTTTCCTTCGGCCAGAAATTCTATCAGGAGTATTCTGGCGCGTATGCCGATGCACAGACGCTTGTGGGTAAATGATCCTGATTGTCTCTTGCTGCGTGGAACAGAAACGGAACTGTCAGAAGCGGAGGTTCAGAGTCTGGTTGTGGCTGTTTCACTTTCTGCTGGCGTACAGATCATTTCTGACGACCTGCCAGGGCTTCAAAAGCTACGTAAGCAATGGCTATCTTTTATTCTGCCACCATTGAAGGAAGCTGCGGAAGTGGTTGATTGGTTTGACCGTACGGATCCTGAATACCTGATCCGATCCCTGAAGTGCAGCTGGGATGAGTGGTACCTCGCCGCACGGATCAACTGGTTGGATCAGCCGGTGATACATCAAATTGGCCCTGTAGATTTTAACCTTCCAGAAGAAGAAAGCTGGTTTGTATTTGATATCTGGAAGCGGAAGGTAATCCTGATTGCGCCGCAGGACACATATGAAAGCCGTATTGAACCGCATGGAACCGGATTCTATGGACTGCGGAGGAAATCATCTGGTCCCCAATGGTTGGGTGATACACTTCATATCTCACAGGGAGGATTAATCCAGGCCTGGGTGCAGAGCAGCGGAGGGTTGGAAATAACCCTTGAGACCGACAGGCTCAGGGAAGGGGAAGCCTGGCTTTTTATTCCTGGGAAGCTATCTGCTGTCCATGTTGATGGAACCCTTCAAGTCTCAATTAAGCAGGAAAACGGGATCATCAGGATTCCCTTGAAGCTCTGGAAACGCCACAACCTTTGTATAGAGTTTGAAACCCGCTGAGAGGGCATTCTGTCTGTAAGAGATCCTTGTCGTCAGTCTTACACTGCGGTAGTCTTATGGTGATACAAAGTATCCTGGAGATTGTATGACTGGAATAAGTATTGATCTGATTGTGCAGATAGTTGCAGTTGTATTTTTTACTGCCTGGCTGCTGGTACTTCGCGCCGGTTCAAATCAGATTCGATCAGCAAGTAAGCTCCAGTTCTATTTACTCCGCAGAGAACGGATTCGGCAGGGATGGCGGTTTATCTTTTTAAGCTTTGTACTGATTGCGCTAGGGTTAATCATACAGTTCAAGGGTCGTGAAGTTGGCTATCAGTTGATCACCCCGACGCCATCTGTTACACCCACTGCTTCGATTACACCTACAGCAACAATAACACAGACACCGACGATCACCACTTCACCGACGATTACAAACACACCTACCATTACAGCAACTCCTTCTGACACGCCGACACCTATGCTGCCGGAGGAACTGATCGTTCTGTTTGTAGAGACCGTTACTCCAGATCCTGAAGCGATTTTCAGTCCTATTCAAGTAGCAAGAAGACTGGATGCTTTGAACCAGGCGATCAATCCTGCAGAGGAGTTCGAGAATCCGGTGACCATTCTATATGGAGCTTTCAGCTACGACTTTCTCGCCGATGGAGTACGCTGGAGCGCCATTTGGTATCGCAATGGGGAAGTTGTCTGTTTTGAAACCATGCCATGGGATGGCGGCACAGGAGGTTATGGTTTCACCGAATGCAGGCTGGATGAATGGCAGCCTGGCGAATATGAGATTCAACTTTTCCTTGGGGAATCCTGGAAAATATCCACGCGCTTTACCGTCAGTGGTGCACCACCGACTCAAACCCCAACACCATCAGCAACACCTGCAAGCTCCACAACGCCTGAAACGCCTACCGGTACACCTGCCCAATAAACAATTCCGGGTGTGTGGCATGCGGCAGCATATTAAACAACTGAGTATTACTGTATATGGTTGTACTTCCTCCAGGGAAACGTCAGGGAGGCGTGCTTCCGATCACTTCTTTCGTTTTATCGACTTGCGTTGTTGTGAGTGGGAAGTCTTCCTGCCAGAAAGAAGGCAGTAAACCATGGCGGGAAAGAATATTTCAGGTATGCGAAACATAGTGTGCAGTGGATCGGATCAACTCCAGAATGGAAGCGTAGCCACGTTCAAGGGGCTCCAGCTGGATAAACTCTGCGTCACTGTGTGCATTTGCTCCATAGGTCAGCCCTACACACACAGCGGGGATACCTTTACTCAATGGGATACTGGCATCTGTTGATCCGATCTGGAAATGGATTGGTGAAATCCCCTGATGTTCGTATGCGATACGGGCAAGTTCGACAAGCGCATGTTTCTCTGGAATTGACCCACCCGGACGGTTTCCAATGCTGGTCAGCTCCACCGACAATTCAGCACATTCAGCGCTTTTAACGATCCCTTTGATTTTCCTTGTGATACGATCCAGTTGGTCCGCTTCTTCAGACCGCAGGTCTAATTCGAGGAATGCTTCGTTTGCCAGGGAGTTGATCGAGGTACCGCCATTTATAATACCGATATTCATTGTGGTCCTTGGTATGTGGGGAAGGGAGATTTTGAGAATCGACTTTGCCAGATGGATCAGTTCATGTATCGCAGAGAAGCGGTCGTGATGAGCCCAGGCATGACCACCGAGTGTTTTACAGGTCAATCGATAACGCTGGATGGGCAGGGCGCGGTGATAGATAGTCCCCAGTGCCATTCCTTCCAACACAAGATACGCTGCTGCGTAGTGGGCAAAATCAGCTGAGAGCTGGCGCATGCCGTAAAGGTTTCCCAGCCCTTCTTCACCGACGGTGCCAACAAACCATATATCGGCTGGCAGGTCTTCTTCCAGCAAATCTTCTGCGAGCTCCGGCAGGGCTGCAAGGGCAACTGAATTATCACCGATACCGGGGCCGTGCAGGGCTGTTTCACTGTGCATGTAAGATAAATCAGTGCTCAATGGGAATACAGTGTCCATATGTGCACAGATAAGTACAGCAGCAGGTTTCCCGGATGAGAGCGAACCGAGAAGGTTGCCTGCACTGTCGATTGCTGCATTCTTGAGGCCGGCCTGCCGGAACTCTGCAAGCATGAATTCGGCGCGCTGTTGTTCGTGATATGTGGGAGCTGGGATTTGTTGGACGGTGATTGTTCGTTGGATCAACCGCTCAAGAATCATAGCACCACCTCCAGGATTTTGCCACGAAGTGCATCCAGCCTTGCGTCTGCCAGGCCGGGTAATGCATCAAGGGCGTGGAGTGCCGGGGTGCCTTCGATAACAAGTGAAGCAGAAATACTGCCGTGGAGAGCCGCTTCAAGCGCATCGCCGGTTTTTACCAATCCCGCCAGGAAGCCGCCCGCAAAAGCAGCTGCTGCTCCCATTTCGTCGGCAACTATACCCGGGTAGGCGGGGATATGATACAGGGTTTCCCTGGCATGATCCCATACCAGCTGCCCGGAGGCTTCTCCCGTGAATACCAGGTATTTGGAGCCATGGTTGCCCAGTACGCGGGCGTAGTCTCTAAGCTCGGAGGAGTAAAATTTTATTGTATGAGGAAGTTTTGAACTGCTGATTATCGCAGCGGTGACACCACTCAGCAGGATGGGCAGCTTCTCGCTGAAATCTGGTTGCAAGCAGCGAGTTGGTGGTGTAATAATTACGTATTCAGCACCATTTCCTCTCATGAAGACCGGGATACTGATCTGGGTCAGATAGTGGTCTGAGGTAACCAGGCAAGCAACCGCGGGCCAAAGCGAGGTGGGGATATCTTCTGGTCTTGAGGCGAAGGGTGGATACCGGTCGTATTCGTCGTAAGCAGCAACGGGTTCAGGTAGATGTATAAGCTGCTTTGGCAAAGGGCGTTCTATCGTACGGAAGAACACAGCGGGATTGGTGTCGCGTTGGATGCCCTTGCTGGTGGATCTATAAAAAACCCGGGGATGGACAGTCCCCTGTACTCTGGTCAGAGCTTTCGTGTGGATGCCACTAGATTGCAGCAACTCGATAGCTGCCTGGGGAAAATCTGATCCTATGCGCCCCACAAGATGTACTGTTTCACTCCAGATGCGTGCACCTACGGCAGCAAAAACGCCGTCTCCGGAAAGTACTTCGGCATGGTATCTGCTCCGCTGATCAACAGCGTGGGCAAGGAGAAGAGGCCCTGTTATCAAAAGTTGATTCCTGTCTGTTGCCATCCTTAGATTATACAAATCAGGAGTGAGGCGTGCAATTTCAGGAATGCCCGTTCCTTCTTGCCCCTGTGTAAAAGGGTGAGGTAGAGATATTTCTGTCAAGGATAAAAAAAAACTTCTTGAAATTGTTGATCAGAATGGGGGATTCCCAACTTGCGGGGATACTCAAAGCATGTATAATAGCAACGGTAGTTCCGAGTAATACTGACCTTCGGCTGTGGGGTGTCATTCCAGCATGACAGAGAACATCCTATTAATTGAAAGCGCTCGACTGAGCGCTCCGTCATTTGCGCCTTCTCTTGAGAAGAAGGGCTATTTTGTTACGGTTATAAATAAAGTAAGGGATGTTAAGCAGGTTGGAACTTCCACCGTTTATGACCTTGTCATTCTGGATGCAGCTTCGATGCAAACAACTGGCTATCGAATGTGTAAGAAGCTGGCCGCAGACATGAATGGAGTTCCTATCATTCTGGTAACTCCCGAAGGAACAGGAGATACACCAGAGAGTGGATCCAGACTGGTTCTGGAACAACCATTTACCTCGCGCAAACTACTGAATCGCGTAGTGCGTTTTCTCCCGGGAGAGGAAGGCAAGCTGCTGAAAGCAGGCCCGATAACACTCTCGATGAACAAACATGTTGTACGATGTCTGGGGAATGAAGAGAAGCTAACACCCAAACAGGCAGAACTGCTCAAGTTGTTTATGAAAAATCCCGGTAGAGTGATGACCAGGGCTAAATTGATAAAACTTGTATGGGACACAGAGTACACTGGAGATACACGCACTCTTGATGTACACATGAGTTGGCTTCGGAAGGCGATAGAGCCCGACCCCGACAATCCTCGCTTTTTTGTCACGATCAGGGGAGTTGGTTATCGTATGGATTTGCCGAAAGCCGGATGACGTTTGATTGATTACAGGGGGATATCGCGAAAACAACAGATAGTCTCTATTATTAAACTACTTGAATATCTTTCTCAACAACACTTACCTTTCCCTGGTTATCGGTAATACGAACTGCGATCCGGTAACCGCTTCTTTCCTGATATGTATGGGAGAGGGTGATTCTGCCTGCTTCCGAGGTGGAGGTGGGCGCAGAAAGCAGATATTGATCAGCGCTGTGGAACACTGCTCCATTGAAGCCCCAATCCACTTCGAGCATCTGTATAAAGACCGTATCCAGCTCAGGGAGAAGGATGTCGAGTTGAACCTCCATAAGTTGCTGGTGTAAAGTGATATCCAGTTTGATGGCAGAAGGCTCGACAGCGGAAGAGTCTGTATTCCAGAGCGTAAAGGCTGAAGGGTCGAGTTCTATCAGCCGCTTATATGTAGTACTGACGGCAAGCTGGGCGCTGTCACAGGCCAGCCAGCGGCGGCCATTCAGTTCTGCTGCAACTGCTGTTGTTCCCGAACCGCAAAAGAAATCAGCGACAAGACTGCCTCTATTTGTGGATGCTTTAACGATCCGCTCCAGGAGTGCCAGAGGTTTCTGTGTTGGATACCCTGTTCTCTCATTGTGGAGCCGGGCGACAACGGGGAAGTACCACCAGTCCTCAGGAACCTTGCCGCGTTTAAGGTCAGGCTTCTTTCCAAATCCGGCTTTTTTCGAGGAAGCAAAAGTTTTTATTGTGGAGGGGTTGTAGGGCACCCGTACCGCATCAGCATTAAAAATGTAGTCACTGCTCTTGGTATAAACAAGGATGGTGTCGTGTTTGCGTTTGAAAGCAGATTTGATAGGAGAAGGGCCGTGATATATCCAGACGAGCTCGTTAAGCAGGCGATCGGGGCCGAAGATTTCATCAAGCAGGACGCGTGCATAAGCTGAGGCGTGCCAATCCAGGTGAAGGTACAGGGTTCCCTGTGAAGACAGGAGTGAGTACATCTCCTGCAGACGTATAGAAAGCATGTCTAAGTATTCCGCACCATCCTTCCAGGTGTCCTGATAACCAAGTGCCAGTTCCCATTCATCCGGTCTTCTGGAGTCTTCATTTCTGCCTACACGGGCAGTGTATGCTTTACCGGTAAGGAAGGGTGGATCACAGTAAATCAGGTCAATTGAATGTTTATATTCAGGCTGCAGGGCTTTCAAAATACGAAGATTATCACCATGGATCAACCGTGAGTGGTTTTTATAAGTCTTTTCCGGGTTTTCGGTATTAAACGTATTACCATAGCAGGCACTCAAGCGCAGTGAGGCAGGGGGAGTGGATTGGAGAGGGCGTTTTTTCCAAAGAAGGGTGGCAAAAGGTTTCTTTTTTTTCTGTGTCATATTTGCTCTATGATGGGCTGCCGGAAAGTTGTGCAAATTTCAACTATAGGCAACTCTGAATAGGTCTGTAGAGAATGAGGCACCATCATGCTCTCTCTTTGCAGTTCCTTCCTGGCAGAAAGACGGAGCAGGCTTACATCACATCTGGTGCGGTAATTCCCAGTAGGGAAAGTGCGTTCTTCAGGACTTGTCGTGCAGCAGCTGTCAGGCGCAGACGTACATCCCGCTGGGCGCCTTCTGCCTTCAATACCGGACAGTTTTGATAGAACGATGTAAAGTCCCGGGCCAGTTCGTAGACAAAATTAGCGATAATCAGTGGTTTATAATCCCTGGCTGCACGCTGTATCTCTTCTGGAAAACGCGACAGTCTGTCAAGAAGGACAATTTCGGCCTGCTCAAGGTCATAATCCGGTATGAGCGACTCCGGTAAGGTTTTTACTCTGCTCAGAATGCTGCTAGCCCGTACATGGGCATACTGGATATAGGGCGCAGCCTGTCCTTCAAAATCAAGTGCTTTTTCCCAGTCAAATGTGGCGACCTTATTATTATCTACTGAGAGCATGGGATACTTGATTGCACCCAATGCTACTTTTCTGGCAACGTTTTCCTTGGTTTCGGTATCAAGATCAGGGTTCTTCTCTTCAACAATAGCTGCTGCTCTGGAAAACGCTTCAGTTATCAGATCATCAAACAGCACGACAGCACCTTCCCGAGAGGAAATGGTTACGTTTCCCGGCAGATTTACAATCTCATAGGAGAGGTGGAAGCACTTATTTGCCTGCTTGAAACCAATAATCTCAAGCAGTTTGAAAACCTGCTGCAGATACAAGGACTGGCGTACATCGATGACGTAAATTGAACGGTCGACATTCCACTCCTCAAATTTTTTGATTGCCAGGGGAAGGTCTTTAGTAGCGTACAGGGAGGTGCCGTCACTTCGCAGCATCACGAGCACCCTGTATTTTTCTTTTTTCTGTTTAAGAATTTCATCCAGTTTGACAACGACTGGACCGCCTTCCGGGCGTTCATCCACGGCGATGCCGCGTTCGATCAAATCATCAACCAGGACTTTACCGGGTTCTTCCACTTCACTTTCAAAAAAGTAGACATCAAAATGTTCACCCAGGATCTGGTAGATTTCTGCAAATCCATCAAGACTCCATTGGCGGGTCTTTTCCCACAAGGCGATGATGTCCGGATCTTTTTCATCCCATCGTGAAAAGACAGCGCGAGCTTCCTGTTCGTAGTCCGGGTTCTCATCGACAAGCCTGACGGCTTCAGAATAGATAGATGCCATCCAGCGGGTATGATCGCCGGTGGGCTCCTCGCCCGCATGGAATTTCAGATAGCACCACATCCATTGGATGACGTGCCAGCCAATATCACCTATGTAGTTGGCGCGAACAGTATCAAATCCAGCGAAGGAGAAGATATTCGCCATTGCACCACCCAGGATGACATTTCTGAGGTGACCAACATGAAAAGCTTTATGAGTGTTGGGCTGTGAATATTCAATCATTACCCGTTCGTTAATGGGCTGACCCTGGCCATAACTGCTGCCGTGATCCAGAATTTCATCAAGGACTCGAGCTGCATAATGGCCTGGTTCAAAGAAAAGATTGAGATAGCCGCGTTCAACCTCAACTCGATCAAAACCCGGTGGGGTGCCGATCGCAGTTAATACCTTTTCTGCGATTTCCTGGGCGCGTGCAGGGACGTTGATTTTTCTTCCACCGCGTGCCTCGCTGGCAGCAGCCTGGAAACAAGCTGTAGTGCCATACCCCCATTGCCCCTTGAATGGAATTGGTTGCCATTCTACAGAGCTGGAGAAATCCGGTGAGATTACTTTGATGGCTGCAAGGATTGAATCTGCTGTCTGATTGAGTTCATTATTAAACATACTTTCACCTGCGTTCTACCTGATGTTGATTCTCTTCGTCGGTACGCGAACACGACGCACAGCATGGTGCGTCGTGGCAGGTTCGTCACATCAAACTGCTCGAATCCCGCAGCTTATGAACTGCGGAGTGCTTCCAGATGTTTCATCAAGCGGCTCTTGCGTCTGGCGGCATTGTTCTTATGAATAACACCCTTTGCCGCTGCATGATCCAGTTCACTGGAAGCCAGCAAAACAGCAGTCTCAGCTGCTTCATATTCTCCTGCAGCCAGTGCTTCATGTGCTTTCTTGATGTAGGTCCGTGAACGAGTCAGATGCACCCGATTTTGTGCTCGACGTTTTATGTTCTGTCGATTTCGTTTTTTAGATGACTCTAAGTTTGCCAATGGTCCCTCCCCGTTAGATACGGTATACAAACAGCTATTTTAGCGCACCCTTGCAGGTGTGTCCAGACTTTGATCAATGCATATTTTACCAGAGTAACCAGAACCTCGTGAATACCTGAGGGAAAATGCAGTTTTATGAGCCGGGAGCTGCTATTAGAGGTGCCGGCTTATTAAGGTATGAGACCGCGTGGAGTAGCAGTAGGTTTGGGTGTGGGGCTGCGGGTTGGGCCAGGTGTGGCACTGGGAGTTGGGGTAACCTCCGGTTGTGCTGAAGTCGCAGTGATAACGGGGAATTCCAGCGTGGGTGTGAAGGTCAGGGCGGGTTTGGGTGTGGGGCTGCGGTAATCTTCTCCCTGCAGATTGCGTAAATGCTCTTCAGCCATAGCGCGGATTTCCGGAGCAGCCTCATCGATATCCAGGATATAGAGCCAGTATGTAATAGCATCGGAGAGGAATGGTGGATCCGTAGATTCATAAAGCATGGCTTCAAAGGCATAGGCTTCTGCACGAATGGCACGACTTTCAGTAGAAGAAATCAGTGCATTAAGCTCCTTAAACGCTTCCCGGGAATTACCAAGGTTGAAATACGTTTTCCCTATGGAGAGTGAGAGCAGATCGGAATCCTGGCCATATTGGCGGGCAAGGAAGTAATCTGAGAGCGCAGAAGCGTAGTCGCCTCTCTGGTACTCGATATTGGCTCTTCCTTGATACGCTGGTGCATAATCGCGCATGGAAAGCGCTGTATTGAACGCTGCAAGAGCACTTTCGCTGTCTCCGGTGTTGAGCAATGAAGTTCCCAGAGCTGACCAGGCACGATGGTCTTCACTGTTATAGGCGAGATAGGTTTGCAGCGGTGGAAGTGCATCATTGTATAAACCCACGGCTGTGAACGCTCTCCCCAATACGAGATAACCTTTCAACGACCCTGGATCATCCGCACTCCCCTGGATGGCATATTCAAGGGCAGATTGGTATTTGTTGAGCAGGAACTGTGCTTCACTGAGATCAATCATGATTGCTGGAGATGCGGCTCCTGCTTCAACAGCTTGAAGCAGGATGGTTTCAACCTTGTCGAAGTGCCGGCGTTCTGCGTAAAAACGTGCGGCGTACAGGTAGGCATCGGATAACAACGGGTCAATTTCAATAGCCAGTTCAAATGCTGTAGGAATGGTATCTGGCTCGGTCATCACCTGGGCCCGGGCACTTCCAAGAAAAGCTGCGGCGTATGCAGGTTCATAACCAATGGCATGATCATATGCAGTGATAGCTTCCCATGGCTGGTTATTCAGGCGTAATATCTCACCCCGTACAAAGTGTGCTCCTGCGAATTCAGGATTCAAGGCCAGTACCTGATCAATGAGCTGCAGTGCTTCCTCGTAACGTCCTTCGTCAAGAGCTCGAACAGAGGACTGGAATGCTTCATACCGTGTATCAGGTGTGAGGCCGATAAAAGGCGTCGGTGACGGGGTGCTTTCGAGGAAGTAGATAAGCGGTGTTGCAGCCAGTTCGGTTGGAATAGCGGTACGGTTCACTCGAAGATCTGCAGGTATGGGGGTATTGGTGGCGGTTGGTACCAGAGCAAGTTGCGTTTCTGTATGATTGATAGGCGGCAGGGTTGGTGCTGAGCCGCGTGGACGACTGAAATAAAGGCTGATGAGGAATGCAAAACCTATAAAGGTAAACAGCGCAGCACCAGCCAGTATCCACCGATAGGGCAGTTGTTTCTGAGCTCCTTTCGGTGAAGCTCGTTTCGTAATAGCTCGTTTAGGGACACCGATTGCCGCGCTTAATTCTGCCGGTTCAGGTCTTCGTGCTCCGAGGATCAGCAGGCCACGCAGTGCAGCCCGGTTTGTCGGATCGTGTTTCAGAGCAGATTTCAGGCAGAATATACGCTCGCGCTGAGTCGGGACGACTGTACTCAACCACAGCCAATATTCTGTGTTGGATGGATCTACTCGAAGCAACCGCGAGAGCAGTTCTCTGGCTCGTGTTTTATCGCCAGTCTGTATAGCAGCAACTGCTTCGGTGAACATCGATTGAGGCTGATCAGACATCCACTATCCTTTTCTTGACGCAGTGTAGCACAAGGCTGAGCGTTGCACAACGGGGATGTCCTTCTGGTATAATGCTCCCGGTTGGTGGAATATGCATAAAAAGATTCTGGTTCTTTTCAGCTGCTGTTTTTGTTTCGCAGCCTGCTCGCCGATGTCGGCGGACGAGGAGCTGTCTCCCACCCAGACTCTGAGACCGTTCTATTCTGCTACACCATCTCCTCAAGTTACCACTATTATTAATACGCCTGTTCCGCTGCCCACGCAAAAGGCTACAGCAACGCCCTGGATCCACCGTATCCAGGCCAATGACACACTTTCCGGAATCGCTGCACGCTATGGTGTTGATCTGGCTGATCTGCTTGCGGCGAATCCTGAAATTGATCCGCAGTTCCTCAGTCTGGATATGGAAATACGTATCCCGATAGAAGGGTCGGGATTGGAAGGAGCTTTATCTGTTACGGTGACCCCCTTTCCTCTCCCCATTATCGGGCCAGATTGCTATCAGACATTCGGAAATGAGTTGTGGTGTATAACGGGTATCGAAAACAACGCAGGGATCGAAATGGAGGGATTGTCCGCTCTATTCACCCTTTATGATCAACAGGGCAGAATCATAACCTCACGCCTTGTGTATGCACCGCTGAACCTGCTGCCGGACGGTCGGATTATGCCCCTGGCAGCAAGTTTTGAATG
Source organism: Anaerolineales bacterium (assembly GCA_016927115.1). Classification (GTDB taxonomy): domain Bacteria; phylum Chloroflexota; class Anaerolineae; order Anaerolineales; family E44-bin32; genus JAFGNH01. The sequence goes on along the minus strand of JAFGNH010000028.1, from coordinate 28,856 downwards.
GGATGAAGTGAATACCTTCTCCTTCGCCAGGGCAGCTGTAGCCAGTGGATTTCCGGCAAATCAATCTGAGGAACGGTATGCACAAGTTGAAGTGAAGCAGAAAGAACTCGTTCTGAGTGAAGATGGAACCAGGGCATCCTGGACAGGTGAACTGGTGTTGAATGGGGATCAAACGGATAAACCGATCAAGCCAACTGTGTTGCTTGTGGCGTATGACAGGTTTGATTCCATTGTCGGCTTTCGAAAAGTGGAACTGTCTGAGGGAGCGGCAGGTTCACAGGAGTTCCAGGCGCAGCTTTATAGTATGAACCCGGTGATCGATCGTATCGAGGTGCTTGCCGAGGCTCTGTATATTACGGAGTAAAACGATCCTGGCCCTGGTCAATTTCAGTCGGCCGTCACAAGTGGTTTTTTCCGGCATCTATCGTTTTCCAAGGAGTAAATGGTGAGAATTGAAAAGGTTCCGCTGGAGGATCGAGATATTTTCCGGCCTATTCTGAACACAGGCTCAATCTACGATGCGATGGCATTCTATTATGTGTATGACTACTCAGACAGACAGATAGAGCTTTATGGTGCCTTTTCAGGGCGTATCCCGGTAGGATTTATTGTAAAAGCATACACCGGATTGGATCTTTTTCGTCCTCTGTTGCTACCCGTCGTTGCTCAGCAGGATGTTTTGACAGATCTGCTCCACACTGCACTGATCCCGAATCGGCCTGCCTTTTTACTTCTTCCCCTAGACCAGCGAGACTGGTTGAATTCTGATGTTACTCTCACGCAGGAAACAAAAACAGATGTGTTCCGCCTCGATCCGCTTTCATACCAACCCGTAATTAATGTGCTTGTCCAGGCACAACCCGGGCTGACAGGATGGCCGCGTTATGAGATTCAACAGCAGGACATTACAATTGCTGCTGCGGGTGTAAATTGGGCGGGAGACCGGTTTGTGGAAGTCTATCTCGATATAGTGGAAAATCCCCGCGAGCTGGTTTTTGGAAAATCTGTACTTGCAGCACTGTGCGAAGATCTGCTTTCCAAAGGTAAAATTCCACTTCTGCGGCTTGATGAAGATTATACATATCGCAGAATTATGCTGGAAGAAGTTGGTTTCCAGCAGACCGGCATTCGTCTGACGATGTTCCAGGCTGTGCTGGCAAATCTGGAACAGGAATCCTGAGATGGAGGTTTTATCTGCGCACCACCACTTTCCCCCCTCCTTTTTATGGGGCAGCACTCTCCCTGGCTGCACTGAACTCTCAGATCGGCAGGTGGAGAATGCAAGTGGGCGGCTTTTTTCCGGGGCGATTCCTGCTGAAAATGAAACACAAACCAGCTTCTGGATTGAGCTTCTGGATCTGGTTGCTGCCTCTGGTCTGAGTTCAATGCGGATTCCACTTGATTGGCGAATCCTTCAGCCGGAGCAGCACAGCTGGGATAAGCAGGCGGTTGAGTTCTACCAATTCCTGCTGAATGAAATGGTCAATCGTGATATTAAACCTGTAGTTGTAATGATGTCAGGCTCATTGCCAGGGTGGTTTATCGAGCTGGGTGGATGGATTGATTCAAGCAGTATCCAAACATTTGCACAGTATGCAGTCTATGCGGTGGATTCCTTCGGCAGTCAGGTGGATGTCTGGATAACAATGGAGGATCCGGTCCACACTGCTCTCATCGAAGCAGGTATTCAGAGTGATTCAATGGGTGCAGATAAACCTGCTATTCTCATCCGGGTGCTGAAAAATCTGCTGGGAGCTCACAGAGAAGCTTATGAAAGCATTCACAGCGAACAATCAGCGCTGGTGAGTTATGCACAGTGGTACTGGCCTGCTTTTGCCCTGTGCCCGGAGCAAGTGGAATCCGGAATAAACCGGCGAATGCTCAGCAAGATCCAGGAATTTTACCGCACCGGCTCTATTGAGTATGCCGGGGAAAAGTTGCAGGTACCTGGGTATGTCCAGCTCCGAGATGGTATTGCACTGGGTTATGCAAATATGGCGGAATTGGCACCATCAGGATTAATCCAACCCTGTCAGCGAGAGGAACTGCAGCAGTGGGATACAACAACTGCAAAGGTTTTTGAACAAGAAGGATTGGAGAACCTGCAAGCAGCCATCAGATGGGCTCGAACCCTTTCTCTTCCAGTGTATATCATACGCCATCAGATATTTTCCAGTGATACAACTGTCCGGAAGCGGATTGTATTCCAGACGCTGCGCGAATTATGGAATTTTGTAAATGAAAGCTGGCCTGTACGCGGCTATTTCTTTCACTCATTTATCGATGGGAGAGACTGCGATACGGAATCAGCCCCTTCTCCCGGGTGTTCAGCAGTAATTTCGAAAACTGGAGAAATCAGACATCGTCCCCTGGGGGATCTGTATCAGCAGATCTGTCTGGAGGAGGGGATAAGCAGTGATCTGACCAGAACCCAAGTACCCGAGCTGTATAGCCGTTATTTTCCGGGAAAAGGGCCGCGGGATCTGGACATGCGCATGCAGCATGGGGAAGAAATAGAGACATCCGACCTGGCAGATTGACCCCTCAAGTGCTGAAATTCCTTTTCAGCAAGCCAAGCCGTGTTATAATGTCGTGCGGTACAGTATGGATACGGAGAGGTTGCGTAGTCTGGCCTAACGCGCGCGCCTGGAGAGCGCGTGAGCCGCAAGGCTCCGTGGGTTCGAATCCCACCCTCTCCGCCATTTTTATTTCTGAACCTGCAATCCCGGGTTCAGTTTTTTTTATTTTCAACTGTCGGTGGTAGATACAGTTGATTTCCTTCATTTCTCTTTCCTTCCTCCTCCGTAACACAATAGATACACTTTCACCTGGCGGCCGTTTTTCTGAAGGCAGTGGATCCTAAAGACCAGCTGCGTTTTTTAAGATTGCGGTCAGGTCAGAAGATTTTGAATCATTGACCGTGTGTGAATATCTGGAACAAAATTATCCGCATACACTTCTATAGGTATTTTCTTCCGTTGACAACACGCCCGGAGACAGGTATGCTCTAGACTGTCGGGTCGGTCCAGCGCGGCACAGATCTGTGAACCCCGTCAGGTCCGAGAGGAAGCAGCGGTAAGCAGAATCCTGTGGGCGCCGCTGGGTGCCGGCCCGATATTTATTACTGTTCACATTATGAATTTGTTGATAACCAGAAATTCTTCCCGAGATTTAAACCACCAGGAAAAATAAGAACGCGACTGAAGAAAAAAGGTAGGGAAATCCCTTATTGAATAAGGAATACCTGATCTCGTAGACTATATATGGTGAGTCCAGTACTGGCAAAGATGCTCACCAGAGCAAGCGTCTCGGGCCTGCCCCCCTCAGGTCTGGGACGTCTCTTTTAACCCTCCTTCAGCAGTTTTATCTCCTTTGTTTCGTGAATTTAGTAAATATTGCGGATGCACATTTCTTTCTTTCGCATCAATGGGCCCTCTTGAGGATTCTGGCTTCATTGGTTTTTATGTGGCCTGAAGGTATCAGATCGTTATGGTTTTTCACCTGGCTTAGCACCTTTTCTTTCAGGTATTGCTGCTGACGAGATCGGCCTCACTCTGGTATACTCGCGCTATATGCTGGCTAATTTAAAGGAATGGCTCGGGAAGCGAAAGCACCAGTTTTACCTGCTCGCAGCAGTGCTGCTGCTGGGAGGGATTGTGCTCGTGTATATCGCTACCCAGCGACAGGTAACCATTTTGCTTGATGGGCAGACCATCGAAGTGCATACCCATGCGAACACCGTCGCTAATGTATTACGCACCACACATATTACTCCTCATCCGGAAGATAGAATTTCACCGGATCTGGATCAACCTCTTGAGGAAGACCAGGTGATTCAGGTCCGCCGCGCCAGACCCGTTCACTTCATTAACAATGGAGATGAAGAAGACTTATGGACAGCAGAGGAGTATGTGGGAAATATCCTTGCCTCGCAGGGCATATCAGTCTTCCCGGATGATCTTGTGTGGGTGGATGGAGTACCCTTGTCAGGCGAGAGAGCTGCTGGCCAAAGTGTGTATGACCGACTCGAAATCCAACCGGCAGTATCAATAAATATTAAGATCGACGGTGATAGAGATCGATATCGTCTCGGAGGGCACTCGCTGGCTGAGGCATTGTGGAATGCTGGTTTTGCTGTGTATCAGGCTGATTGGGTGAATGAGGATCTTTCAGCTCCAATCCCTGAACTGGCTGCAGTCGAATTCCGTCGTTCTTTTCCGATACAGTTGAAGATCAGGGGGCAGCTGTTCAACACAAGAGTGATTGCTTCAACAGTTGCTGAAGCGATTGAGCGTGCAGGAGCCGTGTTGATAGGCCTGGACCAAACCAGGCAGGGTGAGGAAGAGCCGGTTCCTTCACAGAAACCGATAACTCTCACAAGGGTGGTGGAGGAAGTGGTTCTTGAGCAGAAACCGGTGCCTTTCGGTGTGGTTTACCAGGCAGATCCGGAATCCCTGATCGACACCCAGTCTCTGCTCAACGCAGGCGAGTATGGTGTTGAAGCTGAACGGATTCGGATTCGTTATGAAAACGGCACAGAAACTTCCCGGGTTGTGGAAGGCAGCTGGACTGCACGTGAACCCGAGGCGAGGGTGGTTGGATATGGTACCAGGATCGAGATTAAAACATTGAATACATCTGATGGCCCCATCGAATACTGGCGGGCTATCGATATGTATGCAACTTCCTATTCTCCCTCCCGGGCCGGTGTGCCTGATGATTATCCTTACTTCGGCATTACTGCCTGTGGTATTGCTGCTGCCAAGGGCGTTGTTGCCGTTGACCGTAGTTATATACCCTTCTATACGCCTCTCTATATTCCTGGATACGGCTCGGCGATTGCGTGTGATACCGGTGGAGCTATTGTTGGACGGAAAATCGATCTCGGTTATGACGATGATAACTGGGAGAGTTGGCATTGGAATGTAACGGTGTATTTCCTGACGCCGGTTCCGGCTCCGGAAAATATTGCCTGGATTATTCCCTGAGGGATTAGATTCCTCTGTATGGATTTTGCCCATGTCTCAACGTGACCTGATGAAACGCTATGATATCAAACCGGACCGCCGTCTCGGCCAGAATTTTCTGGTTAACCCGGATTCTCTCAGAAAGATCGTGGCAGCAGCAGAGTTGTCTCCCGGTCAGACGGTACTTGAGATCGGGGCAGGGCTGGGTGCACTTACTGTACTGCTGGCGGAGCAGGCCAGACGGGTGATCACCATCGAAGTGGATGAGCGGGTTATACAACCCCTGATGGAACAGATCGAACCCTTCTCCAATGTTGAGCTTGTGCAGGGGGATGCACTGGCAATTGACCTGGCAGCTCTCCTCGGCGAAGAACCCTATACGGTAGTAGCAAATATTCCATACTACATCACTTCTGCTCTTATTCGTAAGCTTCTCGAACATTCGAATCCTGCGATGCGCTTGATTCTGACAATCCAGAAAGAAGTTGCTGATAGAATCATCGCCCGCGACGGAAAAATGAGCCTGCTTTCACTGGGTGTCCAGCTGTATGGTGCGCCGAGCCTGGCAGGGCGTATCCCGGCAGCGCATTTTTACCCGGCACCAAAGGTTGAATCAGCGATTCTTCGTATTGATGTCCATTCTGATACTGGTCTCTCCCCTGAGGAGACTTTGGCTGTTTTTGATACAGCGCGTGCAGGATTCAGCCAGAAGAGAAAGCAGCTCAAGAATTCCATCGCTGCCGGGCTTGGCCTCTCTTCAGACCAGGCTGTGAGTTTACTGAAAGAAGCTCATATCTCTCCTGACCGGCGGCCTGAGACTGTTCAGGTAGAGGAGTGGAAAAAGCTTGGCTTGATCTGGAAGCAGTATCAGAGAGCTGCAGCATAAACCAGGCGAAATAAAGCACGTCATTATGAAGAAATCCCCTTAATTGTAAATTGGAGTATTGGAGTGGATGTAATAGGGCTGGTGAGGCTGTGACAGTGGATCAGTGTGAGCGCAGATCCCGATAGAGGAACGGAAGCTGCCAGACACGTACAGCGGCTTCCACCTGTATGCGGAAGGACATCTTGGATTGGCCGATGCGCCGATCTTCGAAATAGATTGGTACCTCATAGTGGCTGAATCCCAGCCGGTGGGCTACATACGCCATTTCTACCTGGAAAACATACCCATTCGAACGGACGCGATCCAGAGGCATCGTTTCGAGAACTCTGCGGTTCCATATCCTGAACCCGCCGGTAATATCCAGAATAGGCATTCGCAGGATGGTGCGGGCATAACCGTTGCCGAAGCGTGACAGGAGTATACGCCCGACACCCCAATGTTCATCAAGTTTTCCTCCCGGAACATATCTTGAACCAATGACAAAATCAGTTCTGCCAGACTGCTCGAGAAGATCAGGGATACTTTCCGGATTGTGGGAGAAGTCCGCGTCCATCTGACAAACAGCTTCCGCACCATGAGCCAGTGCCCATTTAAAACCGGTGATGTAGGCAGTCCCCAGTCCCAGCTTTCCTGTACGGTGCAGCACAGAGATTCTATCCGGATTCTGTTCCGCAAGTCTGTCGGCGATTTGACCGGTGCCATCCGGGGAATTGTCGTCAACATACAGGATGGAAAGATCTGCCAGTCCGAGCTGCAGTAAGGCATCGGACATAGCCTCGATGTTATCGGCTTCATTAAAGGTTGGGATTACAATGATTAATCCGGACATAGGAATTCCAGGCGAAAGTATACCAGAGAAAGGCGGATGTCCTGTCCTGTTGAGATAATTCCGGGCGAGGTCAGGGCAGATCTACTCCTGTTCGCACGCAGCAGAACGTTCAGCGGGGTTCCCGGCTGTTTTGAACTTTTCATTCGATAGAATCCAGCAGATACACCCGGGTTACAGTAGTTCTTCCAGATCCGAAATAGCTCGACGCATATCAAGAAAAACGAGGCCAAGTTTTGCCTGTTTTCTGGCCAGGACGGTAAGAACTGCTTCTGTCCCGATAGCCATAAGCACTACATACCCTGTATTGCCCTTGATATACACCTGATCCAGATCACCGCGGCTCAGTTCCCCTGAAATCCGTTCTCCCAGTGAAAGCATTGCAGCAGACATGGCGGCAACTCTGTCTTCTTCTGCATCAGCAGGCAGAGCAGATGCAATGGCCAGGCCGTCTACACTGACGATCGCGGAGGCTTCCATATCAGGAGAGGATGCCTGAAGATCTCGCAGGCGTTCTGATAGTAATTCAGTTCGTGACTTGGTCAACAGCAGCCTCCTGTATTATCAAAATGCAGTTTTTTCCCTTATCATCGCGGTACTGTAGCATGCCCGATTCAGGATGTCAAGCAGGGGTGTTATGGGTTTATTTTAAAAAGAACTAATCCCATAAACTGATTGTAGAAAACAAATCCGTTATACCTCGGTTTTCTCCGGAATGCTGTAATTGCATCTGAATACGAAAACCTGGAAAATCTGAATTCCCCACAATTATCTTTTTTACCAGCAGTTTATTACACGCTGAAAGGTCAGTTTCCCCCGTAAGGGATTTACAGGCTGCTGTAAGATTCTTACCAGCTGGAATCGAGGTCATTGTTCCGGATTGTAACCAGACCGGAAGCTGTTTTCAGATCTCGATTAGTACGGTTTGTCCGGTTTGCCATCCAGGGCAGGGAAACCAGGGTACCTGCACTCAGGAGCAAAAAGACCAGCGGGGGCAGCAGGTCGAGATGATATTGCTGAAGTGTATAGAGCAACCCTTCTGTGGCTTCCTCAAGGGAAAGCCAGGACATCACAACTGCATTGATATTCCATAAACCATGCAGCAGTACAGCCACACCGTAGGACAGCGGCGCAATCCACCACTTTTTTTCACGCAGCGCCTTGAACATTCCCCACGACGTCAGTGCTGCAGTAGCCGAATGCAGGAAGGTGGCTCCAATACGAAGCAGGCCTACCTGCAAAAACGATGGGCCTGGCTGGGCCAGCATCAATGCTTCAAACAGGCCATATCCTGCGCCTGCCAGTGCGCCTGCCAGATATGCCTCTCCTGGATTTGTTATTCGTCTAATAACGGGCCATAAAGCGAACGTTTTGAGGAATTCTTCTATCAGCGGAACGATCAGCCCCAGGTATACCATCAGCAGCATAATACTCGTTGGCTGAAAAATGGTTTCCATGTCCAGCTGCTTCCAATAGCTCTGCGGATTGAAATTTGGATCCATCAGGAAATCTGGAGAAAACGGAGAAAACCCGTTGGATAAAAGAGTTGCTGTAAGGATCATAACGATGGGGATTAGCGCAGCCAGTTCGAGCATCATGATGGAGGGGGGGATAGCATACAGTCCGGTTAGGAATTGCCCCCAGAATCGCCTGCGAGAAATACGCGGAGCGTAAAGGAGAACCAGCTGGATACTGACTATCACGGCAAAAGCAGCAGTCAGCAAATTTGTTGCGGGACCGAGTATCGCCGGAAGAATTTCCACCTCGTAGGCGAGATAATTGGCAAGGAAAGCAAGTGGGAGGAACAGCAGGAAAAGAAGCCAGATTCGGGAAGGTTTTTGAATATGCGGGCGAGATTCGTCGAGAAAACCCCGTGCAGCGATCAAGAGGCCGGGAATACCGCATAGGGCGATGGCTGCCATTGCCAGGGCTGTCCATATTTGCGCCTCTCTTTGCCCGGGCATACCCTCTATCGGCATCCATTGGGTGAGGGTAGCAATACAGAAGGCTCCAAGTCCTCCAACGAGTATTCCGGCTGCTGCAAGTAATGCCAGCAGGAGATCTTTCAGGTTTTCGTTATCACTCATTTGATTTTGTCTCGATATCAATGCTGAGCAGGACAGCCTCTGGTTCCAGGAGAAGGCTTTCCATCGGATCTCTGTTCTGTAATTCCTCGAGCAAAACAAGACCGGTTGTAACACGGCCGAATATTGTCCGGTACGTATCAAGATGAGGGAGTGGTTTGAGTGTGATAAAGAAGTTGCTTCCATTTGCATCAGGTGCCGGCGCAACCATTGCCACCATTCCGGGATCAGAAAAATCCAGTGTAGGGTCGATCTCTGTAGGAAATACATAACCGGGATTCCCGAGACCGGTTCCAGAGGGATCTCCTGCTTCAATATAACTGCCTTCCACAACCAGATAGATGGGCGTATTGTCGTACCAGCCTTCTTTAGCAAGAGTGATAAAGCTGTTGACAGCCAGAGGTGCATACTGGGGATACAGGAGCACTTCTAAAACACCGATCGAAGTATGAATAGTCGCCGTGTATTCTTTCTCTAAATCGATAATAAAGTCTGGATAGGCGGGGAACTGCCGCGTATGAAGCTCCTGGAGACGGATGGAAGCTTCAATATTTGCGATAGACAGCGGCAGCAAAATCCGGGAGTCGTTCAGAATCAGGGTGGGGGTTTCAAACAGTCCGGCGGCAGCGTTTTGATAAAAATCGGACAGAATACCTTCCTCGAGTTCTTCAGAGGCAAGATCCTGTTCGAATTGTATTGGATCGAGAGTGTCAAAAGATTGAACCTGTTCCAGAAGCCAGGATTGAAAAACAGCAGGCTCGAGCTGGTTCCATTCCTGTTGATGGGCAAAGAGGTATGTGGCCATCTCCCAGAAGGAGCCCTGGCGGCCTGCAGCTTCTGCAGCTTTCGCTGCCGGCAGCGCCTTATCGTTTACCGTGATGAGGGGAAAGGTGCGGAAGACAATCCGCAGGCTTTCCGGATGCCGGGAGAGGAGATCCGGGATCATTTCAGCAAAAAAAGCACTCGCCGGGGACTGGAAATCTGCGTAGATCAGAAGTGTATTTTCAGCTCCAGTGTTTCCAAGGATAATGTCCTGATCGGAAACGGGGGCCAGGGTTGCAACGGGTTCGGATGATTCTGTCCCGGTCGTCGTAGACTGCGTCGTTATTGGATCGGTGGACTGGGTGGGGGAAGCAGCGGAAGGGAGCTCAGCAGCAGATGGCGCTGCAATACTGTTTGTTTCGACTGCAGGAGTGCTGCAACCAGGCAGGCAAAGCAACATACAAAATCCGATAAGGATGCTGAATCTTAACCTGCTGTGCTGGTGAATAGTATTCATATCGGACCTGTTTTTTCCCCCGAAAGCCGACTGAAGATTGTGTGCGTGCCCGGGAGCATGCTGCTTTTGATTGAACCGAACCGGATATTTTTTGTATTGTATCAGGTTATCGACGGTCTGCCACTTTGTTTCAAAGCTGATCTTGCCAGAGAGCATTGGTTGGGTTATGCTTGCTACAAATCGGGGGTGGTTGAGTCCCGGTGGGCTCCGCGGTCTTCAACACCGTTGGCGGGTCTGCAGAAGAGCCGCGGTGGGTTCGACTCCCATCCACTCCCGCCTCTTCCAATATTTTTCGATAATATTCGCATACTATGCCAGCTCATACCCGTTTTCCGTTTCAGGGCCTTACATGTGTTCGCCATATCGATTAACATACCCTGATACAATATCACTGTATGCAGGTGCGTTTGAAGTGAAGTTGGATGAGTGTATTAGCAAGCACCAGGAAGGCTGGAGGTTTTTTCTGAATGGAAAATACTGATTTATTAGATGTTCGACGACTTGTTGAGCAAGTACTTCAGATTGAACGTGTTACCCTGGGGACCTCAAAGGAAGCCTTCGTGGCCCGATATAGAGGGAGACTGCTGCAGGAATCGGATAAGGCTTATGACCAGCTTGCTGAAGGATTGGAAGCCTACCAGCTCATTCCCGTTTTCCGGAAGGAAGGGCAGGAAGCGCTGATCATGATTGTGGATCAACTCCCTGAGGCAAAACCTTCCAGGCCTTTGATACATCTGGCTCTCTTCATTGCAACACTTTTCAGTATGATTCTGGCTGGTGTCCTGTATTCACTGGATGAAGAGGCAATGATCGCTTCAGGCAATGATTTTTTTCGTGCGTCACTTTTCGTGTTACCGGAAGCGCTTGCTTTTGCCGTTTGCCTGCTGGCTATCCTGGCGGCTCATGAATTCGGGCATTATCTCATGGCTCGCCGGCATGGAACGGATGTCAGCCTGCCTTACTTTTTGCCTTTTCCGGGCAGTCCCTTCGGAACACTGGGGGCTTTTATCCAGTTAAAAGAGCCACCAAAGAATAAGCGCATATTACTCGATATCGGCCTCGCCGGCCCTGTTGCAGGGATGGTGATCGCAATCCCGGTTTTGCTTATAGGGCTATCGCTTTCTGAGATGAGTGTGCTGCCCACAGGAGCAGTTGAAGGGATGACATTTTCCCTTGAGGGTAATTCGATTCTGTATATGCTGCTGAAGTACATGATCAAGGGTGAATGGCTGCCTCAGCCAATAAACTATGGGGGTATTGCTCCCTGGCTGTATTGGGTCAAGTATATCCTTTTCGGCCGGCCACTTCCGCTGGGTGGAATGGATATTCTGTTACATCCTGTCGCCTGGGCAGGCTGGGCAGGATTCCTTGTTACGGGTTTGAACCTCATACCTGTCGGGCAGCTCGATGGTGGCCATGTACTCTATGGACTGTTTGGGGAGCGAACACGAAGGATCTGGCCGGTGGCAGTAGGGCTGATGGTGGCGATGGGTTTTGTCTGGAGTGGTTGGTGGCTCTGGGCCGGGCTCATTTTCCTCTTTGGAAGGATGCATGCTGAACCGATGGACGGGATTACTGATCTGGATCCGAGGCGCAGAACCTGGGCATGGTTTGGGCTGCTGCTGTTCATACTCGTTTTTATCCCTGTCCCATTGCAGATTATTCAGTAGCAAAACAAAGGGGGCAGCAGGGAAATTCTCCCATTGATTCCATGGACCTGCAATATGAAAAAAGAGGACAGCAAAATGCTGCCCTCTTTGTTTTATTTAGTTACCCCTGATGAGAGTAAATCCTACAAGGTATCCAGGAATTCCAGAACTTCTTGTGCATGATTTTCCGGTTTGACTTTTTCAAAGACATGGAGAATGGTGCCATCTTCGTTGATGATGAAAGTTGTCCGCAGGATGCCATAATACTCTTTGCCGTACATCTTCTTTATAGCCCATACCCCATACGCTTCGGCTGTTTTGTGATCTGCGTCTGCCAGCAGAAAATAAGGGAAATTGTATTTTCCGCTGAAATTGGCCTGTGCTTTTACAGAATCAGGGCTGATCCCGAGAACGGCAATCCCTCTGTTCTGGAAATCAGCGTATTCATCCCGGAAGCTGCAGGCTTCCTTTGTGCAGCCGGTGGTGTTGGCTTTCGGATAGAAAAACAGGACAACTTTTTTTCCACTGAATTGTGATAGTGTAACCGTTTGTCCCTTGTCCGTTTGAAGTTCAAAATCAGGAGCTTTCGCGCCTGCTTGTAGAATGGTCATGGTTTCCTCCTTAACCGGATAAAGTCAGTCTATATACTAATTATATTCCTTTTCATTTAGATGTGATGCTTGATTAGAAGTTACATGGTCAGGAGATGCCAATAAAACAATCATAAAACCGGTTCTCTGTTCTTAGCACGCGACTGACAGATCATATTTACGTATAGCCAATGAGAAAAAAATTCAGAAATAATATCTGGCTGGAGGATATGATGGAAGCAGGAAAATTCCGTTCTTTTTTAATGCTGCTGACCCTGGCAGGTGCCACCATGGCCTGCTCAATCAGTATACCGGGATTGAGCGTACGCCCTGATTTTATTCCCGGTTTCGAATCCTTCCATACTGGTGAAGAACAGGAAGAGGAGATACTTGTTGAAGCCCGTGAGGACATTGTCGATCTCAATCTTGGTTTTGGTGCTGGCCGCTTAACTATCATACCTGGTGGGGAAGCACTGGTGTCGGGAACAGTACGCTACAACGTCGAAGAGCTTGCCCCTGTGCTGACCGAATCCGATAATCGGGTCTCGCTTACCACCGGTGATCTGGATCTTCATACTATCCCCACCAATATCGATGGAGATGTTATTAATGAATGGCAGCTCACTCTGGGGCCTTCCAAAATGAACCTCAATATGGATCTCGGAGCAGCTGCTGCCGATATCGACCTCGGTGGACTGGCTCTCCGAAACCTGACTATGGATGTGGGCGCTGCGGATTTCTCCCTGGATTTCTCCGCTCAAAACACCGTTGAGATGGATCTGCTGGACCTGCAGTGTGGTGCTGCGTCGGTTGACCTTCTGAATCTGGCGAATGCCAATGCCCGTACCATATCCATCAATGCTGCAGCAGGAGATTATAACCTCGACTTTTCTGGAACCCTGTCACCTGTGCGTGATCTTTATGCTGAACTGAACGTTGCAGCCGGACATCTGAGGATTGTAGTGCCAGAGGAGGCAGCGGTCGAATTGACGATCGATGGCGCTTTAATGGATGTGGATACCTATGGCTCCTGGGAGAGAGAAGGAAATGTATACACCCGGGATGGACAGGCAGGAATGATTCAATTGAAAGTTAATGCTGGTGCCGGGCAGGTGGAAGTTTATGTGGATTGATCTCCAGGGCTGTCTGGGCAAGCCACGCAATGTACAGTATTGGTTGAAAAACCTCGGCATTCTGCCTGTACAATATCGGTAACGGTATAGTATGGTCAATGTAGAGATACGATGAAAGGAGCGAAACATGAAAGTCGAAGTCCTTTACAAGCCCTCTTATTCGATAGCCGAAGTAGCACTCGAAGCCGGGGAAGGATTGAATGCAGAGAGTGGCGCGATGGTTGCCATGTCTCCGGGAGTGCAGGTTGAAACAAAAATGAAGGGCGGTTTTATGAAGTCACTGGCCCGCTCAATGCTGGGTGGTGAATCGTTCTTTGTGAACACCTTTCGGGCGGGTGATCGCGGTGCCGCTGTGATGCTTGCTCCTTCGCTTCCCGGAGACATATTCAGCGAGGATCTTGCCGGGGGCAGCCTTCTGGTGCAGTCAGGTTCGTATCTGGGGTCCTCGGAGGGAGTTGAGGTCAGCACCAAGTGGGGGGGAGCGAAAACGTTCTTTGCCAGTGAAGGATTGATCATGCTGCGCTGCAGTGGTCAGGGAACGCTGATTCTTTCATCGTATGGTGCCATTCACCGCATGGATCTCACTGCCGGGCAGGCGATCACCGTTGATACAGGCCACCTGGTAGCCTTCAGTGAACAGATACAGTACAACGTCAGGCGGGTGGGTGGTTTGAAGTCGACATTGCTCAGCGGAGAAGGCCTGGTCGTGGATTTCCAGGGCCCGGGACAGGTGCTGATGCAGACACGCAGTGAGGATTCTTTCCTGGCGTGGCTGCTGCCGAAGCTGCCGAAGCAGAGCTCATCAAACTAGCTTTCATCCACGTCCTGTGTATGGTGGAAACGTAAAACAAAATAAAGTGGCTGGGTGCCCGGAAGGGATCCAGCCATTTTCTATCTGTGGGATCAGAACCGGGGAGAGAGTTCCAATGCCTGATTGTCTCAGGTGTTCTCTCGCACTCTATCCCAGCTCTGCAATAATCTCTCCCATGTGTTCCACATCATAACCCGGCATGGCCGCCACACTGTTTCGGAAGAGCGGATTTTCAAGGATCTCCAATACAGGCTGGATGAGCACACTTTCAAAGTGGGTACGAGGGAAAACAAGGTCATACCGTTCCTGGTACAGGGGGAGGAAATCGAGATTGAGTGCGTCAGCCGCAGCCCGGATCCCCAGCCCGCAGTGAGCGCGATTTGAGGCGACTGCAGCAGCCACGGTGAGGTGTGTATACTCCTCCTGCGCATAGCCTTTTATGGCTGCCGGATCGATCCGAAGCTGTTCCAGGTGGTAGTCGAGCAGTACACGCGTACCTGCGCCACGCTGACGGTTAACATAAGTAATATCTGGCCGGGCGATATCCTCGAGGGAATGGATGCCTTCCGGGTTGCCGCTCTGCAAAATAAGCCCCTGCTGTCGGGTGACCAGGTTAACAAGGACAACCGGAGTGTCAGGAAGATAACGGCGGATGTAGCTCAGGTTATACTCACCGCTTTCAGGGTCCATCAGGTGGCTGCCGGCGAAGTGTGCCTCACCACGGCGCAGGGCGATCAATCCTCCCAGGCTTCCCAGGTTCCCTGAGGAGAGTTTGAATCCCATCAGAGCAAGTTCCTGGGCAATAAGATCGATGGTCAGGTCATGGGAACCGAGAACAACCAGCGTCTTTTCGAGGTCCTCAGGGCTGCAGTACAGCTCTACCTGGACTTTCTCGCCTGATTGAATACCCTGGACACCAGCTGGAATGTGCACGATGCCATCTGATCGTACCAGCGAGGATATTACACCCGCACCACGTGCAAGCGGGGCGGCTACGATCCTCTCGCCCACTTTTCCTGCCGTGACTCGCAGATACTCATCATCGCCCGGAGAGGAGTGTACTTTTCGCGTCAGCACTGCTTCCACAACGGGGCGTTGGATTCCTTTGCGCCCGGTCCACAGAGCCAGCAGCGGTTCAACGAAAATCTCGCCGGTGAGGGCAGCTGAAACAGGGTAACCCGGAATGCCGATAACAGGAATCTGTTCGGCTCCAGTTGATCCGTCGGTTTTGGCCCTTTCCAGCATGCCCAGGATTACCGGGTGGCCGGGACGTACTGCGATGCCGTGTACCAGAAGGGTGCCAAGGTTGGATACAACTTCGGCTGTGAAATCTTCCGATCCGGCAGAGGAGCCGGCATTGACCAGTACCAGGTCGTGTATCCGGGCGGCTTCAGCGGTTTGCTGCTGGATTGTTTCCAGCCTGTCCTCAACGATCGGATAACGTGTGGCTGTTCCTCCCCATATCTCGACCTGAGCGGCAAGCACCAGCGAGTTGTACTCAATAATTTCGCCTGCTTGTGCGCGGGCTCCAACCGGGACCAGTTCGGTTCCAGTCGGTATAATGGCGACACGCGGTTTTCGAATCACCCATACTTCATGGTGTCCGCTGCCTGCTATTGCTCCCAGGTCGACTGGCCGCAGGATATGGTTCGCGGGAAGCACCAGCTGAGTGGCAACCATATCTTCACCCATCGGGCGCACATGTTTCCAGGGAGGCAGCGAGAGCCGTACATGAATAGATCGACTGTCCAGCAGATCACCGCTGTCCAGGTTTTCCACAAGTTCAACCGGGATAACAGCATCCGCCCATGCAGGCATCGGATCACCGGTATCGACATACTGGATCCTGTTGAGGACTGCAGGGTCCCGATCACTGGCGCCCTCTGTATCCTGTGCCCTGATAGCAAAACCATCCATTGCCGCAGCGTGGTAATGCGGGGAAGACAACTGAGCCCAGACTGCCCGGGAGGTTTTTTGGCCCGCTGCGTCCTGCAGCGGTATCTGCTCTTCTCCCAGAATACCGCCCAGCCCGGCAGCGCTGATTGCTTTATGAAAGCGGTTCCTGGCTTCTTCGAGTGGTATGTCGTGTAGATAAATATTTGATGTTTTCATAGGAGTATCCAGAGAACAGAGTTATGAGAAAAGGATGACATCAACGGGTGATCCTCCCGTTAAACCGGTTACCGCGGCGGGAATGCGAACCAGGCCGTCGGCACGGACCAACGTGAAGATCAGGTTGGAGCGACCAAAAACCGGTACTGCAGTTATTCCCTCCGATCCATGTTCCAGTCGCACAGGGAGGTAATCCTCCCGGCCGGCGATGGATGGGATATTCTGGCTGAGGGTGGCTTGTACGGCTGCTTTGAAAGAAACTTGTCCAAGCCCTCTCAACTTGCGGAGAACCGGGAGCACGCACAGACCTGCAGACACAATTGCACTGACGGGATTGCCCGGAAGGCCGATAACCGGCTTTCCTTCCGCCAGAGCGAGGATAGTCGGTTTACCCGGCCGAAGTGCCAGCCCATGGAATAAGACGCCTGGAGAGCCGAGTGAATCGATGACATCCGCTGTGATATCACGTGTGCTGACGGAAGATCCGGCTGTGATAAGGATCATATCGTTCTCTGTAAAAGCGCGGCGCACAGCACTCTCGAGTTCATCGAAGGAATCATGCACAATACCATAGACACGTGGATCTGCTCCATGAAGGCGGAGCATTGCACCAAGCGTGTAGCTGTTTATATCACGCACCTGGCCTGGACCAGGCTCGTAGCCTGGTGGAACAATCTCGTCTCCACTGGAGAGAATGCCGACAGTTGGATTCCGGTATACGCGAATTTGCGTATAGCCATAAGCTATCAAACCACCGATCTCCTGGGGACGCAGCAGTGTGCCGTATGAGAACAGCTCTTCGCCGGTGGCGACATCCTCGCCTTCACGCAGGATGTTTTCTCCATCTGCAGCGGGTTTATGCACTTCAACCTCACCAGCACGGATCGTCTGGGTATCTTCCAGCATAACGACTGCATTGGCGCCTGTTGGAATCATTCCCCCGGTGTGGACCAGTGCAGCCTGCCCGGGCTGAATTGCCAGGGCTGCCTGTTTACCCATCTCGATTTCACCAGCAATGGTGAGATAGGCAGGCAGGCTGGGGCTGGCTCCGAAAGTATCGGCAGCTCGGACGGCAAAGCCGTCGACAGAGGAGCGCGTAAAGGGCGGCAGTGGGTGGGGTGCGTGAAACGTCTCTGCCAGCACACGGCCTTCAGCGAATTGCGTTTCCAATGAGATGGTTTCCGGCGTAGGGTCCGGCATTGCTGCCAGGAACTGTTCGACAGCTTGCTGTGGTGGTACTAGTTTTAGAAATTCGGGCATAATTCTGTACCTATCAGTGTAGGAATCCGATGAACTGGAAATAGAGAGTGAGAGAGAATATTGCAGATGCAGTGGCCTGCATGGCGCGGAAACCCGGGGGAGCGCCCTGGCGAATGCGGTTCATCTGGATCATCTGAATCAAAATCAACGGCAGGACAATAAGAAGGCTCAAACTGATACGGGAGGGATACCCAAAAATGTAAGCGAGCGCCAGAGAGAATACACCAAATTCCAATGCAGCATCGTGCAGGAACATGATCTTCCGCCAACCCAGACGGGTTGCCAGCGTCTTTCGTTCGGCGGCAGTATCCTTCGCATATGTTCTCAACTGAGAAACGATAAGAGAGGCGAAGAAAAAGGCAGCCAGAGCAGTGGTGCTCATCGGAATCAGGCGATGCAGCTCTTCGGCCATCAATGAGTAGCTGAATGCAGGGACCAGGGCGCAAATCAGAAATGCGCTCCAGATTTCGTCTATGCCTGCTGTCTGGATAAGGTACGGTGGTACGGTGTAAAGAATGGTAGAGAGGATGAGGATGGAGAGTAAAAGCCAGCTTACAGCAGGAAGGGTACCATTGAGTAGAAAACCCGAAAGCGAAGTACCCATCATGGCCAGTGAAAAAAAGGCGGCAAAGAGAAATGTACGGGAAGTTTTTGCAGTTTTGAGGTTGTTTGCAGGTGTATCGGCCAGGGAAGATGGATTCAGGGAAGAGGGTAGAAAACCGGCTTCGATCCAGCGTGTGAAGAGGTGCATTGAAAAAACAAAAAGCAGTCCCCACCAGAAACGGGGCCAATCAACCGGCACTGCAAGGTAGGAAGCGATAGCGATACCCAGCGCGTAGGCAGTGACTGCTGCAGCAAGGAAAGGCACTCTGGCACTTTGGATCAGTGATTTCAGTACAGGTCTTATGGAATTCATAGTTTTGTGGATCTGTTAAGGTTTCCTTTCACAGTATTCATGATGCTTTTGTGGATGTCCGGGGTCTGCTTTCCCGGAATCACCTTCTCATATTGTACCCTCCTGCAAGCATGATCTGTAAAGAATCAAGCCACATTAAGAGTATTTCTTGTGTAATACTTTTCATCAATGCCGATTCCGGGTTTCAGCAGATTTTAAAGAATGTTCTGGATTCGGGGAGCAGGATCTTATATGAAGGTAATATCCCGCCGATGCCGGTCTGTTCGGCGGGATATCGGTGTACAACGATAACAGCTTCTTCAGCGTTTGAAAAAATTTGACAGGATGAACCAGATATTCGCCGGCCTTTCAGCGAGGCGGCGGGTGAAATAAGGATACCATTCTGTTCCGTAGGGAACATAAACTCTTACCGGGAAGCCGTCTTTCGCCAGAGCACGCTGGTATTCCGGACGGATTCCGTGAAGCATCTGAATTTCGAGCGCTGATTTCGGCAGTCCTTCCTGTTGAGCAGTGTGAATGCCATACTCGATTCGCTTTTCATCGTGTGTGCCCAACGCGGTGATGGGAGGAAAGTGGCCGTCGGCTGAGGCAGGCCTGGCACCATCTTTCACTGCTGCCCGGATAATGCTGCTGGTCAGCTGGTCGAAGGCCGTATCTGTATCGCTTTTCTGGCGATAAGCGATTTCCGGAGGTTCATTGTAGGCCCCTTTTACCAATCGGATCGGGGTTGGAATCTCCAGCAGCTTTTCCGTATCCCCGAAACTTCGGTAAAGGTAGGACTGTATCACAAGCCCGACATTCGAAAGATTTTCGCTGCGCAGACGATAGAAGAGGTCCAGAGTACGGTCCACAGTGCCGGAATCCTCCATATCAATACGGACAAAGATGCCTGATTCTGAACCTGTCTGTACAATCCGGCGCAGCAGGTTCCAGCAAAGATCCGGATCGAGATTAAGCCCGATCTGGGTGAGTTTCAGTGAGACGCTGGATTTGATCCCGGTGCGTTTAATTTCCTGCAGCAGGAAGAGATAGGTATCTGCGGCGGATTGTGCTTCTTCTCTGGTGGTTGTATTTTCCCCCAGGTGGTCAATCGTTACAAAAAGCCCATCATCGTTCAGGGATTGGATCACATGGAGTGCCTGCTCCCAGGTATCACCGGCTACAAATCTGGCTGCTGCCCGACTGGCAAAAGGTAGTGAACACACAAGCTTTCTGGCCCATGCTGCTTTGGAAAGGTAGAGAAGGATAGCTCGTAGCACTTGTTTCTCCTTATTCTGTGATATGGGGAGTAAAAAAAGCCGCAGGGAAATATCCCGTGCGGCTTGTTTTCCTGAATGCAGTTTTCCGGCAAATGGATAAGGTGAGAGAACCTCAGCTTCTGCAGATGAGCGCTGTAATTCGGTGGGGCAGACTGATTCCCTGCAACTGGATCCTTCAACAACGTCCTCCGGATGAGCATGCTGATGAAGAACTCGTCCTGATGGATTACTGGCCAAAAATCCCCGGGTAGCCGGCGTCATACCAGGCCATTACGCCACCTTCCATACTGCTGACGGACGCATAACCGGCTTCGAGCAGGATCTCCCTTGCTTCGAGGCTGGAACGGCCCAGCGTGCATACAAGAATGATGTGTTTCCCGGAAGGTATTTCATCGAGTCTGGATGGCAGCTCTTCGAGCGGGATATTGACTGATTTTGCTATGTGGAATTCTGAAAAGTCTTCCCGGGTACGGATATCCACGATCAATGCGCCATCATTCTGAGCTTCCAGAGTATCCGCCGGGGATAACAATTCCGGCACCTTGCTGCAGCCCGAAATCAGCAAGCCATACAGAAGAGCTACAAGAAAAACTATACGAGGACGTTTCAGAGTCTGAAGTGATGGGGTCATAATTTATTCCGATTTTTGTCTTCAGGCTGACTGTATTCGAACGATGAGGAAATCCTGCCAGCCTGAAAATTTGGTCTTCTTGATGTTGATTAATTTTTTTTAAGCCTGAAAAAATTCTAGCACAACAGTAAAATTCCACCGCGTAGCAAATGTACTTTGAAAACTTGAGAAAGATCCCTATCATGATGCAGTGTTTGCTGCCAGAACGGCAGCAAACACTGGCTGAAGGGTGGTTCTAATATTCGTAGCAGCTGCCGCCGATAAATTCACGGAGAACAGAACTGGCGGGAATTGAACTGTCATCTTCCACAGCGTGAACGGCTTTCAGTATTCGATACACTCTGCTTGCACGGTCATAGGCGTCTTCATGCAGCGGATCATCAACATACTCTGTATTCCATTTTTCGAAGTATTCCAGCAGCATGGGTCGGTAGATTGGGAGTTCATAGGGCATCCCTGTGTTGACAATATAATCCGTTGTATTGATGTAAGGGATGATATTCCGCAGCTCGCTGGCACGTACATAATGCCAGTGTTCCAGTGTCTGCTGGGGGTTGTAAGCCCTGTATTTGGCATCACGCAGCATACGGCGCATCAGCCTAAGGTCTGTCCAGCGTATGTAATCATCATCCGGGCCGCGCATCTGCAGCAGCGGCTCCAGGTACAGCTTGAACATGCGGTCCGGGTCGATCCCGGCTGTCATTGGAGGATACAATCCATGCAGGCTGTCGATGAGGAGGATCTCATCACTGGCCAGTTTCATAGGTGTCTGGTCGAGTTTACGGGATCCGGTCTTGAAGTCATAGAACGGGATTTTAACCTCGTGCCCTTCGATTAATTCTGAATAGTGCTGATTAATCAGTTCCAGATCAAGAGCCTGAGGAGTCTCAAAATCATAGTCACCGAATTCATCTTTGGGATGCATTTCGAGATCAAAGAAGTAATTATCAACGTTGAGTGCGATCAGCTTGAGGCCGTGTTTTTGCAGCCGTTCACCGAGTTTGATCGTTGTTGTTGTTTTCCCGGAAGAAGAAGGCCCGCTGATGAAGATCATCCTGAGCTTTTCAATTTTTCCCAGCGCCATTTCTGCGGCCATATCCAGATCAGCTTCATAGGCTGCTTCGGATTCGTGAACAATATGAGGAAATTCATTCTGCTCAATCCGACGGTTCAGGGCAGAGATGGAATCCAGGCCGCGTGAGCTGGCCCAATCGAGAACTCCCCAGATTTTTGCCCAGGGTACATTTTCAGACGGGATTGAAGCACGCCGGGCTTTTTCCTGACGCTTCTGTGCCCGTTCTTCACGATACAGGATGTATGCTTTGGCGACCGAAGCATGGCCGTTTTCGATCAGGATTTTTTCCACTGCATCCTGAATTTCTTCGATTTGGGGAGCGGTTCCCTCTCCATAATGCTCTTCCAGATACGTCACAACTTTTTCTGCCAGGCGCTGTGAGCGTTCCTTGTCCCGTCCACCGACGGCGACAGCAGCACGGTAAATTGCATTGGCGATGCGATCCGGGTTGAAGGGGACCTGTGCGCCACTTCTTTTGATTACATGTGTTATTTTGCCCATAGACTGGTTCTGTCCTTTCTGACCCATTTTTTGTATATGGGTAGACCTGAATCAGCTCCATTATATACAGGAAATCACGTTTATGTTGCCCTTCCTGATAGGGTTCCAAAACGACAAACCTGAAAATACTTCGGCTCCTGCTGTCCAGACGGGTTAGCCTAAAAACAGGCAGCCGGGCCTGCTGAGTGTCTTAAGAGAAGAAGTCTGCTGTTTATGGCAGCAGACTTCGTATTTGCTAATAACGTTCACTCATCGGCGGATTCAGCCTTTTTCTCCGGCAGCGGCTTCTGTTTGATCCGCTGATAGAAAAGTGTCCAGGCTCCATTATGGAAAGTCTGGAGGACGCCGCTGAGTATAATTGCGACAGGCATGTAGAATAGCAGGAGTAATACGCTCATTCCAATGCTCGGAAGAAGCATCTGCCCTCCTTCAATAAAGATTCCGAGGATGACAGGGATGAATACCAGGAGTGCAGGCAAGCCAATGAGAAGGCTCAGGATCAATTTGATCGCACCGAGAAGGAGCGCGATAACAATCGTATCGCCTACGTTTGCTTTTAACAAGTTCCAGATATAGGCCGGTGCCTCTGTGAGGTGTTTTTCATCAGCCACGATAGCGATTTCTATGAGCATGGTCAGAACATGGATAAGAATCCCCCCCAGGATAAGTAAAAAGATCAATGGGAAGCAGCAGATCATCGGTGCCAGCAGCACCAGAATGACCAGAAAGGTAGCAAGTCCTATGGCTATTTCTATAACCAGGATTTTCCAGAAATTCCGCAATGCAGCACTGAACGCTTCTTTAAGAGTGGTCGAGCCAGTTTCATCGGCTTGTTTAAAAGCAGCGAATAGCCCGCTTTTCCCGATCGAGGCCAGCACCCAGAAGAGGATGCTGAGGGTGATAATGAAAAGTATGAACCCGATTGCTATTGCAAGCCATACGCCTTCAGGAATGTCTGAAAGCCATTGGAAGAATGGTGAGTGGGAGAATTGATAGAATTGATGGAAGTCACCGGAATCCATATTGTACTGAGCCCGAGAGCTTGAACCGCCGCCGCCTCCTCCGCCATTGGTGGAACAGCCAGCCAGGATTCCCAGGATCCACAGCCCTTTGTGTTTCCATGTTATTTTCCAGGCTTTACTCAGAATTTCTCCATAATCCATGTTAACCCCTCCTTATAAGGTGTTCTGAATTGAAACCCATCCGGCTTACTATGCTCCTATACTATCGTAAAATCAATAAGAACAGAAGCAGGGTTTTTACTCCCGGCTGGCAAGGACAACGTCTTACATCAGCATGATACCCTTAATCAGGGACCCTGCCGGGCACCTGTGATTCCTGTTATTTTTACGATCGGTTGATGGACAATCACTATGGGTATTGTCATAATGATGGCGAAATCTGTTATGGAGGAATGGTTATGTACCGGGGAAAGCGGACTTCCAAAAAACATCTATGGCTAATTCTGGGACTGACTTTCAGCTTTTTGCTGCTCAGCACATTGGCCTGTACCATGGGTGGATTATTGAGTGACACGGCCGGGGATGAAGATGTCGCAGCTGTGAGAGAATCTGAAAACGTGGAAGATCAGGCAGCTTCAGATGTGGATTCAACAGCGGATGAAGAGGAGCATGAAGGTGGCCAGGCTGAAAGCTCCTCCGACGGTAGTGAGAGTGATTCTATAGCGCCCCCTGCAGAGCAGGGCGGATGCACCAATGTGCTTTATCCGATGGTTCTAAATCAGCAGTGGATCTACCAGATTACTTCGGAGGGAGAGACTTCAAAATTCGGGATGACCGTTTCTGATGTCCGCGAAAATGGCGCGACAGTTGACATGCTCGCCTATGAAACAGGTGTAACGACATCTGCAGAAATCGAATGTGAGAATGGTGAAATCCTCAATTTCCCGAACATGATGCTGGGTTTCCTTTTCGGTGATGTGGACGGTGACATAGAACTGGAGCATATCGATGGTGTGTATGCCCCTTCTTATGAAACCTTCGAAGCCAATGATTGGGAATATAAATGGGAAACAGAGTACCTGGCCTCCGGCCAGCTGACTGCTGTTTCCGAGGGTGAGATGCTTAATGCCACGCTTGATGACAGCCCGGTCAGGATGGAGTGGGAGTCGGAAGGAGAACGTGAAACTGTCGAGGTTGAAGCCGGGACGTTTGAAAATGCATATGTCATCGACCGGAAGACTGAATTTGAAGCCGCACTCACACTCGATAGTGATGGAGAAATAATTTCTCTGGAAGGTACGGTGATCCTGGAGACCAGGCTCTGGTTTGTTCCGTTCCAGGGGCTGATCAGACAGGAAGTGACACGTACACAACTCAAACTCGGCCCAGCAACATTCCCGTTAGAGTCTGATACGGTGGTCGAGCTGGTGGAATTTTATGCTGCTGAATAGAGCAGCTGGTTGAGAGGTTATTCCTTTCCAACCCAGTGCTGGAAAGAAAAACAGGTGACCTGGGAGACAGGTAAGAGAGACTGCTGGAGCGACAGCAGTCTCTGTATTTTTTCGCATTTTACTACCGCATGAGCCCGCTGAAAAAACAATGATCATCACAAGAAAAACAGGTACTGCTCAGGTTCTCTGTTTATTGGTATCTTCCTCGCTCAGGAACTTTCCACCCTTGATACTTTTTTCCACAAGCGTTCGGTTGGAGTTGTAAGTTAATTCTATTTCGATTTGTTGAAAGCATAAGCCGCTGCCAATCAATACTTTTCGGCAGATGTAGTGATCTTCTCCTCCTTCTTCTTCATAGACGATGGATAGATCATTACGCAGGTTGATACGGGCAGCAATTATCTCGCCGCACCGGTCACACTGTACATATATCCAGCTTTCCACATCAGCACGCGGAGTGAAAACAAAGAGTTTTTTCAGCCGTTTGAGGACGTTCATATGTGTCTCCGTAAAGGTGTTCATTTTTTTCAAACTTATTCTATCAGATGACAAAGAAGGACACCTGGAATGTTCGATATGCGAACCTTTTTATATTTTCAGCCCGGGTTGGCTGTGTGCCATATAGTGTGATAGGGTAGGAGGCACCAGTACAATTCCAGGAGTTTTTTACCAGTGTTAACTGAACCTTGGCTTCTCATTATGCCGGTGGCAGGGCTCCTTATCGGAGTCCTTTTCCTGGTTTTTGGAATTCAATCCTTCCTGGAGCATGAAGTACGGGCAGCAATGCTAAGTGCGATGGCGTTTCTTTTTTTTACAGGTACTGTAATACTCTTTTTCTTTCTTCCAGGAGAAATCCAGGCAGGGTTAAACCTTGTTACAGGTGCAGCGGCATTGATCATAGTGGGATTGATGTTCTTTCCATTCCGGTAAAAAATTGTCGAGTCTGAAATTCCTAATACACAATTTGATGAGCGGGATATTCCGTTTTCGAGAATGGAGTTGGAACCCGATACAGAGGCGTATCTGGAGTATTATGCACGTCGTCCTGAGAATCTTCGAATAGACGAAACCATTCGAAAGCTGCCGGGCTTATTATCTCCGGAAGCGAAAGAAGCTGATACACTCGGGTTCGCTTCTGCGCTGGGAAGCTTTGATTTATGTGAGGATCTTGGTGCTTTTGTGGAGGCGAATACCGGAGTAGAGAAGGTGGCGCTCGATCCCGGGCGTGCCAGTCGTTTTCTGAAAGAGCTTGCACGATATTATGGCGCCCTGGATGTTGGGATCACCCGGCTTGAGCCCTATCATATTTATTCCATTCTGGGCCGTAAGGAACGACGAGGGAAGGCCGGGCGCCTCTCTCACTCTTTTGCACTGGCTTTCACTGTAGAAATGAATCGCAGGTTTATAGCCGCTGCACCTGCGGTACCTGTTGTGATGGAGTCCTCAAAGCAGTATGCCAATGCAGCGTTAATTGCTCTGCAGCTGAAGAATTTTATCGCCCGTCTGGGGTACGATGCCCGTGCCCATATTGATGGTAATTACCATGTGATCGCCCCTCTGGTGGCGCGTGATGCCGGATTAGGTGAAATAGGGCGGATGGGGCTCCTGATGACACCATCACAGGGCCCCCGTGTTCGAATCAGTATTGTTTCTACAGATCTCCCCCTGATTCCTGATGAACGTGTGGGCGATTCTTCCATGATCAGATTCTGTAGAATATGCAAACGCTGTGCGGAAAATTGTCCCTCCCGGGCTATCTCTTTTTCCGACCGGGAGCAGCTCGATGGTGCCTATCGCTGGAAGATCAACATGGATTCCTGTTTTCGTTATTGGAATATTGTTGGCACTGACTGTGGGCGTTGTCTGGCTGTCTGCCCTTACTCACATCCCAACACCGGGCTGCATAAACTGATCCGGATCCTGCTCCGTCGAGCTCCGCTCTTGCATTATCCATTTCTGTGGCTTGAAACTATCTTTTACGGTAGAAAACCCGTTCAAGGACCTCTTCCGAATTGGATTCCACCTGAAACAGGGTAACCACACAGGTGAAGAAACGTGGCTGGAAAGAAATACTGCGGAATTTGCTACAGGTCATTCAGATTGACGAAACCATAGCGGATGGCGGCAACAGCAGCCTGGGTGCGATCGGAGACACTCAGAGTTGAGAATATTGCACTGGTATAGTTGCGCACGGTTCCCTCCGAGAGGTAGAGCTGCTGGGCAATTTCTGCATTGGATAAGCCGCGCGCCAGCAGCTGAAGAATTTCCATCTCGCGATCAGAGAAAGAAAGCGTACTGGGTCTTTCAGGTTCAGGACCGGTCCGGGCGAGGCGAGTCAACAACTTGCGTGTAATGCCCGGGTCTACGAAGGATTCTCCGGAAAGAGTACCCTTGATAGCTTTGATCAATCCTTCACGGGGAGTGTCTTTCAGAAGATAGCCGGAGGCACCGCTTCGGATGGCATCAAATACCCATTCATCATCATCGTAGGTTGTGAGTACGAGGACAGGGATTCCGGGATATTTCTCGTGAATCTTCCGGGAGGCTGTGACCCCGTTCATTACCGGCATTTTAAGGTCCATCAGCACCAGATCCGGCCTGGCATCCGGCAGGATCTTTAATACTTCAGCACCATCGCGTGCGATACCGACAACTTCGATATCGGGGTCAGAATTCAGAATCTTTTCCAGGCCTTCACACACGATTTCCTGATCGTCACAAATAAGGACTCTAATAGTCATAGTCCGGTATCTCCAGCTGTATTTCAGTACCATTCTCAGGCGAGCTAGTGATCGCAAGACTGCCCCCGAGTACCGCGGCCCGTTCATGCATCCCGGTCAATCCCATCCGGTCGTTCAGTCCAGCGCTGTGGATCTGGAAGCCGCTGCCGTTATCCTTGATTCTCATCCTGAAGAGATGGCCTTCAAAGGATATGGTAAGTGAGGATTCTGTTGCATTGGAATGCTTAAGCACATTTTCCAGTGATTCCTGTGCTATACGGTAGACGCCCTGTTCGATGTGGGGCGGCAGAGAGTCGATTGCATCGGGCAGGCTGGAGGTGAAATGCAGCGAACTGCGTTCCGATACGTTCTGAATAAGGTTGCTGAGTGCCTGTCGGAGTCCGAAATCGTCCAGCTGCGTGGCACGCAGTGCACGGAGGGCGCGGCGTGTTTCCATCAGGCCGCTGCGTGTTGTGTGCAGGGCGTGCTCGAGCATGATTTTTGCTTCCGTTTCTTTCGGAGAAAGTACGGTGTTGAGTGCTTCAAGCTGAACAGCCAGGCCGCTCAGCGTGTGTGCCAGGGTGTCGTGCAGTTCACGCGCAAGCCTGTTACGCTCGCGGCTGACAGCCAGCTGTTCCAGAGTGTTTGCATAAAGGCTGAGCTTGAGATTGGCTTCCGTCAGCTTATGCCGCTGCTCCCGCTGTGTGTCCATTAATTGAACGACCAGGAATCCGACAGCCATCAGTGAGATTGTGCGTATAAAAATCACACCCAGGATCGTGTACATGTTCAAGTGCAGACCCACAGCAACAGCCGTTGTCAGCAGGAAATCAAAGAGGCCGGAAAGCATGGAGAAAAGGAATACAAAGGAAAGGTTGTAATTCCAGGCCATGATGACCAGGGGGATAAACAGCAGCGGGATCAGTTCCCAGGCGTTTGTTATCAGGAGGTTGGGAGCCTGTTCCAGCTGGATCTGCAGGTACAGCCTGTTGCTCAGAATAGGTGTGATTGTGGCAATAGTGAGCGCGATTGGTAAATAGAATTGTTTCAGACTTCGCATCAGCCACGGCCAGGAAAGATAACCGATAAGCAGCAGACAGCCAATAAGATTCAGATAATAATGGCTTGTGGGGCGGATTTGGGATTCGGTGTTGAGGAGTTCCAGGAGGATGACCAGCATGAGCAAGACAACCGCTTCCAGAATCTCGATAAAGCGGAAGATTTTCAGCAATCCCGGCTCGATTTTCTTCCTCATAGTTGCATAATATCACGCATCATTTGAATATGCTTCAAGAAATACAGTACCTTTCCGTAGATTATGACTGCAGTCATACCGGGAGGTTACTTGTGTCATACCGCTTCATGGTTTGCAGCATCTACAGGATCGCCGGCTGATGGGGTAGATTCAATACCGTGATGAATATCGAAAAGGAATCCTGGAGGAAAACGAAGCAGAGTTATCCGGCTCTGTTTTCTTTCTGCAGCCGGTACCTCATTGATATAGTTCTAATATTTTCCCATCCAGCGAGATTGGGTACAGTGTAACCTTGCAGGGGTTCAGATTGTGAGAGTGATGGATGCAAAGTGCAATTCATATTGAGGGTTTAACAAAAAGATACAAAAACCAGAATGGGACTGCTGCAGTGGATGATGTGACCCTGGAGATCCCGAGTGGCAAGTTATTTGGACTTGTAGGTCCGGATGGAGCAGGGAAAACGACGATGCTGCGCATTCTATCAACCGT